>CAYGWQ010000290.1:0-6884 GCA_964353465.1 uncultured Acidobacteriota bacterium | reverse complement strand
CGCATGGCGCCCAAAGGCGCGGTCGTCCGGTTTTTTGCCGACGACGATCCGGCGACCCTCTATGTGCGCTACTCGGCGGACGGGCGCGCGAAAATCCGGCAGCAGGAGTTCGCTGTCGACCGGCTGCCCGTGCGCGACCGCGAAGCCATGGGACCGGTCATGACCTCCAAACGGCTGGAGTTTGTCGGTGCCGCGAAACCCGCCGACTGGGACGATAGCCTTACCGGCCCGCGCGGCAGATTCAGCAATCTCACCTGATAGTACAGAATTCGGGACAGGTTACACTTTTGCCGATTCGCGGAGTTGGTATGTACATGGTAAGGAGGTTTTGCATGCACATTATGATGTCGAGATATTAGCGAAAGCGTAGCCTGTCCCGATTCTCCGGTCCCCTCGCCCCTATCCGCTCGAAATCGCGGATTAAAAGTTTGACTTTTAATCCGCCAAGACCTATCTTGATCCTATGTTGCCGCGCATAATGGAAGATACAATACGCCGCGCGATTCGGACCTTCCCTGCGGTTCTCGTCACGGGTCCCAGACAATCCGGAAAAACGACCTTGCTCAAAATGGGGTGGAGTCGCTCCCACCGGTTCGTCGCACTGGAAAACCCGGACGTTCGTGCCCGGGCACTTGCCGATCCGGTGGGCTTTCTGCGCGATAACAGTGCGCCGGCAATTCTGGACGAGATCCAGTATGTCCCGGAGCTACTCCCCTATATAAAGACGGCCATCGACGAGAATCGCTCGCCCGGAATGTGGCTTCTGACAGGTTCTCAGAGCTTTCCCCTGATGCAAGGCGTCAGTGAATCGCTTGCAGGCCGAGTCGCCGTTGTGGCCCTGTTGCCGCTATCCGTAAGGGAGGCGACAGGAAGCATAGGTGTATCACCGCCGCTGACAGCGCTGCTATCAAGGATGTGGGGGGGATCTTTAGGAACGGTCGCCCCTCATTTCGATATGGCGGACTGGCTTCTGCGAGGGGCTTACCCGGAGGTTCGTGCCAATCCTGAGGTAGACCGGGAGCTTTGGTGTGCCAGCTATGTTCAAACCTATCTCGAGCGTGATATCCGGCAAATGATCAATGTGGGAGACTTAAACTCCTTTCATCGTTTCCTGCTCCTTGCGGCTGCGAGAACAGGGCAGGTTGTCAATTATTCCGACCTGGCACGCGATGTGGGGATCACCGCTCCCACAGCCCGGAAGTGGATGTCGGTTCTCGAGGCGAGCGGACAGGTCTATCTCCTTCCACCATACTTCCGCAATTTCGGAAAGCGCCTGATCAAAAGCCCCAAGCTATATTGGCTGGACACATCGGTGGCGACGTTCCTGATGGGTCTGCATTCGCCTGAGCCGCTCCTGCACGGCCCTTTTCTGGGACCGCTGTACGAAACCGCCGTTGTTTCCGCATGGGTCAAAGCTTTCCACAACCGGGGACTTCCGCCGGCGCTCTACTTCTGGAGATCGCGCGACGGAATTGAGGTGGATCTGCTGGTTGACTGCAACGGCAAGCTCTATCCGATGGAGGTAAAGGCTACAGCCACCGTCCTCCCTCAGCACGCTTCTGCTCTGCAAAAGTGGCGCGACCTTTCCGGTGGGAGCCGGGAACCGGCCATCATAGTGGCGAACATCTCAGCTCCCATCAGCGTGTCGCAGGGCATCCGTGCTGTCCCCTGGTGGTGGATTTGATGAGCCGGTGTTAACACTCCGCGGAGGCCGAATAACTCACGCAAAACCGGCAAGCCGACTCCTGGACCTATGAGTTGAAACAGCGCGACCACACCATCGCGCGTTCCACAATCGGTGCTTTGCACAGGCCGGCCGCGCGCCTCAACCTGCAGCCGGCTCTCCTCCCGGCTCCGCTGCCGCATCGAGATCGTGCCTCGCGCAAGCCCGAGGTCGGTCGCGGCATCGCCCAAAGCTATAGTAAAATGGCGATCTATGCAGCCCGCCTGGGCAATCATTCCCTGTTACAAAGAGACGAACCTTGCTTACAGCCAACTTCCGGGCCTGTTTCTGTTTCCAAGCCCGTGTCAGAAGCACTCGGAGTAACTTTTCTCTCGTTCCTGTATCGTTTGCCGTCGTCAGTCCCCAATCCCCCAGCCGCAACCCGAATCCCCAATTTCGCAAGCCAATCCTGCACGATGGCAGAGCTCCTATTTTTTCTTTCTTAAAGTTGTTCTGGCTCAATAGCAGCAGTCCCTGCTGGTAGCAATATTCGGCGAAATTGGGATTGATAGGACCGAGCGTGGGGTGCTGCGGCGTGCCCGGGGAGGGAGTGTGGACAATTGGAAAGGCTGTGAAAATCATGAGGATGCAACTAGCAGGAAGGAAGTTAGTTTCCCTTTGAAGAACTGGTGGATTAGTTTAGAGGATCTTTTTAGAGGAACGCAATCCAGAGGAATCAACCTACTCGAAATTTTCAAGCAAATCCCGGTGACAGGCGCGATAACCTCCAGGAGGCAATGGGTGCTGCCAAATTGTGCATGCCCGATGTTTTTCCTGACCATTTGACAGTAGCCATATAGTAGGCCTATAATATAGCCATGAAGATAGCCAACATTGCCGAATTGAAAAACCGGTTGAGCGCCTACCTGAGCCTGGTCGAAAAGGGAGAGGAAGTCGAGATTAGAAAGCGCAACATTCCGATTGCCAGGATGGTTCCATTGCACCGCAAGTCATCGAAGCCGGTCCGTTTGGGCGTGGGCGCAGGCACAGTCAGGATTCGCGGCAACCTGACGGATCCTATGATCCCGCAGGAGGCATGGGAGTCGCTGGGACAAAGCCGATGAAGGTCCTTCTCGACACCTGCGCCATCATCTGGGCCGTCGCCATTCCCGGTGAACTGTCGGACAAGGCGCGGTCAGTGCTCAAGGACCCGGAAACGGAGGCCTTTTATTGCCCCATGAGTTGCGCCGAGCTGGCTTGGGCGGTCGCACGCAACCGAGTGGAGCTGGACAGGCATTGGAAGCTCTGGTTTCGACATTATGTGGACGAACTAGGATGGGGATGCCTGCCCGTTGACCTCGAAATCGCTGAGGAAGCATATTCGCTGCCTGAGCCGTTTCATGCCGATCCCGTGGATCGTCTTCTGGTGGCCACGGCCCGGCTCCACGGATTGGGCCTGATCACAGCCGATGAGAAGATTCTTGCCTATCCGCACGTGCGCACGCTCTGGTGAACTTATGCGGATGCTCAGTCGTAGATGACTTCCTTTTCCCCGTTCTTGGCGATCAGGGCCTCGAAAAGAGCCACGATCTTGTTCCGCCGGGCCATTATCCCCTTGATCTCGTCCTTGTTAAGCCAGTTGCCGGTCTTGGCTGCCACTTCGGCCGCGTCCAGCTTGCGCAATCTCTCCAACAACTGCCGTTGGCACTTGACCAGATTTTTGGGATTCTCGAGGTCCGTGTATCTGCGAAAGGCGCGGGTGAAATCGATCATCCACAGATGCCAGTCTTCCGAGATCAGGACGTTGCCGAGGTTGCGATCCATATCGTAAACGAGCTGGGAGAATACTCTCATCTTGTACATCTGCTTGTTCCACGCGTCGGCATCAGGCGGTTCAATCTTATTCTTCAGCCGCTTTTCCTCGTCCATCATAACGGGAAGCCACCACGAGAGCGAACCCGTGCGGCCGTTCCAGCGCCGCTCGACGGTCACCGGCATCATGTCCCCCAAACCCACGAGCTTTGCCAACTCGTAGGCGGCGAGGTTGTACTTGTAAGAATCGCGGAAGTTCATCTCGGTCCGCCCATCATTGAATGTTTCTCTTAATTTGGCTACATCGACCGATTGGAAGCTGGCGTCGTGCGTGATCTTGCCGTCACTTAGGGTGAGCCTTTGAACGCCTGTGATGCCCTTGGTCACCTCCTTCCAACTCAATACCTTGGCAGTCAGCAGGAAATCTCTTACTTGTTCTTCATTGAGCTGCGGCTCCTGCGCGGACGAGGAGACGGCACAGGCGATGCACACCGCCACGGCATAAGCCATAAACCTGCAACGCGGGTGGAACATACATGCTCCTTTGATCATGCTGCGAAGCTACTATTCTCGCCGATCGCAGAACAGACGCTGCAATGCGAGGGACTGAACGACTGGGAGTACTCACGCAAGGCGCGGGCTCTCCTCGTTTTGTTGCCAACTGCCGCACCGCCCGGCTCCCTGCTCCAAGCAGCCAGAACCTAAATAGCATCTGTCGCGAAACTCATTAGGTCAGCATGCAAACCCCTGAGGGGCGGAAAGACAATAGCACCGGGCGGGAGCCCGGAGTTGGGCCAGAATTCGACGCGGAGCCCTGGAGGGGCGACAGAAGATGGTTGCGCACAAAGATCTCTCGCCCCTGCCGGGGCTCATTAAATGCAACATTCTATCCGGGGGCTTGCGCCCCCGGCTATTATCTTTCCGCCCCTCCGGGGCTCGGCTGGCCCAATCTGCAACCGAGTTTCGCGACAGAAACTGACTATGCAGGTGCCGTTGTAGCTGCCTGGGCACGAAATACCACGCTGAATAACTGCTGGAGCAGTTCCGGACGCTGGGAGATCAAGTCAAACAAATGCTCCCGGCTGATGCGCAGGACCGTTCCGTTGCGCACGACACGCGCGCTGCGCCCCGGGCTGAAACCGGCCAGGGTGTGATAGACGCCGACCACGTCGTTCGGCCCGGCCTCGAGCACCGGCCCGCCTGTGGGCGACTCCAGGGAAAGCTCGCCCGAAACGAGCGCATAGATGGCGGGCGGTTCGGACTCCCCGAAGAGCACAGAATCTGTCTCAAGATTCACTTCCTCTGCGATCGCCACGAGGCTGGGCATTTCTTCTGCGCTCACCTCGGAAAAGGCCGGGATGCTTTTCAAGATCAGGGCCTTCTCGATGGGCCTCAGGCCCTGACCCGGGATAACGGTCTTGCCTTCGTTCCAGTCTGCTTTGAATACGATCCTGGCCGGCTCGACTCCGTCCGTGCCGCACAGCATCCGGAACAGGCCCTGCACCAACTCCGTGTCGTCCGCAAGGAGCGAACGGCATTCCTCGCTGCTCAGAGCCAGGCAGACGACGGGAGAGGCGGTGCGCACGGTCTCGCGCTGCTGTCTTCCCTCGAGGACCTCCTGGAAGCCCAATGCGGCCGGTGCGCCGATCTCCCGCGATTCGCCCGTTGAAGCCCGGCATGCCACGCGGCCGTCCAGCAACAGGTTCAGGTTTTCTGGAACGAGGCCTTCCTGAGAGAGCACCTTGCCCCGCTCGTGACGTACCTGGCTCCCGGCGCCGGCGATGCGGAACAGCCCATCAACCGTGAGGGACGCGAAGAGCGGCAGACGGCGCAGCCGGTCCGCCGCCTCCACCGTCGGTATCGGCCCGGCCCACAGCGCGTGGCGACCCGCCTCCTGCAGGCGGAAAGCCGCGGCGACCCAGCTTGCGGCCTCGAACACGTACCAACCGCCCGCTTCACTTGTGGGCATCACCTCCTCCAGTTTCTCCTGGAGGCCGGAGAGGTTTGCCTGTCCGGCGAAAAGTACGGCCGTTGCCGACAAGACGGGGTCGGCGTCCTGTATCAGCTGCAGCACTGCGTCTTCGATGCCTTCCGCGCCGGCTTTCGAGGGTGCACCGGTTTCGCTCGAGGCCGCGCCGGGATCCGGTCCCTCCAGCAGCGGCATCAGTCGCTTCCTGATCCCTCTCGCCAGCACATTGTCCAGATATTCCAGAGCCGCGGGCCGCGATCGGGCGTCACTGCGTTGGATCGTCCCCCGGACCGCTTCCATGTCCTTCCATGGATAGAGCAGGCCAAGGAAGCGGTAGATCCTGTCTTCCGCGCGTGTGATCTTTTCCGCCAGCGCTCGCGCCAGAAGGCTGTCCTTCGGCAATGGCCCGTGACGGCAGATCTCGCGGTGGAGAGCCTGGTAATAGGAGTGGCGGGACCCCTCTTTGAGAACCAGCGACTCGATGAGTTCACGGTCGAAGGCGAGCTGCGTGTCAGCGCGGTGCAGCATCCCGACTCCTTCAATGACCTTGAATCGCAGGAAGCCGTCCGGTTCGTCGAGTGCGCCGATGAGGATATCCATCGCCCGCTGGCAGGGAATGCGCGCGATGGCGCCGGGAATGTGCCGCCGCACCCAGATATCCTCTTCCGGATCGCGCAGGAAATGGCCGAGTATGTTCAGCATCGATTCCCCGTACCCTACCAGCAGTTCCCGGGCGCTGCTCTTCAGTCTCCGGTTGCGCAGCAGGGAGATCAGGGTCGGCACGAAAATGAAGTCCGCGATCCCCAGTTGCCGCACCGTGCGCATCGCCTCCTCGGCGACTTCGAGGTTGGCGTCATAGAGAAGCGGGATCAGCAGGCGCCGGAAGCGGGGGATGGCGACATGGCGCAGCGCGATGGCGAATTCGCGCCGCACCTGAGCGGCCGACTCACGCGTATCGGATACCAATTCCTGGAGCACTCTCTCGGCAGCCGCTACGTCCTCATCCTGGCTGCTGCCCGAGAGAACCATGGCGGCCGTCATCGCGACGCGCGGATTCTCGTCGTGAAGGTGCGGCCGCACCAGCTCGTTGACGCTTTCGTCACTCAGCTCTGCCAGGGTGCCTACCGCCGCTGCGCGCACCTCCGGGCTCTCATCTGCCATCATGCGCTGGATGGCGGGGAGCCAGCGGGCCGTATCGTCCGGGAGGGTGGCGGCGAGAAGACCGAGCGCCCGCACCCTGACCTCAGACGATTCATGGTAGAGCAGCAGCGGCGTGATCAGGTTGCGCTTGTCCAGCGACTCGAGCATGTCGATGGCATAAAGCACCCGGCGCGCGTCGGGGCTCGCCAGCTCCTGGATGAGGGTTTCGATCGTGGAGAGATCCGCGACCGCGAGCCTCACCTCCGTCGGCTGTATCTCCCGGGTTTGGATGCTCTGACG
>CAYGWQ010000289.1:0-6907 GCA_964353465.1 uncultured Acidobacteriota bacterium | reverse complement strand
CCCGGTTCCGTATAAGGTTCAGGTCTGGCAGCCGGCACCCACAGTAGGCCCCGGCCGCTGGACGGGGCTTTTTCCCGGCATCGATCTTCTGCGAATGCCGTCTGGCAGCCGGCGCCCACCTCCTCGGGGCTGATTATGGAATTGGGCGCTATGGAATCATTCTGGGTGATTTCCGAGGCAAGCGATGCTATCCTCCTCACACTCAGGATAAAACACCTTCTATATCGTTGGAGGCTCCATGTCGAAATACTTGCGAATTCTTCTGATTTTCGCGGCGCTTGCGCTCGTTGTCACCGGCCACCTGCTCCTCAGCCAGACGCCGGGTGGGGCGCCCGTAGCGCAGCAGTTCGAGCAACTGCATTTCCGTTCCATCGGTCCGGCCACCATGTCCGGCCGCATTACGGATTTCGCCGTGTATGAGGCGAATCCTCATGTTTATTACGTCGGCTCCGCGCACGGCGGCTTGTGGAAAACGGTCAACAACGGCCTCACCTTCACTCCCCAGTTTCAGGACATGGGGCTGATCGCGGTGGGTGACGTGGCGATTTCGCAGTCCAACCCCGATCTCGTGTGGCTCGGCACCGGCGAGGGCAACAACCGTCAGAGCCTCTCCTGGGGCGATGGGGTTTACAAATCCACCGACGGCGGCAAGACCTTCAAAAACATGGGGCTGCGCGCGTCCTATCACATCAACCGCATCGTCATCGACCCCAATGACAACAATGTGGTTTTTGTCGCAGCGCAGGGGGCCCTCTTCGGTTCCGGCGGCGATCGCGGCGTTTACAAGACCACCGACGGCGGGGCCACCTGGAAGCCGGTCCTCACACTCAATGACGACACGGGCGCGAACGAAGTCGTCATGGATCCTACGAACAACAAGATCCTCTACGCCTCTACCTATCAGCGCCAGCGCTCGCAGTGCTGTTTCAATGGCGGCGGCACCGGCAGCGGCATCTGGAAGTCGACAGACGGCGGCGAGAAATGGACACGGCTCACCGGCGGCCTGCCCAAGGGCCAGCTTGGCCGCATCGGCCTCGATGTCTATCGGAAGAGCCCCAACATCCTCTATGCTTCCATCCAGGCTGAAGACCCGGCGGGCGGCGGCGGGCGCGGAGGCGGCGGGGGCGGCGGGGGCGCTCCTGGCGGCGGTGCCGCCGGTGGTGCGGCAACCCCTTCCGAGACGGGTCTGTATCGTTCGGACGACGGCGGCGCATCCTGGCAAAAGGTGAATTCGGCCAACCCGCGGCCGATGTACTTCTCACAGGTCCGCATCGACCCCAACAATCCGGACCGTGTCCTGATGGGCGGAGTCGGCCTGCATATGACGATCGACGGCGGCAAGACCATGGAAACCGATGCGGCACAGTCGACGCACGATGACGTGCATGCCATCTGGATCGATCCCGCGAATTCGAACCACATATTGATCGGCCACGACGGCGGCGTCTCTGCTTCCTATGACGGGAGCCGCACCTGGCATTGGTTGCCGAACATCCCTGTCGGGACTTTCTATCACGTCGGATACGACATGCAGTACCCCTTCAATGTCTGCGGCGGATTGCAGGATAACTACGACTGGTGCGGCCCTAGCGCCGTGCGTTTCCGCGCCGGCATCAGCAACGATCAGTGGCAGACGGTCCAGGGGGGCGACGGGTTCGTCGCCATCATCGATCAGCGTGACTGGCGCATCGTGTACACCGAGTCGCAGGACGGCAACATGACACGGAAGAACCGCTTGACGGGCGACTCCAAGAGCATCCGCCCGAGCGCCGACAATGTCACGCCGCCGCCGGCTGCCGGTGAGCGTTATCGCTGGAATTGGGACACGCCGATGATCTTTTCGCCGCACGATCCGGGGACGCTTTACGTGGCGGCGCAGATGGTGTTCAAGTCCACCGATCGCGGCGACAGCTGGACGGCGCTGAGTCCGGACCTCACCACCAACCCCAATCGCAACGACATGATGATCATGGGCGTCAAGGTCAGCGAGGTCCGCATCCAAAGGAACGACGGTATCGCGAACTGGCCGACGATCGTCTCGCTCGCCGAATCACCGAAGCAGGCCGGCGTTTTTTATACCGGCACGGATGACGGCGTCGTGAGCGTGACCAAGGACGGCGGCAAGACCTGGCAGAACATCGCGGACAAGATCCCCGGCTTCCCGAAGGGCGCGTGGGTATCGGAAGTGGTGCCCTCGCGCTTCGACGCAGGCACGGTGTACGTGACCGTGGACGGGCACCGGCTGAACGACTACAACACTTACGTCTGGGTCAGCAATGACTTCGGCGCGACGTTCCGCTCGCTGAACGCGAACCTCAAGGGCGAGGCAATCAAGACGATGACCGAGGACCAGCGCAATCAGGACGTGCTGTACATCGGCACTGAAACAGGCATCTTCCTCACAATCGATCGCGGCAAGAGCTGGGCGCGCCTCAAGGCAAATTTCCCCACAGTGCGCGTGGACGAAATCACGCTTCACCCGCGAGACAACGCAATGCTGGTAGCAACGCATGGCCGCTCGCTCTGGATCCTCGATCACCTCGAGCCGATCCAGGAGTACGCGGCGGCACAAAGCGCCGCCGCGGATGCAAAACTCTTCACACCCGGGCCCGCCCTCCAATGGAAGTCGATGAACGACAGAAATCTTGAGTTCTGGGGCCACCAGTACTTCCTGGGCGAGAACCCGCCGTTTGAAGCCGTGATCCAGTATTCCCTCAAGCAGCAGGCAAAAGAAGTGAAGCTGAAGATCACGGATGGGCTCGGCAAGGATGTTCGCGAGCTGACTTTGACCGGGACCAAGCTCCAGCCCGGCTTCCAGACAGGCTGCTGGGATATGCGCGTGGAACCGATCCCCACCGCCGTTCCTGCGGCAGCTGCCGGGCAGGCGGGCGCCCCGGGTGCCCCGGGTGCTGGGGCTGCTCCCGGACAAGCCGGTGGCCGCGGTGCCGGAGCGCCAGGCGGAGCAGCAGGGGGCCGCGGCGGACGCGGTGCCGTGATTCCAGGCATCCCTGCGCCCCAACCGGAAGCCGGGTATATGCCGATGAATCCTTGCGACGGCGGTGCGGGTGGCGGCCGCGGCGGTGGCGGCGGCCGCGGCGGCGGCGGCGGTGGTAACGCCGGCCCGTTCGTCATGCCGGGGACTTACAACGTAGCATTAGTAATCGACGGCAAGGCGGTCGAGACCAAGCCGATCAAAGTCGCCGCGGACCCGGAATCCCAGATGAATGACGTGCAGCGCAAGCGCTACAACGACATTCTGATGGACCTGCATGACATGCAGCGCAAAGGCATCCCTGTCCAGCAGGCGCTCAATTCCATCTTCACACAGATGAGCGGCGTAGCGGCAAAGGTCAAAGACTCAACGGCCGTGCCCGCAGCCGTCAAAACGCAGTTCGAAGTCTTCAATAAGGAGTTTGACGCCGTTCGTGCCAAGTTCGGCGTGCCCATGGCGGCGGCAGGCGGCGGACGTGGCGGTGGAGCTGGCGGTGGTGCCGCTGCACCGGCCGGCGGACGTGGCGGAGCTGCCGCTGCGCCGGCCGGCGGACGTGGCGGTGCCCCGGGTGCTGCCGCGGAAGCAGCGGCCGTGGCAGGCCAGGAAATCACTGCCGGCTTCAATCCCGCCATGATGCAGGGTGCTTTCGGCGGCGGCGGGCGAGGTCAGGGCGTTATCAATTTGGCCAGCTTCCTGAAGACGCAGATCATGTCGTTCTGGGAGCTGCCGAGTGATACGCTCCTGAAACAATACAATGAACTGAAGCTGTCGTTCCCGAAAGCCATCCTGGAAGCCAATGCCTTCCTGGCGAAGGGGACGGCGATCAGCGACACGCTCAAGAAGTACGACATCACGCTGAACGTGCCCGCACCGATCAAGTAGGAGAAATACGGCGCGGCCGGCGATCAAAACGATGGACTCGTAAAGTGATCGCGGCCGCGCTGGGCTTTTAGCTTTTAGCTCTTGGCTTTTCGGTTCCTCGCTCTTCGCTTTTCGCTTTTCGCTAAAAATAGACGAAAAAGGGGTTCGATTTTATCAGCAGATAATTGGGCAAAACAAAGCGCGAAGTTGGAGCGAAGTGCTGCAAAGACTTCGAAGAACAAGGCAGAGGTTCTTTGTGGGCTTCGAGGTTTTTGTGGTTCGAAACACCTTCGTGGTTAGCCCCTCGCGTGACCTTAGCTAGTTTTTGTCGCGAAACTCGGTTGCAGAATGTTCCGGCCGAGCCCCGGAGGGGCAGAAAGATAATAGCCGGGGGCGCAAGCCCCCGGATAGGATGTTGCATCTGATGAGCCCTGGCAGGGGCGAAAGATCTTTATCCACAACCATTTTCTGTCGCCCCTCCAGGGCTCCGCGTCGATTTCTGGCCTAACCCCGGGCTCGCGCCCCGGGCTATTATCTTTCCGCCCCCCTGGGGCTTGCCTGCTGTCCGAACGAGTTTCGCGACAGAAACTAGCTGGGAAAACAGAGAGCCCAAAACCGCAGGCAAGCTTGATCTGGAGATGCATTCAAGATGGCATCTTCAGGGACTTCAGCGACTTTCCAGGCCCGGCACCATCCCTGGCACCCACAGCCATATTGTAGTATCATTTGAATATAGTATCCTATATTTTGCTTTTGTTATCCTTTAAGGAAGGATGGGTATATGAAAACGACAACGTTATCCGTTAAGGGGCAGATCGTCGTGCCGGCAAAGCTCCGAAAGAGACTGGGCCTCAAAAAGGGATCCCGGGTCGTTATCATTGAGGAGCCGAATGGATTTTGCGTACGGCCCGTGGAGCGCAAATACTTTGAACAGTATGCCGGCCTTCTTCCCGGGAAGGGCCAAGCCACAAAGCTGCTCCTGAAAGACAGGCGAAAGGAGAGAGAGCGTGAAGACTCTGGTGCTCGATAGCCACGCTCTGCTGGTATTTTTCGAGAGGGAACCCGGCTGGGAGAGAGTCGCTCATATCCTTCAGGCGGCGGCCGGAGGTAACTACCGTCTGGCTATGCCGGTTATTAATTGGGGCGAACTCTGTTACATCACGCTTCGCGAGTACGGACAGGACCATATGGAGCGTGTCATGCACGCGCTGGATAACATGCCCGTTGAGATCGTCGATGTCGGGCGCGAGGTCACGCTGGAAGCTGCAAGGTTCAAGGCGCGCGGCGGCCTGTCCTACGCGGACAGCTTCGTGTGCGGTTTGGCGAAGGTGATCCAAGGCGCGGAAATCGTCACCGGCGATCCTGAATTCCGCTCCGTCGAAAGGATTATCCGGGTGCGTTGGATATAGTTGGCTGCAAGAAGTCCCCGATAACCTTGCATCCAATCCCCATGGAAGCAAATCTTCAGGCTGCTCGCGGCCGCACTGTTGCGGCGATGCGTTTTGCCTGCGCAACTTCTGCCACCCGGAGATCATAGGCCGCCTGCAAGTTCATCCACGATCGGGCATCCGTGCCGAAATATCGCGCCAACCGCAACGCCGTATCAGCAGTAATGCCTCTGCGTTCGCGCAAAATGTCATTAATCCGGGCCGCGGTTACCGCCAGCGCCTTTGCCAAAGAATTGGCGGACAAACCGAGCGGTACCATGTACTCTTCGCGCAGAATCTCACCCGGATGGATGGGTCTCATTTTATTTCTTCCCATGGCTCTTCTTCCTCAGTGATAGTCGACAATTTCGACAGCCCAGGCATCCCCGGCTTCCCAACGAAAGCAGATCCGCCAGCGCTCGCTGATCCGAATGCTCCACTGCCCTGCGCGGTCTCCGGTGAGCTTCTCGAGTCGGTTGCCGGGCGGCACACGCAAGAAGTCAAGGCTGGCCGCGGCATCCAATAGTGCGAGCTTGCGTTCTGCCCTGCTGCGAACCGGTCTCCAGCGCTCTGGACAGCGGCCGGAATAGAGGGCACCCGTGTCTCGATCTCGAAATGATTTGATCACGGCCATATTCTATATCGATAAACGATAAAGAGCAAGCCGAATCCGGGGGTAGCGCGGAGTGAAAGTCGGTACGATCAGGCGGATGATCCTGAGCGGGCCGCAGCACCGCGGGTAAATCATAGGATCGGCTGCGTAAGGCGAGCCGTGAAGACTGCAAAGACCTCGAAGAATAAAGCAGAGGTTCTTTGTGGTCTTTGGGGGCTTCGAGGTCTTTGGGGGTTGCTTGCTCTGGCGACGGCGCAGTGTGTCGGGACTAACCCATGCTCCGCTTGCATCACCGAATGACCTGGGACACGATCTCGAAAACCCGCTCCGCTTTCCGAATGGCTTCCAGGGAATCCTGGTCGGAGTATTCCTCGGTGGGAATCCAATCATCGGCCCCATCGAAAGCCAGCTCCCTGTCCTTCCGCAGTTCTCTTGAAATCCGGGACACCTCTTCCAGGTTGTCCTTCAGTGGCTTTGGCAGCAGATCGATCCTCTGCTTCAGCAGTCTGCTCACATCATGGATCTTGGGCACTTCTATGCCCAGGCAGCGCAGCACTCCCTTCAGAAGGATTTCAGTGGCGGCGAAGAAAATCCTCGAAAAGATTCTGCGGGGGACGTCCGATTCCGACATTCCCTTCGACGGATTGCGGAGGGTGCTGAAAAACCTCGGATTCAGCGAGCGAATTCGAGGCAGTCATCACATCCTCTATAGGAAAGGCGTGGATGAGATTCTGAACCTGCAAGCCAAAGGGAACAACGCAAAACCTTACCAAGTGAAGCAGGTCCGCCATGTTATACTGAAATACCGTTTAGGAAAAAAATCCGATGCCGACGCCCAAATATGAGGTAATTATTTACTGGAGCACGGAGGACCAGGCCTTTATCGCTGAGGTGCCGGAACTGCCCGGTTGCGCGGCAGACGGAAAAACCTACCGCGAAGCCCTCGCCAACGTGGAAGGGGTCATCAAGGAGTGGATTGAAACCGCCACCGAGCTCGGTCGCCCCATCCCCCAA
>CAYGWQ010000288.1:0-6917 GCA_964353465.1 uncultured Acidobacteriota bacterium | reverse complement strand
GTTTTCTGTCGCCCCTTCAGGGCTACTGCCCGTGTTTGTCGTGACCGGGGGCAGCGCCGCTGCGCGGCTCGCCCCCGGCTATTTTCTCTGCGTCCCTCCGGGACGCCATGTTTTGAGACAGTCTCGCCGGCCGGGGCTTGGGATTTGCCTCATCGTGAGCGCCGTCTGGCAGCCGGCGCCCACTGCGCTCCTTAGATCGAGGCCAGGACTCCTCTCAGGTATCCGATCGATTCAGCGGCGCCGGGAAGGGGATCTTTGTCATCCTTTTCATATTCGAGGCTCACGGTTCCGGCGTATCCCATCTGGATCAGAGAGCGCAAAAAGAACGGGATGTCGACGACGCCGCGGCCCATCTCGCAGGTCTCTCCCTTTTCCGTGTCATCCGTGACGTCCTTGATGTGGACATCGATGAGGCGCTCGATAAATCGCACGGCGTCCAGGCCAGGATCGATTCCCGACCGCTTTGTGTGCCCGACGTCAATGCACAAGCCGATCCGGCGATCGAGACCGCGGATCTTCTCATAGGCGCTCTGAGGCGTCGGATAGACCTTGTCCGTGGGTCCGTGGTTGTGGATGGCAACACGGATATCGTATTCCTTGACCAGTTTGTTCACGAGCGGGAGCAGGTCGTGGTTCGGGACCCCGACGATGATTCCCATCCCCGCGGTTTTGGCGTACCCAAAGGCCTGCCGGGTTTCAGCCTCGGTTCTCATATAGATGACGCCGCCCGCATACAGCTCCAGCCCTGCGGCCCTGACCTTGTCGACAACAGCCCGGATTTCCCCGGCGCTCGCTTCGAGCGGCAGATGGAAACTCTTGAAGGAGATCCGCTTGAGGCCGAGCCGCTGTGTCATGGCCAGGGTTTGGTCGAGCCCAAAAGCCCGGAATGTATATGAGGCCATGCCCAGCACGAACTGCGGGGGGGCGAGTTTGCGCTGCGCAGGCTTCTGCACCTGCTTGCCGGACGAGAGCTGGGCAGAGAGCGTTGCCGCACTCCAGCCCGAGCCCAATCCCATTCCCGCTATTTGGAAAAACCTTCTGCGCGTGGTTTTGTGCATGAAGCGCCTCCTCATGGAAAGTTATTTGCACATCTCCGGCGGCCCGCGGCGATGGGCCGGACTTGAGCCCGGCCTATTCTCGAACTCTCAGGCATACCATCACTCGTTCGGAAGCACCCAGGGTTTTCGATATTCCCGCCCGACCAGAGCCTGTGCCTCGGGATCGCCGATGATCTTCTCGGCTGCCGGATCCCATTTGACATAGCGTTGAAGCCGGACCGCGATGTTGCCCAGGTGCGGAGCGATTATGGATTTGTGGCCGACCTCGACATCGGCTGTGGGCATTTTCCGCGTTTTCAGGCAATCGACGAAATTCTTCACGTGCTCCAGGAGGAAGTCTCCCCCTGCGAGGCGTCGCGGTACGGGCATCATCCGGGATATGCGTTCCGGCTGTTTGAAACGGTCGGTCTCCGAATAGACTTCCCAGCCGCCGCGGTCGACGACAAGAATGCCGTTCTCGCCGTGAAACTCGCACCCGTGTTCGCGCTGCCATGGCCCGATGCCACAGCCGATCATGTGCTCCCAGACGAGCGAGAAGCTTGGGAACTCGATCACCGATTGCTGCGTGTCGGGCGCCTCGCGAATATCGTCGGGGAAGCCGTACTTGCCGCCGATGGACATGGCTCCTCGCGGCTCCTCGCCCATGGCCCACATGACCACATCGACCATGTGAGCGCCCCAATCCGCCAGCAAGCCTCCTGAGTAGTCCCAGATCCATCGGAAGTTATGGTGGACGCGCATGCGGTTATAAGGGCGCTGACGGGCAGGGCCGAGCCACATATCGTAATCGAGCTCGGGCGGCGGCGGTTCATCGGGCGGCCTGCCGAGATCGCCCTTCCAATCAAGATATGCCCATGCCCGGACCATCCGGATCTTGCCCAGCTTGCCGCTTTTCACGAACGCTACGGCGTCCCGGAAATGGCCCGCGCTCCGCTGCTGCGTGCCGACATCCACGATCCGGTTGTACCTGCGGGCGGCCTTCACCATGGCGCGCCCCTCGGTGATGGTCGTAGCCAGCGGTTTCTCCACATAGACATCCTTGCCGGCCTGGCAGGCCAGTATCGAGCCGAGAGCGTGCCAGTGGTCAGGCGTGGCCACGATGACGGCATGAACATCCTTGTGGTCCAGGATCTTGCGGAAATCCTTGGAGCCTTCCGGAGCCTTGCCACGGGCATCGGCCACCATTTTGATCGCTGCAGCCAGGCGTTTATCGTCGACGTCCGCGACGGCAAGGCAGTCGACCGCAGGAATCTTGAGGAAGGCGCCGAGGTCTGCACGGCCCTGGTCTCCGCAGCCTATGAGGGCGACGCCGATCCTGTCGCTCGGAGCGGCTGCCCTCTGCTGCACATGGGTGGCGGACGCCGTTCCGAGGCCTGCCGCAGCGGCTGTCGCCGCGGCAGTGGTTTTTGCCGAGTTCCCGAGGAATTTGCGTCGCGTCATCTCTTTCATCAGGGGCCCCCTTCGTGCCGGGTGATACTATATGTCTATATATACCAAATCGCTGAAGCCTCGCCACCTACTTAGATAGCTTCTGTCGCGAAATTCCCTCTCAGGGCTGAATCGCCCGTCAACCAAAGCAAACATGTGCGGGCGGGCTTTGGCCCGTGCCCGGCTCACTCAAACGAAAGATCGGTGCTTCTGTCCACACATCCCTTTAACAACAAACCACGTACACTCATGAAATCGGCTGCATCATGATTGTCGGCCTCCGGGCACGGGCTAAAGCCCTTAAGCGCTAAGTTAAGTCATTTCGGCATCGCTTACCTGGCCTTGGACCTGGACTTGGACTTCGACGTGGACTGAGCCTGGGTGTCTTCCGAATCGATGTTATTGAACTAAATGCATTACGCACAATTGCTTAGCTCGATTCGTCTGGTCCAGGACCACGTCGAGGTCCAGGTCGAGGTCCAAGTATTGGAACTTATCTTAGCGCTTAAGGGCTAAAGCCCGCCCCCACATGTGACTTCAAACCAGCCGGCGCTACGGGTTGGACAATGAGTTTCGCGACAGAAACTACTTATGGCCGCGACAGCCGGCGCTCGGATACTGCGCCAGTTGCGCGGTGCAGGGCCAGCACCCCAAACGGTCCGGCATCAAAAGAATGTCCGCACCGCTTCCACGACGGTGTAGTCGTCATCCACCACCGGCAGCAGCTGCCACTTGTCGAACGTCGTGCACGGATGGGAAATGCCGAGCGCCACCATGTCGCCCACGGCCAACGGCGATTCAGACGGCAGGTCAAGGAACGCGTGCTGATCGTTGAGAGCGACCACAACCGGAGTCGAGGCGAACGGCTCCGGGCAAGCGTGCACTCCGGACCGGAACCAGGCCAACGGTTTCGGCAACGCGTCGTCGTAGGAAGCGTCGCGCTTGCCGAAGCCGAGGATAGCGCGGGTCGGTTCAGGCCGGGACTGGACGTACGCCCAGAGTTCGAGCGCGTTGCGCAGCCCGCCGCCGACTGCGCGGGCTGCGCCCGAGCGTTCCAGAATTCTGCGGAAGGCGCGTTCATACAACACGGAATCCTGGGTCAGATAGCATCCCGAGCGGAGAACGATCATGGTTTCGCGGCCGAATGCGGCTGCTCCGAACCGCTCCACCACGAGGTCGAAATACGCGGACCCGCCGGCGGAAAGAATGATCGACCCGGCCGCAAAGAGCCCTTCGGCGCAGCACCGTGAGGCCGTCTCGACTATGGAATCCAGGAAGGCGCGCGCACGGTTTTCCGCATCGTCGCGGTCTACGCCGGCTACGATGCCTTCAAAACCTTCGACACCGCGCAGCGCCAGCCAAGGTGCGGACTCGCCGACGGCACGGGCAACCGCCATGGCCTCCTCCATGGATCGGCAGCCGGCTCGGCGGCCGGTCATGCCGCGTTCGAGCAAGACCTGGACCGGCCGTCCGGGCGCGCTGCGCCGCACGGCCTCCGCGAGTTGCGCCACGCCCGCTTCCGAATCGACAAGACAGTAGAAATCGAAGTCAGGATCCCGGGCGAGTTCCTGCAGGATGTAAGCGGTTTCCGCCCGGCCTACCAGTTCGTTGGCCATCAGTATCCGGGACACCCCGAACCGTCTCGCCACCTGGACCTGGAATACCGTGGCAAGGGTGATGCCCCACGCGCCGTCACGGAGCTGACGCTGGAAGAGCTGCGGGCTCATCGTCGTCTTCCCATGCGGGGCGAGCTGCACACCGGTTGCCTGGACGAAACGCCTCATCCACTCTCCGTTGTGCGTAAGCGCAGCCTGCTTCAGCAAGGCCACCGGCAGCGGCAGATCGCCACGCAGAACGTTCCATCCCATCTCGCTGATCCGCCCGAGTGGAAACGGCCCGGGAACGCCGGGCATGCCCTTGATAGTCCCGTCGATCGGCAAAGTGTCGATGAGGCGCATGTCGGACATCGGGGGTGGCTCCTTGTTCTGCCGGGCGGCAGTGTGCCTGCTATCGTGCCTGAATCCCCCGGACAGCTCCTTCAATCAGCGCATAGGCTGCCCGCAGAGACATCTTGTCGCTATCTCTGGCGGCCGGATAAGAGGCAATTCCGAGTGCTGCCGCTTTCTTGAACGTGAACATCGTTGTGAGCGCTGCCGCAAGCTCGCGGCTCGTGGGGCCGCCGGCGACCGTCAGCGAATGACCGGAAACCTCCTTAGGGTCCAGGACATCCATATCGATATGGATATAGATCAGGTCCGTCAGGTTGCTCAGGCGCTCCATCTGCGTGCGGATTTTCTGTGAGGGCTGGCGCAGCTCGGCGGTTGAAATGGTTTCGATTCTGTAGCGGTCGAGCAGTTCCTGCTCGAGCGGGTCCACATCTCTCAAACCGGCCATCACGATGTAGCTGAAGGGCAAGGCGGGGTCGAGACCGGACTGCAGCCGGAGCCGCGTCAGGCAAAGTCCCGCAGAGACTGCGACCGGCATGCCACCCAGCATACCGCTCAGCGTCGTCTCCGGAGTATTGAAATCCGCGTGAGCGTCGATCCACACCAGACCGACCTTCAGCGGCCGGCTGCCTGGGCCAGAGTGCTGCACGCCTGCCAGCATTCCCATGAGTCCGTTGCAATTTGCCAGTAGGCCGACGGGGAATCGGCCTTCCTTGAGTGCATCGGCAACGATTTTGCCGAGATGCCCGTTCGCAAGTCCCATGCGCTGCCAGGCGCCGTATTCTTTCTCCTGTTCGGCTGTCAACCGGGCGGCGCGCGGCGGCGCCACGTCGCAGCCCAATTTGGCCAGCATCTCCGCCAGGCCGCCGCGCTCGAGAGCATCCGGACCGGGAGACAGTTCAGCCTCCTCGCGGGAACCGGAATAGGGATTTTTGACCGGAGCCACTTTCACGGACTTGAGCGATTGCGCTGCGGAGATCGCTGAGCACAACAGGAAAGCGCTTCCCAAGACGCACAGGACCAGCATCTTCATGATTTCCTCCCTGCGTCGTTCCGCTATTTGAAAACGATATCCATCATGTCTTCGATCATGCCTGCTTTGGGATTTTCGATAATGCGGCCGATCTCTTTGCCATCCCGGTAGAAAATGAAGGAGGGCACACGCTCGACCTTCATTTCTTCGACGTAGTACTTCACATCTCTACTGGGCTTCCTCGGCACGCCAAAGTACCTGACAGGAACCGATACGCCGACACGATCGAGGATTTTGAGGAAAGGAGGTACGTTATTGCGGGAGTCCGGACACCAGATGCCCAGGTAGACGTCGATTTTCATGTTGGCCCCGAGCCTAGCTTTCAATGCGTCTACCATCTCCGCCGGCGGATTATACTTGTCGTATTTATCCTGCCACTCAGGACCGGTTGCGAGTATCTTCTCCTTCGAAATCTCTTCCGATGATTGACCGCCGGTTACGACCAGAGGCAACAGCAGGGCGGCTCCCACGGCCGCGGCAACAATTAGAATTCGATTCATTCAACACCTCCGCCTATAGGGACACAGAAATCGGATGCCGGGTTTGGTCGCATCCGATCACTTTGCGCTGATGTTCTTGGGCGATTTTTTGTTCAACAGATCCACCAGGTCCCTGCCGGCGGGCGGCGTTTTTACGGCGCCTTCGCGCACGATCTGGCGGGCAGTCAATTCCTTGCCATAAAGATTCTTGTTGGCATCGCCATCCGAACGCAGGGTGGAACCCTCCAGGGAAATACCGGCAAAAAGGCCGCGCGACCGCGAATAGGAGAGAATCTCCGCTCTCATGACGATATCGGTGGCGGCAGAGGCCGTTCTCCCCTTGGGACCGGCTGCGGCAGAGGCGTCCGCGCCCAATTTCACCTTGCTGCCCATGATGGATTCAGCCCCCTTCGGATTCATGACCAGCAACAAAAAGTCAGTGGCCTGACCGCCGAGTTGGAGTCCGAAACTGCCTCCTTCCAGCGCAAACATCGCAGGAGTGCTCCACGGCCCGTTGAAGTTCTTTCCTGAACGACAGGCCACCGCACCGCGCCCGTAGCTGCCTCCAATACCGATGGCAATCTTCTTGACCGAAGGAAACACAACGACGCATTCGGCTCTTTCCAGCAGATCCTGCGGCACGTTTTCCGGCATGCCGAGGATTTCCTTCAGAACTGCGGCGCATTCCTGAAGCCGCTCCTTTTCTTTATTCTGAGATAAGGCCGGCAACGCGATCAAGAAAAGCATGATCCCGAACACCACTGTCTTGCGCATATGCTCTCCTCCTGCCAAGTATGTACTGCATCGAAACAATATCAGTATAAACTCTAAAACCGGGGCCGTCACCCCTGTTTACCGGATTCCCTTCGCCGGATCTGGCGAAAGCAACGGATTCATTTCTGTCGCGAAACTCCCATTGAGTCCTCGCAGCGCGGCCCCGGAGGGGTCAGCAGATAATAGCCGGGGGTGTGAA
>CAYGWQ010000287.1:0-6936 GCA_964353465.1 uncultured Acidobacteriota bacterium | reverse complement strand
CAATGGTGTTCTCCACCGGCAGGATGCCGAAGTCGACGCTCCCGTCCTCGACGGCCCCCACAACCTGGTCAAATGAGTCAAAGCCGACGAAGGCCGTCAGATCGGGATCGGCAGCAAAAAACTTCTGACCCGCCAGGTTGCTGAAGGCCCCCTCGATCCCCTGGAAAGCAATGCGTTTCAATTCCGGGCTGTCGCTGCCGGCCATCAAGTGCAGTTGCTGGGACCGGACCGAATCGTCGATGATCTCGTGGAACACGCGGGTCACGAAGTGCGCGTCCAAGCCCCGGCTCCGCCCCTTGGCTATCAGATCCCCCAGCAGCCGCTCCTCACGCAGCGCATCCCGAAGCGGCGCGCCCTGGTGATCCTTGGCCTGGATGACCTGCTTCGCCAGGCCGCGCCGAACAGCAAGCGCCTCCAGGATGCGCCCGTCGACCTCATCAATCTCATGCCGGATTCTTTCAAGCTCTACCATTGTCTCTCCAAGGCGAAAAGGGGACATTCCGGTTTTCCCGGATTTGCACTCAAATGGCTCCAACAAAGTGGAAAACCGGAATGTCCCCTTTTCGCTGGCAAAAATAAAAAAGGCCCTCACCCGGCCAGCGGGGAGAGCCTTGATGATGCACCAGCGCACTCCGCTATCCGCCGGGCAAGATGCCCCGGATCATAAAAAACGTAAAAGCGAAAACGGCTGAAAGGCGCTTGGTCATAGTTGTGGTGAGAAGTCTGCCATCTGACAAAGGTTTTGTAAACCACAAAGACCTCAAGGACCTCAAAGAAACTTAAAACCGGAATACACCGCTGAGGCATGAATGGCAGTCCGATACCTATGCAATAATGAGGATCAGCTTTATTGATATTTAGCATGATTTTCATAGTTTTAACTTATATTATAAGGCAAATTGATATTAACAAATTATATTATAAATTTGCCAAATAGGATTGTCTGGCCAATAATGTGGCTCATCTTCAGGTTCGAAACGGTTCAAAGAGGGAAATGGGAACTCGCCGGAGTCAGGACGGAACCGATTGATTCGAGTGTCTGCGGGATCCTGCGGGCGGGGGTATTTAGATCTTCCTCAACGGGAGAGCGAGGGTGCATGCGTTCCGACACGATTAAAGCCGGCTTTGCAAGGGCGCCGCACCGCGCCCTGCTGAGGGCTACCGGCCTCGGCGATTCCGACATGAGGAAGCCGTTTATCGCCATAGTTAACTCGTACGTGGACATTGTGCCCGGGCATGTCCACTTGCAGGAATTCGGCCGTTTGGTGAAGGAATCCGTCCGCGCGGCAGGGGGAGTTCCGTTCGAGTTCAACACGATCGGCGTGGATGATGGGATCGCCATGGGCCACGAAGGGATGAAGTATTCCCTGCCGTCCCGGGAACTGATCGCCGACTGCGTAGAAACGATGATCGAAGCGCACCGTTTCGACGCCATGGTCTGCATACCCAACTGCGACAAAATTGTCCCCGGCATGCTGATGGCTGCGATGAGGGTCAACATTCCGGCGATTTTCATCTCCGGCGGTCCGATGGCGGCCGGGCGCACTCCCGACGGCCGCATAGTGGACCTGATCTCGGTATTCGAAGCCGTGGGAGCCCTTCAGAAAGGCGCGATCGACGAAGCACACCTGGCGACACTCGAACGCTCTGCCTGCCCCTCATGCGGTTCGTGTGCCGGCATGTTCACCGCCAACAGCATGAATTGTCTGATGGAAGCGCTCGGGCTGGCTCTGCCTTTCAACGGTTCGGCCCTGGCCCGCACTCCGGAGCGCGAGGAACTGGCTCGCCGGGCCGGGTCACACGTCATGGCGTTGCTGCAGAAAAACATAAGGCCCAGGGACATTGTCACGGCGGAGGCGCTGGACGATGCTTTCGCTCTGGACATGGCGATGGGCGGCTCCACGAACACCATCCTGCACACGCTCGCCATTGCCGGGGAAGCCGGGATCGAGTATCCCCTTGAACACATCAACGCCGTTGCTGACCGGATCCCGCATATCTGCAAGGTCAGCCCGGCGGGAGAATGGCATATGGAAGATGTGCATCGCGCGGGAGGCGTCCCGGCCATTCTGGCGGAAATCCAGCGGGGGACCGGCGCACTGCACCTGGACCGGATAACGGTGTCGGGGGAAACCCTGGGCGAATCGATCGCGGGTGCGGCGATCAAGGATGAAAAGGTGATCCGGCGCGTTGAAAACTCCCATGCGCCGCGCGGCGGCCTGGCGGTGTTGTCGGGCAACCTGGCGCCCAGAGGCGCGGTAATCAAGACCGGGGGTCTGAATCCTGGCATGGAGAGATTCGCCGGACCGGCGCGAATCTACGAGTCGCAGGAAGAAGCGGTGGCGGGAATCATGGCCGGCGAAATCAAGGCAGGCGACGTTGTTGTCATTCGCTACGAAGGCCCCCGCGGCGGGCCGGGGATGCAGGAGATGCTCAGCCCGACAAGCCTCCTGATGGGGATGGGGCTGGGCGACAGGGTTGCATTGATCACAGACGGGCGTTTCAGCGGCGGCACGCGCGGCGCCTGTATCGGCCACGTTTCCCCGGAGGCAGCCGCGGGGGGCCCGATTGCGGCGTTGCGGACCGGGGACATGATTGATATCGATCTGGACAAGCGCACCCTGAACGTCCGCCTGGAGGAATCGGAAATTCGATCCCGCCTTGCCGGGGTGCCGTCCTTCGAGCTGCGCACCCGGAGCCGCTGGCTGCGCCGTTATGCCCGGTTGGTCACGTCCGCCGATACCGGGGCCGTGCTGGAGTGTTAGTTTGCTTTATTCATGAAGCGAGGATTGCAAAAACACTTCAGGACACGGATGAACACGGATGAACACGGATCAGGTCCGTGTTCATCCGTGTTCTTCCGTGTCCAAAGTGAGCTGTGATGAATCGAACCGGAGCGCAGATTGTCTGGGAGTGTCTCCTGCGGGAGGGGGTCGAATTTGTTTTCGGCTATCCCGGGGGAGCGAACCTGCCCATCTACGACGCGATGCTGGAGTATCCGATCCACCATGTGCTTGGCCGGCACGAGCAGAGCCTGGTCCACATGGCGGATGGATATGCGCGCGCCTGCGGGAAGGTCGGTGTGGCTATGGCCACATCCGGCCCGGGCGCGACCAACCTTGTGACCGGTATTGCCAATGCACACATGGATTCGGTGCCGCTGGTGTGCATCACCGGGCAGGTTCCGAGCCGGCTGATCGGCTATGATGCTTTTCAGGAGACCGACGTGACCGGCATCACG
Organism: uncultured Acidobacteriota bacterium; assembly: GCA_964353465.1. GTDB lineage: Bacteria > Acidobacteriota > UBA6911 > UBA6911 > UBA6911 > JAFNAG01. Next base: position 3,695 of record CAYGWQ010000287.1, on the reverse strand, counting down.
CTGCCGATCACAAAACACAACTATCTCGTCACCCATGCGGCAGACATCATGCCGGCGATCCGCGAGGCGTTCTACATCGCCCGCTCCGGCCGCCCCGGTCCGGTGCTGGTAGATGTTGCCAAGGATGCGCAGCAAGCTTCGATCGGTAACTGGGAATACGATGCGAGCCCCATTCGTTTGCCTGGCTACCGGCCGGACCTGAGGCCTGCCCCGGAGATCATCGGGAAAGCAGCCGCCATCATCAATTCGGCGCGGCGCCCCTTGATTCTTGCGGGCCACGGCATTCTGATCAGCGGGGCGATGGCGGAGGTGCGCCAGTTCGCAGAGACGGCCCAGGTGCCCGTGGCGATGACGCTGCTCGGCTTCGGGGCCGTACCCGCCACGCACCCGCTCAACTTGGGGATGATGGGGATGCACGGCGAAGCGTGGGTCAACACCGCCATCCAGGAAGCGGACTTGCTGCTGGCATTCGGCATCCGCTTCGAGGACCGCGTGACCGGCCAGTTGAATACCTACGCCGTCAATGCGCGCAAGATCCACATCGACATCGATCCGTCCGAGATCAACAAGAACGTCAAGGTGGATGCAGGCTTGGTCGGCGACCTCAAGGACATTCTGCGGCAGATCCTGCCGCTGACCCGGGCCGTTGACCGCTCCGAATGGCTGGCGCGCATCCAGAGCGTGCGGACGAACAGCGCCGCGCGCGACATCCAGAACCTTCCCGACAACGGCCGCCTGCACGCAGCCCACGCGATCCACGACCTGTGGCGCCTGACGCGCGGAGACGCCACCATTGTCACCGACGTGGGACAGCATCAGATGTGGGCCGCGCAATACTGCCGGATCGACAAGCCGCACACGTGGATCAGTTCAGGCGGCCTCGGGACGATGGGATTCGGCCTGCCCGCGGCGATCGGCGCCAAGCTGGCCACCCCGGACCGCGAAGTGTGGGTGATCGTCGGCGATGGGGGCTTCCAGATGACACAGGCCGAACTGGCGACGGCCGCGCAGGAAGGGATCAAAATCAACGTGGCGATCATTAATAACGGCTACCTGGGAATGGTCCGCCAGTGGCAGCAGTTCTTTTACCAGGGCCGCTACGCCGCCACTCCCTTGCGCAACCCGGACTTCGTGAAAATCGCCGAAGCCCACCATCTCACCGGCCTGCGGGTCACCCGGCGCGGCGAAGTGGAAGACACAATCCGAAAAGCCGAAGCCACCCGGGGCACGGTGGTGATCGACTTCCGCGTGGAACAGGAGGATACCGTGTACCCCATGGTTCCCGCAGGGGCAGATCTGCAGGCGATGATCCGCCGCCCCGACCCGGTCGTCGATACATAAGTGGATACATAGCCCGCTTTATCTATGAATAAAGCGGGATGGGAGGGAAACTTGCAGCACACACTGGTTGTTCTGGTAGAAGATAAACTAGGCGTGTTGAATAGAGTGGCATCTCTGTTCCGCCGCCGCGCGTTCAACATCGAGTCGCTGACCGTCGGCCACACCGAAACCGAGGGGATCTCGCGCATGACCATCGCGGTGGATGGGGATCAGGTCAGTGTCGAACGGTTGACCTCGTATCTCTACAAACTCGTCAATGTGATCCAGGTGGATGACCTGACGGGCAAACCAATGGTCAGCCGCGACCTGGCAATGATCAAGGTAAGCACCAACTCGGAAAACCGGGCGGAGATCATCCAGACGGCGGATGTCTTCCGCGCCCGCGTGGTGGATGTGACCGCCAGTTCGCTGGTCATCGAAGTCACCGGCGACGAGCACAAGATCAACGGGTTGGTGGAGGTACTCAAGCCGCTCGGCATCATCGAAATGGTGCGCACGGGCGCAGTGGCAATGTCGCGCGGCAGTGAAGCGCTGATGAACGGCAGCGGCAGGGCATGCGAGCCGGCGGCCGTCGCGGAGCACTGCCTGGAGAATATGAACATTTCCTATGCAGCGGAGATGCCTGGCCATGGCTAAATTTCGTTTCGGTGGGGTGGAAGAAGAAATCGTCACGCGGGCCGAATTCCCTCTGGAAAAGGCCCGCCAGGTGCTCAAGGATGAGGTGGTCTCGGTGCTGGGCTACGGGGTTCAGGGCCCCGCGCAGGCCCTGAACATGCGTGACAACGGCATCCGGGTCATCGTGGGGCAGAAGGCGGAAAGCTCGAGCTGGGACAGGGCGATCGCCGATGATTGGGTTCCCGGGGCAACCCTTTTCTCCCTGGAGGACGCGACGGAGCGCGCCACGGTCGTCCAGTTTCTGGTTTCGGATGCGGGGCAGAAGGCGATGTGGCCGGCGATCAAAACCCGGCTCCGGAAAGGCGCAGCGCTCTACTTTTCGCACGGATTTGCCGTCGTGTATCGCGACCAGACCGGCGTCGTTCCGCCCGATTACGTGGATGTCATGCTGGTCGCACCCAAGGGCTCCGGCCGCAGCGTGCGCGCCAACTTCCTTGATGGCAGCGGCATCAACAGCAGCTATGCGGTCTATCAGGACTATACCGGCCGCGCCCTGGAACGGACTCTCGCCCTGGCCATGGCCATTGGTTCCGGCTACCTGTTCCCCACGACCTTCGAACACGAAGTCTACAGCGACCTGACCGGTGAGCGTGGTGTTCTTATGGGCGCCCTTGCCGGCCTGATGGAAGCCCAGTATGACATCCTGCGCAGGAACGGCCACTCATCCACGGAGGCTTTCAATGAAACGGTCGAGGAGCTGACTCAGAGCCTGATCCGCCTGGTCGGCCAAAACGGCATGGACTGGATGTATGCCAACTGCTCGACTACCGCCCAGCGCGGGGCACTGGACTGGAAGGGCCGTTTCCGTGATGCCGTGGCAGGTGTTTTCGAGGATCTATACGAGAGCGTCAGGAACGGCAAAGAGACGAGCATCGTGCTGGCCTCCAATGGTTCCCCGGACTACAAGGAAAAGCTGGCATCGGAGCTGAAGCAGATGCGCGAATCCGAAATGTGGCAGGTCGGCACGGCCGTCCGCTCGCTCCGGCCGGAGAACTGGAAACCGTAGATCCGGCCAGGCAGCAGGAATGATTGTGGAACCACAAAGACCTCAAAGACCACAAAGAAACCGGAACACCACCAGGGTGTGATGAGCGGCAAGCCGGATCCAAGCTCGGTCGAATGCAGACTCTTGTTTTTTGAGATCTTCGAGGTCTTCATGGTTCGATACTTTAGGGACCATCCCTCGCCCCAACTGTGCTATCCTCCGGCCAAAAGCCGAAAACAATTGCCGACTAATCTTTAGATCACGTGATTGGGTCAGGAGCGAATCACAATGCGATGCATACCTAACAGACAGTTACTGGTGATGATCATGCTTGGTTTGGCGTTCGGCGCCTGGGGCCAGGGCGGCAGCGGCCGGGGTGCAGCGACGCAAGGCACCGCTGCGCAGGGCGCGGCAACACAGCAGGCCGGGGCAGCCGGGCGCGGCGGCGTCCGTGGCGGAGGAGGCGGCGGCCCCGTTGGCTTTTACAACTACGATACGTCGGCGTCCTCCGGGATGGCAATTCCCGATGCCCCGCCGGCGGAGACGCGCCAGAAGATCACCGTCAACGGCGAAGCGCTCACCTACACCGCGAGAGCGGGCTACATGCCGTTGCGCAACGCGACGACGGGACAATCGGCAGCGCATCTGTTTTTCACCTACTACGCCAGGGACGGTGCAGGCGACGCATCGGCAC
>CAYGWQ010000286.1:0-6972 GCA_964353465.1 uncultured Acidobacteriota bacterium | reverse complement strand
CCACCTCCGGCTGGGACCTTGTGCTGCTCTCGGTCGCGACCAGCATCGACGCTCTGGCCGTCGGGATCTCCCTCGCGGTCATGCGCATGGAGATTCTGCTGCCGGCGCTGATCATCGGGGTCGTCGCGGCCAGCCTCACGACCGTCGGGATGGTGTTGGGGCGGCGGATCGGCACCGCATGGGGCAAGCGCGTGGAGGTCCTGGGCGGCCTCACCCTCATCGTCATAGGAGCCAGGATCCTGATCGAGCATCTGTCCGCCGCCTGAGAGTCGCCAGGACATAGACCAGAAACAACGCGAGGCCAATCGTGATGGCGAGGTCGGCGATATTGAACGTAGGGTAATATGCTGAGTTCGCCATGTGCACCTCGATGAAATCTATGATCGCACCGTGAATGATCCGATCCGCGAAATTGCCCAGCAGGCCGCCCGTAATCAGAGCGAGAGCTGCCTGGGGCCACGACCGCTCCCATGGTTTGCGCACGCGATAGACGGCGATGAGGAAGACAGGGACAATAGTCAATCCCGCCAATAGATAAGGCTTCCAAACCGCATTCAGGTCATCCAGCAGGCGAAAAAAGATGCCGGAGTTGGCTACGAAAGCAACGTGCATGAAATTGGGGATAAGAGCCACCCCCTGCAGGTGCGGAATGATGCTGATTACATGCTTGGTCAGCAGGTCGACCGCGAACACGATGGATGAGATCAGGATGAACTTGCCCTTGGTTGACGTCATGAACCGGCAGGAACCCGAGCTGCATGGCTGTTGAAGTTGACAGACTTTTCAGAATCTTGTTTTTCCACGCTCTGTTGGACAACTGCGCGCGCCCAAAAGTTCCAGTAATGCCGCCCCCGCACCGAGCAATCCGCAGTCTGACTCGAACGGCGCTCAGTCAGTTTCTGTCGCGAAATGCCATTCGAGCCCTCGCGGCAAAGCCCCGAAGGGGCCTAGAGATAGTAGCCGGGGGCGCAAGCCCCCGGATAGGATATTGTATTTATGGAGCCCCGGCGGGGCGAAAGGCATTTTTGCGCAACATCTTTCTGTCGCCCCTTCAGGGCTCCGCGCTGTTTTCCGATCCAACCCCGGGCTTGCGCCCGGGGCTATTATCTTGCCGCCCCTCTGGGGCCAGCTTGAAGGGCGGAGCGAATTTCGCGATGGAAACTGACCAAGCGCCATTCCAGTCTGACTCCGGTTCCTGCAGGTGCGCCTGCCGTTCCCCCACTCATTTCACGGGCTTCGGCAACATGAGGGCAAGAATTTCTTTCAGCAACTTGGCGGCAACCCTGGCTGTGATGCCTGAGGGATCGAGCGAGGGATTCAGTTCCACGATGTCGGCGCCGACGATTTCGGCGTGCACATTCTGAATGATGGTGAGCACGTCGCGCGTTGCGAAGCCGCCGGGCTCGGGATGGCCGACGCCAGGGGCAAAGGCCGGATCGAGCGCATCCAGGTCGATGGACAGGTACAGCGGCATATCGATGGATAGGGTCATCGGGGCTCGCCAATCCTTCATTTCGAAGATTTCAACATCGAAGCGCTCCGCCTGGTCTCTATGGTGCGGGATCAGGGTGCGGATGCCGGCCTGCATCAGTCGCTGTACCAGCCCCTCCTCCATAATGCGGGCGAACGGGCAGGCGTGCGAGTAGCGGTTGCCCTGGAACTCATCGTAAAGGTCCGAGTGAGCATCCAGGTGAAGTATTGCCAGCCGGGGGTATTTTTGCGCATAGGCTCTGATGATTGGATAGGTAATGGAGTGATCTCCGCCGAGTGCGAGCACGCGTTCATCCCGGGAGAGACACTGCGCCACGCCCGATTCGATGACCGCGATCGGATTCACGCCGCTGGGAAAAACAAAATCACCGATATCCCGCCAGCCGCCGCCGGACGCCAGGTCACGGCCGTTTTCGGCACTGAGATTGGTAGAATCGCAATGCAGGGCGGCACGAATATGTGCCGGTGCTGTGGCGGCCCCCTTGATACATGACGAATAATCGTCAAACGGCACGCCGGCAACAGCCACTATGCCGCTGTGGAGAGCTCTTTCCGGTTGTGCAATGATGCTCATCAACAGCCTCCCTCCGAGATCTTTGTGAATCCATTACGGCCGATAGAAATATATAATACACAGGATTGCGTGGATGGCGTCTCAACCTGTCTCACATCGAAAGGACCGGACCATGGATCAGCAAGCCGTGCAAAAGAGGAATCGCGTCGCCCAGTGGGCCTTTGATGCCAGTCCGCTGTTGGGACGATTTCACTTGTGGCTGGAAGATGTCGAAGTGGAATGGATCGCCGGCGGCCATCAATCGATGCTGCAAGACAGCATCTCTTTTGTCGATGCCAAGATGGAAAGGATGTTCATGATGACCGCAGCGGTGACGGCGCTGGGAACACAGCTGTTCGGGCGCTATGGCGAAGGCCTCAATCAGGACAAAAAAGGATTGAATCAGGTTAAGAAGGATGCCGATGCCATCTCCGCCTACGCGATGAGCGAATCCCTGTGGTATTTGTCCCGCTTCCTGCCGGAGAACCACGCGATCATGGTTTGCCTGGGGGAAGGCCTGATGCCGAAGGCCGGGGAAACACCGGAAATGGGTTCCAATCCACTGCTGGGATTCGGAAGGATTTATGCAAGGCCTCAGGTCGCCCGCTTTTTGGAGATCCGTGTCCGCCAGTTGATCAATTCCAGGAAGTACAATTGGGACAACTTCTATCAGGATCTCAATAATGCCGGCATCACCGTTTGGGGCGCAGCGATCGACACCCTCGAAAACACTTCCCGTTTCGCACAAGGGGCATTGACGGGTCCCATGACCGTTCTCCACGTCTTTGACCAGCCCCTGAGCATCACCAAGCCTTATGAAGGCTACATGGGCAACCTCGTTCTGCCCCGCAAGGTGGTGGACGACGCCGCCCGGCAGTCCCTGTTGATCAATTTCTTCACGCCGCGGGCCAAAGTGCTGGAGTCCATCAGGAACAGCTATCCCGGGATTCAAAACAAAAATGTGCACGTGTGGACTCTGCGCGGGAAAAGCCGCGCGCACCGCATCGGCAAGATCTGGGAGGAGTGGCAGATGTTGGGCGCCGACCTCCTGGACGACGGGTGGCAGCTGCCCAATGGTCACCAGGTTTTTACCGAGTCCGGAACCTATGCCCCCACGTTTCATGTAGGCGCGTGGAAAGATATCCATGGGGATACCCATATTTTCATCGTCGACGGCTACGCGGCTTCAGCAGAGGCAATGCAGGCGGCCAGCCTGTATCCGACCCTTGGCCTGGACGTATCCCTTGCCGTCTTCTCGTCCACCTTTGAGCTCAGCTATGATCGTGAACCCCTGATCATGAGCCGGAATCCCGATGCCAAGGATTTCGGCGACCAGCTGGCAAGGATCTTTGGCCGGGAGTTGGATGAAGAGACCATCGGGCTCTATCGCAACAATATCCTGCAGGCAAAAGCCGCGGGAATCCCATTGCACAAGCGGACTCTTACGGCCGACGATTTCCTGCCCGGCAAAAAGTGGGATGTGATGGCCATTTCGGGATATATGTTGCCGGATCCGTATTCGGGCGCTCCCGGGATCAGAAAATTGGACGAGAATACTTACCAGGTGACGGTGCGCCTGTCCACGACCCAAGGGGATAAACGTGCCCACTTCACATTGCGCCTGGTGGAAACCTTGAGCAAGAGCCGCCTCATATTCAATCCCCTGCTGAACCGGTTCCTTCGTGGAGAAGATTACCGGGAGCGGCGTGTGACCATCTCCGATTCGGGAAGGATCCGAAACGAACTGCAGACCCTGTGCACGGAAGCTCTGGAGCATTCCGGCGACAACAGCATCAGACTTCACTTCGGCGCCATTCCTGCCGATGTCATACCCCTGCCCGATCAGGTGAAGCTTCGGGAGGTCTTGGAGTGGTATAAAACCAATCACCCGATCTGGTTCCAGTGGCTCGAACTCGACTGAATCCGCAAAAACATGACACTTCCTTTGTTCATTTCAACTTCATCTTACTGCTGCTTTGTGAAAAACTGTTTGAAGCTCTGCTCTCCTTCGGGGGTGAATCGGGTCGTCTTGATGATGAGGGTCATGCCGTTGTCTGCCAGGGAAAATTCTTCTCGGGAACGGAGCTCCCTGTCCCCCTCGGGACCGGGCACATTCTGTATGCCTTGAATCACCAGGACATCGCCGCTGAGGGTCGCTGTGGTCCGGACAAATCCGTTCCCCATCGAGGCAGGATTCTTGGACTCACTGCCGTCCAGCGTAAGATGCTGCTCCACATAGCGAGCATTTTCACCTGCCCCCATCGTGCGCAGTATGATCAGAGTATCGGCGGTATGCTGGATGGACAGCGTCAGCTCGCCGATCCGACCTTCACCCATGCCTTCGGGAATAGCGCCCCCGGGACGCCCTCCACCCATTCTTCCCCTGCCGGGCAATGATCCATCCCCCATCCCCCTCGCCCCTCCAGGGCCTCCGCGTCCCATCTGCGGAGGGGGATCGCTCTTAGCCTTGTCCAGAGACCAGTTCCCACTGAGATTCAACTCTTCGCCGACCACTGCAAAAGCCAATCCCATCAAAATACAAAAAGCGGCAAACCAAATAATGTACTTTCTCATCACCGTCTCCCTTCAGAACTGTTGTTCCTTCCATGCCGATGTTTCTTTCTCGATCAATGTAACGTTGAAACTTCCGGGAGAGCGGCTAAATCGAGGTAAAAACTTCTTTACCATAATTTTACCTTATTCTGTGCGTTTCTTGCTGTACTAAGCATTGCAGGGATTTACTATGGACAGGTACGATAATGTCCGGAGTTGAGGAACCACCGTTGATTCAGGCGGATCCATCAGAAGGTAGGGAATAAAGCCATGCCGGGCCAATGGAAGCTCCTGCCAAAGCGAACCGTCATCTCAATAGGGATCGTGCTGTCTCTTGCTGCGATTCTCGTGGTGCTGGCAGTGCTCCAGTATCACTGGACCGGTCAGGTAAGCCAGGCAGAACGGGAACGGATGCAGGCGAGCCTGGCAACCTCGACTAACCAGTTTCGTCAGGCATTCAACGCGGAACTGCAGCAACTGGGGCTCCTGTATCAACCCGATATGGCGGTGCTCGCGACTAAGGACTGGCAAAGCTACGCCGAGCATTGTGCTGCCTTGCCAGAGGGGGCAGACCGGCGCCTGGTAGCAGGTCTCTATCTTTGGCTTGCCGACAGCACAGGGAGCCCACAACTCCTGAGGCTGAACCAGAATAAGCAGGCGTTCGAAACCACGCCATGGCCTCCCGAGCTGGAATCAGTGCGTGACCGCTATCAACGGACGTTTTTAAATCCAGGGCGCGCAGCTGCCGAGGTCCGCCCATTTTCCTGGACCCTGATTCCCCGGATTCCGCTGCTGCTTCGCCCTCTTTCTATGTTCCCCTCGCGGCCAGGTGCCCCGATGGCGAATGAGCCGCTCATCGGGTATCTCATGATGGAGCTGAGCCTGGACACCATGCGGCGGGAGCTGCTGCCGGAACTGGCTGAAAAACACTTCGCGGGGCCGGACGGCTTTATCTATCAGGTTGCGATTGTCGGCGGCAAAGATCCCGGCACGATTATCTACCAGTCCGACCCTGCCCTGTCACTGGCGGATTTCTCTCAGGCGGACGCCAGGATCGGTCTGCTGGAGGGCCCGCGCGGGCGCGGCGGCCGCAGAGGCTCCGGCGGGGCCGGTGAATTCAGGCCGCCGCCCGAGGAGAATCTGCGTCCTCCAACGGGGCCGTTCGGCCCGGATGCGCCTGGCCAGGGAAGGCCGCGCGGCGGGAGCTTCTTCTGGTTGGCCGGCAGCGATGAAGGGGATTGGGAGCTGATTGTGAAGCACCGCCAGGGTTCGCTCGAGGCAGCAGTGGCGGGGCTGCGCTGGCGGAACCTCGCCATCGGTTTCGGCATCCTGCTGCTTCTTGCCGGCAGCATGGGCCTGATCATTGCCTTTACCCAGCGGATGCAGCGGTTGGCCCGGCTCCAGATGGACTTTGTTGCCGGGGTATCACACGAATTGAGGACTCCGTTGGCGGTCATCTGTTCGGCGGGTGACAATCTGGCCGACAGCGCAGTCGCCGACTCAGGCCCGCAAGTCAGGCAATACGGAGAACTCATTCGCAATGAAGGGTGGAAGCTCACGAGAATGGTGGAACAGATCCTCCAGGTTGCCAGCGTGCAAAGCGGCCGCCGCCGTTACAGTCTGCGTCCGGCCCGGATTGAAGAGATAACCGAAGCCGCCCTGGTGCAGGCGCAGCCGGCAATTCTGGCCGCCGGGTTTACCGTGGAAAAAAGCATCGAACCAGACCTGCCCAGCGTCAGCGTGGACGCTAACGCGCTGTCGCAGAGCATCCAAAACCTGATTCAGAACGCGCTGAAATATTCGGGCGAAAGCCGCTGGCTGGGGGTCCGAGTGGGAAAGCTTCCGGGAGCCCATGGCAGCAATGTCCAGTTGGTGATCGAGGACCGCGGAATGGGGATCGATCCGGCGGACCTGCCGCACATCTTTGCCCCATTCTATCGGGGCAGGGCGGTTGCCGATGCACAGATCCACGGTACCGGACTCGGCCTCTTCGTGGTTCGCGAGGCCGTGGCTGCGATGGGCGGCCGCATCAGCGTCCAGAGTACACTGGGCAAGGGCAGTACGTTCACGATCCATCTCCCCGCCCTTCCTCCTGATGATGCTGTCCAGTCCTCTGCATCCGATACGATCTTTGAAGCGAAGATTGAGCCTGAGTGATTCATCCATAGGGCCGATTAGCCATGGAATATCGCATCCTGCTTGTCGAAGATGAGCCGGGTCTTCGCTTGACTCTCAGCGACCGGCTGCGCATCGAGGGCTATATCGTGGAGGCCGCAGCGGACGGTGAGAGCGGCTTCAGCCGGGCCTGCGATGAGGGCTTTGATTTGATTGTCCTCGATCTCCACCATAAAGGTCGGCAAGGTGCCGGTGGCCTC
>CAYGWQ010000285.1:0-7001 GCA_964353465.1 uncultured Acidobacteriota bacterium | reverse complement strand
GCCGAACGGGCGGCGTCTCCCGCCCCGCGAGCGCCCCCCCCCGTCGCAATCGCAGCCTCATGCTGCTGGCTCGAGATATCCCCCTTGGCGAACAGCTTGTTCATGCGGTCAAGATCCTGGGTCAGCCGCACGCGGGCAGCCGTCGCCTCGCGCACCCGTGCCTGGGCGGTTGTCAGGCGCGCATGAGCCGCGGCCACTTCTTCGGCAGCCGCAGTTGTGCCGGCGCGGGCACGCTCGAGGTTGGCCCGGGCGCTCGAAACCAGGCTGGTGGTCGTTGTGGAGGTGATGGGTACCCCTGAGCGCGCAGCCGTGAGCGTGGCCTTCGCGTCGGCAAGGTTCGCCTCCTCGCGCGCGAGCGCGACCTGGTAGTCCTTGGGATCGATTTGCAGCAGGAGAGCACCGTTCTCCACCTCCTGATTGTCCTCCACCTGCACCCGCAGCACGGTACCCCCCACCCGCGAGGCCACGGGGACGATGTGGCCATCGATTTGTGCGTCGTCAGTCGACTCCCTGGCCGAGAAATACTGCCAGGCAATATAGGCCCCGCTTAGAGCGACAACAACGATCAAAACCAGCACGCTTCTTATGATCGCGCGCCTGTTGCGAGACTCCGCTGCCCCATTTTCACCGCTCGTCATACATGATTCCCTATAATGGCTGCACGCCTGCCCAAACCACGGCATCTTACCTGTGACGCCAAGTCAGGTCGAGAATATTCCGCTCTCTATATATGCTCTTATACAGACATTTCGTGTATTTCGTACTGCTTTCAGGCAACTCCTTTGCCAGCCGGCAAGAACTTTTCACCGCCAAGACGCGAAGGCGCCAAGACTCAAAATTAACGAAACGGATGGCCTCGAGTTTCGCGTCTTGGCGGTGAGCGTCTCGGGTTGCGGTTATGCTGCGCGGTGTGGTTCGCGGTTTACAAAAGCAGCTCGGTGGAATCTCTAATGGCGCCGGTGGACGCGGTTTCACTTCTTGATCGCGGGCGTTTCCGTACCCGGCAATTTGAAGATACTGTCGTCCAGGGGCACGTTGACCTCGATCTTATCGTAGTTCATCCGCATGGTCTGCCCATTCACGTAGGCTTCCATGGAGTGCGCGAACAGGATGCCATCGACCTTTTTATAGTTGCCGGGGTAGGTTTCACCTTCCACTTCCTGTCCCATCATGGAGACCTTCGCGATAATCTTGGCGGGCAGGAAAGTACCGGCGTCGAGGAAATAAGTGGAATTCATGCCGCCTTTGAGCGTGACCTTGAGCTTGTAAGCAGGCGAGCCATTGATGTCTTCCTTGCCCAGGAGTTCGATCGTGTTGCCGGCAGCCTTGATGCCGACGAGCGAGCCGATGGAACTGTCCATCCTGTAATTGGCGAGCCTGGCGATGTCAGCCTCGTCCATCTTCCGCGGTTGCGAGCCGCCCGCGAGCGGATTGATAATCCAGGCAGTGGTGCCATCATATACCCAGACGATGTTATGGCCCCTCACTGCGGTCTCAGTGCGGACAAAGTTGGGGCGTTTGCATGATACGGTGACCACCATTTCCGTCTGGCCACCACTCATAAGCATCCGGCTGGTCATTCGGAGAGTTTGAACTTTGCTGATGGCATCGGCACCGCCGATGGCGTCCTCGTTCTTCTTGAGGATCTGATCGAGCGTCAGCTCTTGAGCAACGACGGTACAACAGAAGAAACATGCAAAGGCCAAGATCCGGGTAACACTTCGGATAGTCATACATCCTCCTGGTCGACGACGAACAGGTCGCCGGCCTGAATACCGCTCGTTAAGCAGTTACTGCATTCACTTGGCCGCGTCAAAACATCAAGCGCTCAAGTCCCCAAGGGGGCGCCGTACGAAAGCCCAGGGCGTGAAACCTGGGATCATGAACATCGATATAACCAGCCCTGTATGCGCGAAGCAGCCTGCGACACCCGTGGGTCACCATCCGAGCTTCACTTTCAGTGATGCGGCATGGCGGCGGCTGATGCTGACTCCCAGGCCGGAGCGGAGTCTGGCCACGGCCCCGCCGCTTGCCAGGAGTTCAATCTCCGTGACATGTGCGATGCCGACGATGGCCTGCCTGTGCGCTCTGACGAATTGCTCGGGATCGAGCTGGGACTCGAGCTCCTTGAGCGTGCGGTTCAACAGGACCCGGCCCTGCGCCAATACCGCAAAGACCAGCTCATCCTCGGCAACAAATGCCTGAATGTCGGAAACCGGAAGAATGCAAATCCGATGCGCACGACGGCCGACCACCCGCTGCAGGTGGCCCGGGCGCATAACGGCAAACGCCGCGGCAATCCGCTCGTAGTGTTCGGCGGTACCTTCCACAGCCGCAGAGCTGGATTTCAGTACCTTCTCCGCTTTTGCCAGTGCCTGCCGCAGCCGCTCCTCGGACACCGGTTTGAGCAGATAATCCACGGCACTCACTTCGAACGCCCTCAGTGCGTATTGATCGTACGCCGTGACGAACACAATCAGCGGGAGGCTGTCCCCTCTGAGCTCGTTCACAACTTCGAAGCCGTCCAGACCCGGCATCTGGACATCCAGAAGGACAAGGTCGGGTTTCTCACGTTCAATGGTCTCCAACGCCTCTGCCCCGTTGCTCGCCGGCCCGCACAGGTCGATCCCCTTGAAGGAGCGCATCAGCCTGGCCAACCGATTGCGGGCGCGGGGTTCGTCATCGACAATGAGCACCTTCATCGCGGGTCTTCTCCTTTCTGTACCGGAATCTCTAATGCCACCCTCGTTCCCCCGCCCGGTGTCGAGTCGACTTGCAGGCTTCCCGGCCCGGCGACATGTTCCAGCCGGGAGCGCACATTCTTCAGGCCGACTCCCTGGCGGCCAGGGCCATCGACAGAATGGATATCGAAACCGATGCCATCGTCCGCGATTTCTATGCGCAGCTTCTGCTCCTCGACCGCAGCTCGGATGGTGACCGTGCCTCCACCCATCTTGCAGGAAATCCCGTGTTTCACAGCGTTTTCCACGATGGGCTGGATCAGCATCGGCGGCAGCCAACACCGGCGTGCTTCAGCCGAGGCCACGATCGCATGGCGCAAACGGTCCTCGTAGCGCAAGCGCTCTACTGCCAGATAGGATTCCACAAAGCCGAGTTCCTCTTCCAGGCTCACACTTTCGCGCCGGCTGGCATCCAGTGCGTATCGAAAGATGTGGGAAAGATGCAGAATCACGGCTTCGGCGGCTTGCGGATCTTCCTGGGTCAGATCCGCGAGACTGTTCAACGCGTTGAACAGGAAGTGCGGGTTGATCTGCGCGCGCAATGCCCGAAGCTCCGACTGTTCTGCCAGTGACCGCAGTTGCTCTTCCCGTCGTTGTTGCGCCTCCCTCTCAGACCGCAGTTCGAAGTTGTGGAGCATTTCAGCCAGATGCCTGGCAACGGCTGTCACAAAGGCCAGGTCCTCACTCTGATACCGGAACTCGCCGGTCCGCTTCCCGAATTTCAAGACGCCATAGACTCTCCCGGCAGCGGACACCGGAATCTCTGCAGTTGCCAGTTGACGCTGGGGCGTCCCAGTTGTGCAAACGTTTTCCCGGGCCGCATCGCCGGCTTGCGAAGGTTCCCGCGGAATGAACTCGACGCTCTCGGCATCCATGGCAGAGCGCAGCCGGTTTCTCACATCTTCCAGGAGCTGACCCGGCTCGACAATCTGCTTCATCGCTTCGTCGATCTCAGAAACGACACTTGCATAGTCGGCTCTCCGGAACAGATAGCGGTCCAGAATCTGGTTCAAGCGGGCATGTAATGCCAGCCAGGCGCCGATGAAAAGTATTGTACCGGCGAACAGAGTCAATGGGCCTGCCGCCGCGTTCCCTGCGGCTGCTTTGCTATATGCCGGAACCAGGATCAGGCTACAGTAGAGCGCGCTCGAAACCAGCAACAGGATCGCGATCAGACCGCGCTTGATCAAGACATCGAAGAACACAAACCGCATCCGGTAATAGATGAGCGGCACTACAAAAACTGAAGGGAGAAGAAACCACAACATGCCGGACGACCGACTCGAGTCGGCCGCACCTCCTTGGGTCCAGATTGCGAATCCCAGAAAAAGGAGTATCCAGAGAGATAAGAGCAGGCTGGTCATCCATTCATCATTGCCGACAGGGGCTGCCTTCTTCGGATCGTATCCGGGGTACTGATAATCGCTGAGACGAAGGACACAGTCGTGATGCGAGTATATCCGAAACGGTGCCAGGAGCCATTCGATGACCGTGAGTTTGTATGGTGAGGCTCTCCTCTGCTGCAAAATGGCGACAATCCTGAGTGTGAAAAAAAACCACCATATTAATAGGAGGCTGCCCGAGGACTCGAGCGACGGCATCGGCGGAAGCTTCAACTCCCCCGAAGGTTGCGCCTGCCATGCCCTGAACACCTGATACGCGTACCTGGCAATGCCTAATACCGGCATCGAATAGATGAAACAGACCCAGAACCAGTATTGGCCCTTGTAGTCTCTGAGCCTTGAAAAGGGATCTGCCAGCAACCCGCTCTCATCGAGGGTTCTGCTGAAAGTCAGGAAAACAAAATGGAGCACCGCTGCAAAAGACAGGAGCTGGAGGCTGCTCGCCGCTGCCGACAGAAGCTCATGGGCTTGGTCCGACATGATGCTCAGAATGCCGAAGAACAGAGCATCGAGAGACAGAAGCAACGACTGAAGGGAGAAATAGAGGAGCATCAAGAGCAGGACATTTACCTCGGCGCTGCGTTTCGCTCGCCGATAAACGGCGATTCCCAGGCCCACGAATCCCGCCGTGGTTGCCAAAAACGCTACGGCTGAGAAATAATAGATCCCCATAGTTCAGCTCATTGGCCGATGCCGGCCGGTTCTCGACTGGGTTGTAATAGCATCACGAGAGCATTATCCGCGAAGCGGTCAGACTCCGTGAGCAAAAACCGGTCAGCGGTTGATTATGAGAGGCGAGCGGATGAATCGAATGGAAATTGGGCCGTTCGGCGGGCGCTGTGCATCGACCTTGATCCGTTTCTGGCGCTTAATTCGTCCTGGCCTCGAGGCAAGCCCCGGAGGGGCGGGAAGATAATAGCCCCGGGCGCAAGCCCGGGGTCGGAGCGGAAAGCAGATTGGAGCCCTGGAGGGGCGGCAGAAAAAGGTTGCGAACTGAGATCTATCGCCCCGCCGGGGCTCATTCAATACAATATCCTATCCGGGGATCTGCACCCCGGGCTATGATCTCTTAGCCTCTCCGGGGCTGCGCCGCAAGAGCTCAAAATGCATTTCGCGACAGAAACCAAATAAGTGCCATTCGCTGCTATCCCTGAAATTACGGGTTCTTTTTGATCAGGGCTTTGATCTCCGCGGGCAGAGCAAAACGGTCAGGCGGCAGATTCACGTTATGTTCGATGCTGTCCACCGTAGCCACCCTTTCCGGGCCGACAGTCTTAATCACGTTTTTGCGTGGCATCAGAATGCCGTCGATGCGCTGGTAGTCGCTGGGGAAGGACTCCACCGGGATGGTGCCCATCTGGCTTTCTGAGGTCATCGACAGTTTGACCAGCAGGCCGGTTTCCCTGTCGAAAAACAGCGTTTGCGGCGCAATGTCCGGCGGTGTAGCCACCACTTTGTAGCAGGACTTGCCGGCTACATCTTCAATGCCCGTAGTTTCGACCTGCTTGAAGATCTTGCGCCACTGTGCCAGCCGGTCGAAAATGTTGAGATGCAGCTGGCCGGCCTTCTCTTTGCCCTCGAAGATCTGAGGGCCGCTGGTGGCGGAAATCTGCCAGGCAACCTCGCCGTCTGAACCGTTCTCAATCTTTCCGGTCGCAGCGGATTCGATGATGGTGTACGATTTGTTCGGCCGCTCCTGATAGACCGTTATCGACAGTTTGACGCCGGCGGCGGGGATGTCCATCGTGCCCTTGGTCACCCGGTTGTTGATCTTTTCCATGGCAGCCAGCCCGCCGATCGCCTCGATATAGCGGTCCAGGACCTGTTCTGCTTTGGGGAGCGCCTGCGGGGGAGTCTGGGCATTGCCTGTGCTCGCAAGATTGCCCAGGATCAGGGCCAGGGTCAAGGCGACACATCTCATGCGGGCGCCTTGGATATTGTTCCGATTGTTTGTTCTCCTTGTCACGGTGTTTACTCCTTTCCAAGTCAATTAAGCCTGGTTTCTGTGTCAAAATTCGCTATTCCCACTAGCCCCGCCCCAAAGGGGCGGCAAGATAATAGCCCCGGGCGCAAGCCCGGGGTCAGGCGCGAAATCAGCGCGGAGCCCCGGAGGGGCGACAGAAAGCGGTTACGGACAAAGATCTTTCGCCCCTGCCGGGGCTCGTTTAATACAACATCCTATCCGGGGGCTTGCGCCCCCGGCTACTATCTTTCCGCCCCTCTGGGGCTCAGACGGCACATTCCGCAGCCGAGTTTCGTGACAGATCCTGGACTAGTGCTGTTTTCGTATCCAGTTGACTGCCGCCTCCAGGGCCAAATCTCTCCCCTGGAGGAGCGCTTCCCGCGTGTGCTTCACCTCGACATCCGGCGCCAGGCCATTCCCTTCCAGGACGTGACCTCCGGCGGTGACATAATTGGCGTAGGCGTACATGAATCCGTCTCCGTTTGGCAGTTTTTCAACCATTCCCCCCAACGTTGCACCGCCCGTGTGGGAACCGAATATGCGGGCTCGGCCGAGGTCACGCAGGCCGCCGGCAAAAACCTCGGTGGCACAAAGGGAGAGGCCATCCACAAGTATGGCCACGGGTCCTGCATAGACTTCCGGGCGCGGCCGCACGATCAGCTTCAAGGTGTTGTCGCGCAATTGAATCGTGCCGAAATATTTCCCTTTCTCCTGGATGAGCCATCCCGCCATGCCAGTTACGATTTCGCTCTGGCCTCCGGTATTTCCCCGGACATCGATGATGATTCCGGCAGCACCCATGAACGATTTCATGGCTTCATTGAAGGGGGGCATGAGAATGGGGGCGCGACAAATGCATTGAAGGCAATATAACCAATATCCGAACCGATGCTT
>CAYGWQ010000284.1:0-7068 GCA_964353465.1 uncultured Acidobacteriota bacterium | reverse complement strand
GCGATGCCGAAATGACTTAACTTAGCGCTTAAGGGCTAAAGCCCGCCCCCACGTGATTGCAGTAGTTGCCGGACGATTCGGCCCCAAATGCGCGTTTCGCAACAGAAACTACATACGTGAGAACGAGAGGCTCCTGCCGGTTGATCCGGCCCATAAGTCCGGAATCCGCCTGCAGCGCCGCTTGTTCGGCAACACAGGCCGCCAGGATTATCAACGATGAAAGGCCCCCGAGATACCTGGATGATTTAGAAACGCGTCGCCTTGACGGAGCGACATCCTGAAAGTCCGACTGTTCGGCGAACGCCTCTCATCCGCCGGTGACTTCTCCTGCATGCGTTCGTCCGCGTCCCGGCTCAAAAGCCTTTCGGCCGCAGCCGGTCGAGGAAGGCGGCGCTCATCCAATAAACGGTGGCGTTGCCGTTGCCTGGGCGGGACCAGGCGGACAGTAGCTCCATGTAAGCGCCCCGCTCGAGGAGCCTGGGGACCTCCGGATTGAGCCGGGAGGTCATGAAGAACAGGTACTTCCCGTCGGGCGACAGAGAGGCCGAGAACTCCCGGCCGCCCGACGTGTTGATAGCGCGACCCAGATTGACCGGCCGGCTCCACTCGTCGCGGGCGTTGCGGAACACGATGTAGTAATCGGTGTCGCCGACGGTGTCGGGCATCCCAACCGCCGGCACGATGATGAAGCGCTCGTCCGGATCGATGAACGCGTTGAAGCGATTCGTCCCGCAGTTGACCTCGGGCCCCAGCTTCTCCGCCGGGCCGTAGGAGCCGCCCTGAGGCCGCGCCCGGTAAATAGAGTTGGTCCGGTCTCCCTTCGGCTGGCGGGTGAAATAGAGCGTCCCGTCCCGTGTAGTCGAGGGGAAGTATTCGGCATCGTCGGTGCTGATCGATCCGCCCACGACATAAGGGTCACTCCAGCCCGAGGCCGCTCGATCCACGGCCCAGATATCCTGATTGCGCTCGCCACCTTCGAATCGCGGCTTGTCGGACAGGAAGAGAAGGCGCTTCCCGTCCGGCGTGACGTGGGGCTCATAGAACATGAACCGGGAGTCGCGGGCGAAAGGGGCCGGGGCGGGTTCTGTCCAAACCCCGTCGACGAGCCGGGCCTGGAATATCAGGTTGAAGCCGAACGCGGTAACGGAAAAGTAGAGCTCCTTCCCGTCGGGCGTCCAGGCGATGTCGCGGGTGAAAAGCCCGCAGGAGACGACTCCGGGGGCGAACGGCTCAGGCGAGTCGCCCGGCGGCTTCTGGCCGAGGTACGGCCCCCTGAGTTGCGGGAAGATCTTGGACTGAGAAGCACCCGTCCCCACCGAGGAAAGCACAAGCACCACTGTGAGTTCCATCGCCCGCCTGCGCAAGTTCATGGTCGACCTCCTGTGCTGATCGCTCGGAATCTCCGTGCGTGCACTGCTAAAGAACACACAATCGTCGCTAACCATTCCTTATCTTCGCGCCATTCGGAACGGCCCCGGTTCCGGCAAGAGCGGTTTCCCCGCATGCGGATTTGCGCAAAGAGACCCGCGAGGGCACGTCCGCCCATTGCAGATCGGCCGTGCGGCGCATGCGCCCGATGAATTCAAACTGCTCACGGCGCTGCCTGTCCAGCAATGCAGTGTCCTGTTGCGGGAATTCCCCAGGAATTCCCGGAGAGCACTGCGCAGCATTGAACTCGATGAGGTCCGTCAGGTCAAGCAGGTTCAGCAGGCTGCAAATTCGGTGACAGGCGCCATAACCTCGAAATTCCGTTGTTCAAAACCGGCTTCTAGAGCACTACAATAGGATTCTCGGCATGAGTGATGGACGGATGCTCGACGAGATCCGCGTCGCCGAGGCAGACGAAATCTTCAATCCGACGTGGTCTCCGGACGGGCGATCGATCGCGTTCTCGGCGATGCGTGGGGGCGTGATGGATCTTTTCACCCTGAATCTCCAAGGGCGTTCCGTGCGCAGCCTGACCGAGGATGTCTATGCCGATCTCCATCCTGCCTGGTCGCCGGATGGCAGGAGGATTGCTTTCGTCACGGATCGTTTCACGAGCAATGTCGACGACCTTCTGTTCGGCGAATACCGGATTGCATTCTACGATGTCAGTTCCGGGCGGATCGAAGCGGCATCGACCCCAGATCACGGCAGGCAGATCAATCCGCGGTGGTCCCCTGACGGGAAAAACCTCTATTTCGTGGCAGATCCCCAAGGAGTCCCGGATCTTTATCGCCTGGAGCTCGCAGACAGCCGGATCTTCCAGGTTTCGAAACTGCGCACCGGTGTGAGCGGCCTCACGCGGTTGAGTCCCGCGATTTCGACGGCAGGCGATGCCGGCAGCATCGCTTTCTGCTCATTCCAGGACGACGGCTATGAGCTTTACATGATGGACTCCCTCAGGCTGCTCGAGGGCGAACCCATCGAGAATTCTCCGCTTCCTGGGAACCCGGCCGCCCTGCCGCCGCGATCGCGCCAGTCTGCGATTGTCACTCAATACCTGAAACAGTCGCCGGCCGGGCTGACGAGGGGCGAATCATTCACGAGAGAGAAGTACAAGGCACGCCTTACTCTCGATGCGGTCACGCAGCCGACCGTCACGGGCGGGATCAGCAGTTATGGAACATATATCGGAGGCGGCACCTCTCTTTTCTGGAGTGACATCCTGGGAGACCACAACCTGGCCACCGCATTCCAGGTGAACACGGACGGCAGCAGCTTTGTCAACAATCTGTCGGTGGTGGCAGGATATGAGAACAGGAAGCACCGCTGGAATTGGGGCATGGTCGGCGGCCAGATCCCGCTGCTGGCAGCCGGGCTCAGCCAGCGGATCGAAACCGTCGACGGGCAGCCGGTCCTGGTGGAAGAATTGACCCGTTATTGGCAGATCAATCGGGAGATGTCCGGCACCCTTTCTTACCCGTTCAGCCGCGCCCAAAGAGTGGTTTTTTCGGGCGGATATCAGAGCGTCGCCTTCGCGGCCAAGCAGCGGACGAGGGCGATCTCCATCGACACAAGCGCGATTCTGTTCGATCAGGAGGAAAAGCTCCCTACGGCGCCCGCCATCAATCTTGCCGGTTTTGGCGCTGCCCTGGTCTACGATCAGGCGATCTTCGGAGGCACGGGACCTGTTATCGGCCGGCGCTATCGTTTTGAGGCATCAGCTACCGGCGGAAATCTCTCCTTCCTGACGGCTCTCGCGGATTATCGATGTTACATCATGCCTCTCCGGCCGTTCACGCTGGCAGGGCGTATCCTTCATATCGGGCGATACGGATCCGGAGCTCAAGACAGCCGTCTCTCCGAGTTCTATCTCGGGTACACATCGCTGGTTCGCGGTTACAGCTCGGGATCATACGAGTTCGGCGAGTGCATCCAGGCGTCTCCTTACCTGGGAGCGTGTCCCGGCTTTGACCGGCTTTTCGGCAGCAGGATTGCAGTCTTGAATGCGGAGTTGAGAGTGCCTGTCCTGGGCCCGCTCGGACTGAAAAAGACCGCCGGCTTTTTTCCCGTGGACGTTGCGCTTTTTTATGATGCCGGCGTCGCCTGGAGCCGGGACGAAAAACCGGCGATTTTTGGGGGAAGCAGGCGAGGAATCAGCAGTTATGGGGTATCTATCCGGATAAACCTGCTGGGCGTTATTATCGGCCAGTTCAGCATTGTCCACCCCAACAACCGCCCTGAGCGGGGATGGCGCTGGGAATTCAGTTTCAACCCTGGGTTCTAGGGCGCGACGTCCGGAAAAAGATCTATCTTTGTGCCACTTTCATGCCTTATTCCCACACGTATGGAGGATATCGATATGTTGCAGCAACCGCTGGTGTCAAGTCGATGGCGACAGCTCCCTCCCATTGTGCTCTGTTGCGTCCTGCTGTTCCCTGTTCTCGCAGCCGCCCAGGCCCATCCAGCAAAAACGTGGGAGGGCATCAAGGATCCGGAACGCGTTGGCTGGTCCAAGGCCGGCTTGAAAAAGGCTCAGGAATACTCTGCCACAAACCAGACTGCTGCCGTTATGATCGTCCTGGACGGCAAGGTGCTTGGTGAGTGGGGGGAAACCGCCATACGGTTCAACGTGCACTCGATTCGCAAAAGCCTGCTGAGCGCTCTCTACGGCATTTACATCAAGGAAGGCCGCATCAACCCGGCCGCCACGATGCGGCAACTGGGAATTGACGACAACGAACCGTCGCTGACTCCAGTCGAGAAGCAGGCTACGGTCATGAATCTGCTCAGGGCGCGGTCGGGTGTGTACCACCCGGCGCTGTATGAAACAGCCTCCATGAAGGCGGCACGCCCTCCACGAGGCAGCCATGCCCCGGATACGTTCTGGTACTACAACAACTGGGATTTCAACGTGCTCGGAACCATTTTCGAGCGCCAGACCA
Source organism: uncultured Acidobacteriota bacterium (assembly GCA_964353465.1). Classification (GTDB taxonomy): domain Bacteria; phylum Acidobacteriota; class UBA6911; order UBA6911; family UBA6911; genus JAFNAG01. The sequence continues at coordinate 2,698 of CAYGWQ010000284.1, read as the reverse complement.
AGAACAGCCTGTTCCGAGAGTTCAAGACGCGAATTGCCGACCCGATCGGCATGCAGGACTTCCGTCTCGAAGACTGCGAGTACGTCACAGGGCCCGACTCTGTCTATCCGGCCTATCCATTCCGCTTGACGGCGCGCGACATGGCGAGGTTCGGGCTCCTGTTCCTCCGCGAGGGCATGTGGCGCGGAAAAACCATCGTGCCATCCGAATGGGTATCCGAAAGCACCAAGTCGTACTCCGATGCCGGCAACTCGGGGGGCTATGGCTATCTCTGGTGGGTGGCAGTCAATGGGAAACACCTGCCACAGTGCACTCTGAACGGGGCTTATTCGGCACGCGGCGCCGGCGGGCACTACATCCTGGTAATACCGGATCAGAAGCTCGTCATCGTGCACCGCGTCAACACCGATATCCAGGGACGGCAGGTTTCAGGCGAGCAATTCGGCCAGCTCGTCAAATTGATCCTGGACGCGCGCAAGAAATAGCCGAACGATCGACAATTTCTTTGCTTTTGAGAGCGGTTCCATGAACATCTTGGCACCGTGCTCGGAAATACCTGGCACAGCATCCTGCCTCTGCTCTGGATTCGATTTTCTCGAGGAGGCGGATAGTCTCGGTGGCATACTTGTTGATGATGACGTGCTTTTCATCTACCGAGAGGACATCGTGACCCGGGTGCTGGCCAGCAACAGATCCTCCTCGTGTAGTGGCTTCCGTCTTCATCCGTCATGTAATTGAACCACAAGGACCTCGAAGACCTCAAAGAAAACGGAATACGCCGCTGGGGAGGGATGAAGAAAAGGATTACGAATTCCCTCATAAGTCCATCCCGCCTTGAAAATCCCTGTATATTGCATTGCTTACAATGTATGAAAATTATAGATATGTCGTGCGGATGGCGTGATGTATTACGCTGTGGAGCTGTTGCCGTCCGGGTTTTTCCGTGTCCAAATGGGCAGTACTTCAGGTTGGAGGGTTAGACGATGCCGAACGTTGCCTGGTACAAATACCGGAGTGTCATCTGGATTTTGATCCTATTACTGCCTCCGGTTGGTTTGATCCTCCTCTGGATGAAGACGGACAGCCGGATGGCAACCAGGATACTGGGATCCATAGCAGCGGTCGCGTTCGGATTTCTTCACCTCTTCCTCTTCTGGGGTCTCCATATGGAGATGGATGGAAGCATGACTCACCCGATCTTCAGCTTCAGAAACCCCCAAAAACACAACTCGGAGATCGAGAAGCGCCACAAAGAGGAGCAATCGACTGACGCCAGCTTGATGCAAGCCTCCCTGCCGCAGGAGCCTCCGGCCGAGCCTGCCGTCCTTCCGGCCGCACCGCCTCCGGCACCAAAGCCCGCAGTTCATCACGCTTACTGGACGGAGTTCCGCGGCCCCGAGCGCAACGGCATCTATGCGGAAACCGGGATCCTCACCGACTGGCCTGAGGGCAAACTCCCGCTCCTGTGGAAGCGTCCTGTGGGCGGTGGCTATGCTTCGGTGGTGGCGGCCGACGGATTGATTTTCACCATCGAACAGCGCCGACAGAGGGAGGTGGTCGCGGCCTACGCCCTCTATTCCGGCCGAGAACATTGGATTCACGGCTGGGACGCCGAATTCCGCGAGATCCTAGGCGGCAACGGTCCCCGTGCGACACCTACCTGGCATGAAGGGCGTCTCTATGCACTCGGCGCCGGCGGCGAATTCCGCTGCCTTGATGCCCAATCCGGAAAACAGATCTGGTCCCGCAACATCCTTGCCGATAACCAGGCCGAAAACATTCAGTGGGGAATGGCTGCCTCTCCCCTCATCGTGGACGATAAAGTGATCGTCCTGCCCGGCGGACCGCAGGGCAAATCGGTGGTCGCATACAACAAACTGACTGGAGACCCGATCTGGAAGGTACTGGATGACAAGCAGGCCTACACCTCTCCCCAACTGGCCACTCTTGCCGGCCGCCGGCAGATCCTGGATGTCAGTGCGCGCCGCGTAATGGGACTGGCGGTGGAAGACGGTTCGTTGCTTTGGGAATTCCCCTGGATTACTGAAAACGGTATCAATGTCGCACAGCCAATCGTTGTGGCTCCCAATCGGTTTTTCCTGTCTGCCGGATACGGTCACGGCGCCGCGCTGATAGAAGTCTCCCCTGTGACCGATGGGTATGAGGCTCGAGCCGTCTGGCAGAATAATCGCATGAAGAACAAGTTCAGCAGCTCCGTGCTGCACGAAGGCCTGGTCTATGGACTCGACGAAGCAATCCTGGCATGCATGGACCCTGCTTCCGGCGAGCTCAAATGGAAGGGGGGCCGCTACGGCTACGGCCAGCTGCTGCTGGCTTCCGGCCACTTGATCATCACCAGCGAGAACGGGGAGGTCGCGCTGGTAAAAGCCGATCCGGAAAAGCATCAGGAGATCGCACGATTCCAGGCCGTCGAGGGGAAGACCTGGAATGTCCCGGCCATCGTCGACGGGCGGCTGATTGTGCGCAACAGATCCGAAATGGCATGCTTCCACATCGGCAAGTAAGATCCGGCGGCAGAACTGAGGATGTCCCGAATGGCCCTTGAATAGTATCTGTCGCGAACTTCGCTCCGCTTTAGACAAGCCCCGAAGGGGCCGAGAGAGAATAGCCCCGGGCGCAAGCCCGGGGTTGGATCGGAAGGCAGCTGGGAACCCTGAAGGGGTGATAGAAAAGGGTT
>CAYGWQ010000283.1:0-7071 GCA_964353465.1 uncultured Acidobacteriota bacterium | reverse complement strand
AGGCTGCAAGAAACACCACCTTTTGGTAGTGCCTTCATAAAATCCGTGGAATCCGGAAATCCGTGGCAGCCTTTTGCTGTTAAAGGACATCTCTCTGACCACAGGGCTAAACAGATACCGATTTTTCCAGTCTGCAATAACCATTTACGTGCCAAGCCCGGAAAAGCGGAATGTCTCCTTTCCGACATCCTTGACATCACGGCGCCGAGCTCCCCTGCCGGCGGAGGCGGCTCTTGCGGACGCCGTACAGGAAGTAGATGACCAGCCCCGCGAGAAGCCAGAGAATGAACCGGATCCAGGTGAGGGCCGGCAAGCCATACATCAGGATCACGCACATTGCGACGCCCAGCAGGGGAACCAGTGGGACAAACGGAACCCGGAACTTGCGCGGGCGATTCGGTTCTCTCACGCGCAGAATCAGAATTCCGATGCAGACCAACGCGAAGGCAAACAGCGTGCCGATGTTGGTGAGCTGCACGATCTCGTCGATGTTGGCGATGGCGGCGAAGAAGGCAACGAAGACGCCGGTCAGGATCGTGGTGACATGAGGCGTCCGGTACCGGGGATGGATTTTCCGGAACCACGAGCCCAGGAGCCCATCGCGCGACATGCTCATCAGAATGCGGGGCTGGCCCAATTGAAACACCAGCAGTACTGCGGTCATGGCGATCACCGCGCCAAAGGAGAGCAGTCCGGCGGCCCAGTCCTGGCCGACGTAGTGAAGCGCCGCGGCCAACGGGTCGGCCACTCCCGTCAGCTTGGTGAAGGGAATCATGCCGGTCAGAGTCAGGGCGGCTGCCACGTATAGGAAAGTGCAGATGACAAGGGAGCCAAGGATGCCTCTGGGCATGTCGCGCGCCGGATTCTTGCATTCCTCGGCTGCCGTGGAGACCGCATCAAAGCCGATGTACGCAAAGAAGATCAGTGAGGCGCCGGTCCAGACCCCATGGACGCCGCCGGGAAAGAAGGGATGCCAGTTGGCTGGCTTTACGTACACAGCCCCCACGCCGATGAAAAACACCAGGGCGATCACCTTCAAAACCACGATCACATTGTTAAAGCGCGCCGTTTCCTTGATCCCGATGACCAGGAGCCAGGTGAGCAGGGCAACGATGACCACGGACAGGAGATTGAAAATGATCGGGATGCCGAATACCACGGGGTGCTGGAGGTGGGCCTGGTAGGCGATACCGGCTTCCGGGCCGAGAGAGCTCACGCCATTCGCGGCGGCCGCTTTCGCCGCCAGGGCTGCGGAACGGTAATCCGCGGCCATCCAGGCGGGGATTTCCACGCCCAGGCCCAGCATCAGCTGCCGGAAGTATGCCGCCCATGAAATAGCCACCGCGATGTTCCCCACCGCATATTCCAGGATGAGGTCCCACCCGATGATCCAAGCGACCAGCTCGCCCAATGTCGCGTAACTGTACGTATACGCTGAACCGGCAATCGGAACCAGGCTGGCGAACTCAGCGTAGCAGAGTGCGCAGAAGCCGCAGGCAATCGCCGTGAGCAGGATCGAGAGTGCTACACCGGGACCCGCCGGCGGCATGCCGCTCCCGCCCGAGGTTGCGGAGCCGAGGACCGCAAAGATCCCCGCGCCGATGATGCCTCCGATGCCGAGCGCCATGAGGTCGATCGCGGTCAGCGTTTTCTTGAGACCGTGCGCTTCATCACCGCGCTCTGCGAGAAGCTGGTCAAGAGGCTTTCTGCGGAACAAAAACATGTTGCACCCTCCTTCAGTAGGCTGCCTCGAATGGCGAGCTCCCATCGGTTGCCTGCCCGGCGTAACTCATGCGCCGACTCTGATGCGCCCATCCACCACTATTGCCCCGCTGCCTGGCTCCAGCACTTTAATGGGATTGAGATCCAGGTCCTGCAATTCGGGAATGATTTCGATCAGGGCTGAAACCTTCTGCATCACCGCGATCAGGGCTTTCCGGTCCCCGGCAGGCGCCCCCCGGTAGCCGTCCAGGAGCACTCCTGCGCGCAGCTTGCCGAGGATCTCGGCGGCGTCCATGTCGCTCACCGGCGGCAGGCGGAAGGCGGTATCCTTGATCACCTCCACCAACACGCCGCCGAGGCCGCATACCAGCATCGGGCCGAAAACCGGATCGACCGTGACGCCGACAAACGCCTCAATGCCGGCTCGGACTTCCCGCTGCAACAGCACGCGCTTCAGATCCACGCCTATCGATTTCATTCGCTCCGACAGTGCGGCGACTGCATGTGCCGCCTCCTCCCGTGATTTCAAGCCGAGCAGAACGCCGCCGATATCGCTCTTATGGATGACACCTTCAGCTTGCACTTTTGCCACCAGCGGATATCCCAGGCGGTCTGCTACCTCAGGCGCCCGCTCCAGACTTGTCTCCTCCGAAAGGGCGAACTCGATGCCGGCAGTCCGCAGTACCCGGGCAACGTCGGCGGGTTCCAGCCATACAGGCCCCCGGCTGGAAGCCAGAACGCGGTCAATCACGGCGCGGATCTCTCTCCTCGCGAGCGCATCGAGAGTTACCACATTGCCCTGGGGCCGCTTGCGCCAGGATGCGTGCCGGTAGGCGGCAGCGAGGGCTGCCGCCGCATTTTCCGGGAAATTGTAGAGAGGAATGCGCCCGCGCGGCTCGTCGCAAACCAATGGCGGCACTCCCCGGGCTGACATGAACACGCCAATCACGGGTTTCGTTGCCGGTACGCGTTCCACCGCACCCTTGAGAGCCGTGATCATATCTGCCGGATCATGAAGTTTCGGGGGCAGGTATATGAGGATCAGCGCATCGACATTGGGATCGGCGGCGGCGATCTCTGCGGCGCGGGCGTATTGTTCCGGAGTTGCGGAGGCAATCATGTCAATGGGATTAGCCAGCCCCGCCTGCATGGGCAGAAACGTGCGCAGCTTCTCTTTGGTGCTGCCGGCGTACTCGGGCAGGATCAGGCCGTTCGCCTCACAGGCATCGGCAAGAAGGATCCCGGGGCCTCCCCCATTTGTGATCGCGCCCACACGGCGCCCGGCCGGCAGTGGTTGGCTCGAAAGAAGCCGGGTAATGTCCAACAGCTGTTCCACCGTGCTGGCGCGGATGATCCCCGTCTGCTCGAAGAGTGCGTCCACCGCGATGTCCGAGCTGGCCAGGGCAGCCGAATGGCTTGAGGCCGCGCGGGTCCCGGCCGTCGAGCGCCCGGACTTGACGGCGACAATCGGTTTCTCGCGTGCGATTTCCGGCACCATGCGAGCAAATTTGCCCGCCCGGTCGAAACTTTCCAGGTACATCATGATGACCTTCGTGTTCGGGTCCTCAGCCCAATAGGCGAGCAGGTCGTTGACCGACACATCCGCCTTGTTGCCGACGGATACGAACGTGGAGATGCCGATGTTCAGATCCGGAGTAAGATCCAGAATACCGAAGCCGAGGGCGCCGCTCTGGGAGATCAGGCCGATCGAACCGGCCGGCGGCCAGATGGGCGCGAAATTGGCATTCATGGAGACATCCGGAGCAGTGTTGATCACACCCATGCAGTTGGGTCCGACCAGGCGCATCCCCGAGGAGCGCGCCAGTTGCCTCAGCCGCTTTTCCGTCTGCCGACCCTCATCGGAAATCTCGCCGAAGCCGGCGGAAATCACCACAACACTGCGCACTCCGGCGCGTGCGCAATCCCGGATGGCCTCCTCGACCGCGGCTGCGGGCACGGCGATGAGTGCCATATCCACCGGCGCCTGAATGGCGCTCACGGTCGGAAAGGCCGGAATGCCGTCGATTTCCTGCGCTCCCGGATTGATCGGATAGAGAGAACCCTGAAAGCTGCAGCGCTTCAGATTTGCCAGCAACGCTGCCCCGATCGTCCCATGTTTGCGCGACGCTCCGACAATCGCAATCGATCGCGGATTCAGGAAGGTCCGGACACTGGCAGCTGTGGCCACCCGCTCTCTCCTCATTTGCGCCGCGATGAATTCCTCGGTCATTTCCGTAGGAAAGGTGAAATGAATTACGCCGGAATCCTGGCTGCGTTCGATCCGGAAGCCGATCGAGGAGAAGACCTGTATCATCTGGCTGTTCTCTTCCAGCACGGCGGCCCGGAACTCGGTGATGCCCTGACGGCGCGCGACCCCGGCCAGATGCTCGAGGAGCAGGGTGCCGACCCCCCTGCCCTGGAATTCATCGGCCACGGCGAATGCGACCTCCGCCCAGCCCAAGTCATTCTCCTCCTGCAGAGCAGAGTATCGGCCTACGCCGATGATGTGCTCGTTTTCTCCCTCATGAAAAGCGGCGATCAGGGCCACCTCTCTGGCGAAATCGATGTCCGTAAACTGCGACAGCTCGCTCTCGCTCAGCCACTTTTTGAAACGAAAAAAGCGGAAGTAAACGGATCTCGGACTCAATCGGGTGAAGAGAGCCAACAGATGGTTCTGGTCGTCGGTGCGCAAGGCACGAATGTAAATCGATCTGCCGTCGCGCAGGATTGCTTCCGCTTGATACTCTCGAAAATCCACATGCATCTCAACGGTCTCCTCGAAGGAATTCAGCGCCGGTCACCAAAGGCACGGTGCCACAATCCTCATAAAGCCTGAAGTCTGGCATATCTTTCTATCAGAGTTTTCCTGCCGACACGACTGAAAGTGATTGTCAGCTTGATCTCATTTCCCGTGCGCTCACGGCTCAAAATGATGCCGTCGCCGAACTGCGCATGTCGGACGCGCATTCCCGACTTGAGCACCGGGCCGCCGGCGGCCGGAGCGCCGGACTTCTCGGACTGCCGCTTTTCCAGGTAGACGCGCAGCTCGGCCAGCGAACGAGGCTGGTCGCCGGCATCGGCCCCGGCGCGTCTCACTGCATCAGGCGCCTCCGCGTGCCGTTTCTCTTCCCGATAGCCGCCTTCCTCCTCCTCCTCCACATAGCCTGATTCCATGTCGAGGCCCTCGACCAGTTGATCGGGCACTTCTTTGAGGAAACGGGAGGGGAGCGAAGGCATGCCCGCATCGGGGCCAAAATTGCGCCGATAGGGCGTCCAGGTCAGGAACAGCTTGCAGCGCGCGCGTGTCATCCCCACATAGCAGAGGCGCCGCTCCTCCTCCAGATCCTCCTTGACATCCCGAGACTGGAAGTGAGGAAACAGTCCCTCCTCCAGCCCGGCCAGAAACACCACATCGAACTCCAAACCCTTAGCGCTGTGGACGGTAAGAAGCGCCACACGGGCGTTCGGATCAAACTGGTCGAGTTCAGAGGAGAGAGAGGCCCGGTCCAGAAACTCAAATACCGTCTCGCCCCGTTCTTCGGACTCATAAGCGGCGCGCACCAATTCATCGACATTAGCAATCCGATCCTCCGCTTCCTGTGCGGATTCTCGCTCTTCGAGCATCTTACGATAGCCGATCTGGTCGATGATTTCTTCCAGAAGAGCGCCGGCCGGAATGTCCGCAGCCTGCGTGATCCAGCGGTCCAGCATTTCGTGAAACCGGGCAAGCGCGCGGTGTGCCCGGCCCGAGCGCTGCGGGTCCCGGGCCAGGTCCCGCAAAACCTGAGAGATCGGAACCCCTTTTTCCACAGCGGTCTGCGTCATCTGCTTGACGGTCGTGCTGCCGATACCGCGCGGCGGCGTGCTGATGATGCGCAGCAGAGCGACGTCGTCCTCGGGGTTGTACACGACGCGGAGGTAGGCCAGCATGTCCTTGACCTCCATCCGGTTGAAGAAGCCGACGCTGCCCACCACCACGAAGGGGATGCCGTACTGCATCAGCACATCCTCAAAATTGCGGGACAAGGCGTTCGTGCGATAGAGAATTGCCAGATGGCAGTCGGGATTCTCGCGCAGCATGGCCCGGAGCTGGGATGCGATCCACTCCGCCTCCGATCGAGCAGAGTTGCTCCGGTGGCAGGTGACAACATCACCGCGCGAATTCTCGGTCCACAGCGTCTTTCCCTTGCGTTCTGTGTTGTTCGCCACGACGGCGCCGGCCACATCGAGGATGGTCTGGGTGGAACGGTAGTTTTGCTCCAACTTGATGGTCTGGGCGCCAGGAAAATCTCTTTCGAAGTTCAGGATGTTCTGGATGTTGGCGCCGCGGAATTTGTAGATCGACTGATCCTCATCCCCGACGACAAATACATTCTGATGCTTCATGGCAAGGAGACGCAGTAAATCGTACTGGGGGCGGTTGGTGTCCTGGTACTCGTCGACCAGAATGAATCGGTATACGTCATTGTAGTGGTCGCGCGCCTCCGGAAAACGATCCAGGATCTCCACCGTCTTCAAGAGCAGGTCGTCAAAATCCAGGGCATTCGATCTGCGCAGTCGCCCGTCATAGGTTGCGTAAAGGTGCTGCAGGGCCTCGGCGTCAGCCGAAGGGAAACGGAGGGCGAACGCGTTGCCCGGGATGTTGTGATTTTTGGCGTAGCTGATGCGGCTGAGGATCTCGCGCGGCGACATCTCCTTCTCCGACCGGCGCTCATCCTCGAGGATCTGTTTCATCAAGCGCCTTTGGTCCTCCGTGTCGTAAATCGAAAAATCGCGCTTGTAGCCGAGGCGATGAATCTCCTGCCGCAGCACCCGCACGCAAAAGGAGTGGAAGGTGGTGATGAGCGGCTCCGCGGTACGCGTGGGCCCCAGAAGCGCATGCACACGCTCTCGCATCTCCTGAGCCGCCTTGTTCGTGAAAGTCACCGCCAGGATATTCTCGGGCCGCACGGCATCATTGCGGATCAGGTGGGCGATGCGGTGTGCAATGACCCGGGTCTTGCCGCTGCCGGCGCCGGCGAGGACCAGGGCGGGGCCCCTGCCATGTTCGACTGCCAGGCATTGTGGGGGATTCAAACCGGCTAGAATATCCATGGAACCGCAATCCTAGCAGAACTTGAGGCGGCCTGCCAGCAGGAGGAAATTCCGATTCCGGTGTCGTTGCAATCCCAATGGGCGCTTCGGCCCGTGGGTCAAGATGCTGCAGTCTTGGCCGAAGGCCTTGGAGTGCGGCGCTTCTGCACCGCTTTTTTGCGATGCGCCGGGCCAGGGGCCAACTACAAAGCGGCGATGCATCCTGTACCTTGTACGCATTTGTGCTGGTGTAGATATAATTGCAAGACCGGTGCC
>CAYGWQ010000282.1:0-7103 GCA_964353465.1 uncultured Acidobacteriota bacterium | reverse complement strand
GGCAAAGCCCTGCGCGACCGAGGCCGGGTCGGTCACATCCAGAGGCACTCCCAGGATGCGGGGCCCGAAGAGGGCCTCCAGCTCCCGGATCAGCGAGTTCAGGCTCTCACCCGGCAGATCGGTGGCTGCCACGTGGCAGCCCTGCTCCAGAAGCGCCTGGCAGATGCCGGATCCGATCGCGCCCGCCGCACCGGTCATCAGCGCCACATGGCGAGCCAGCGGGAGTTCCCGTTCCGATCCCAGTTTGGCATGCTGGAGGGGGCGATATTCCATGGCAAAGAGGTCGCTCTCCGACATGCCGGAGTACTCTCCCATGGCCGCGATCTGCGCTTTGACGGCAAGGGTGTGAGCCGCAATATCGCGCACGATCCCGGCAGTGCCGACATCCTTTCCGGAACAAACCGCGCCGATTCCGGGCATGAGGATCACGCGGGGAAGGGAATCGAGGCGCGCCACGCCTTTGGGCATACGGCTGATATGGCGCTCGATATAAGCATCGTATGCCGCCGCATAGTCTCGTATGGCGGATGCCACCTGTCCTCTGAGCTTCGCGATATCACCATAATCCGGCTGGTCGATCCAGAGCGGCAAAGCCTTGGTCCGGATCAGGTGATCGGCGGTCAGAGAGGGCGAGAGAGCGAATTCCCGGCCGCGGTCTGAATCCACAAAATTGAGCGCCTCGCGGGTAATCAGGGGCCGGAGGATGGTGCGGGCATAGGGCTGATCCGCATCACCGGTCGGGAGGGCCAGCAATCCCCGCACCGACGGGGCGATCTCGGCGTATCGCTTCTCCGCCACCTCGATCGGCGTCTCGACCTGGACGACCATCGGCCGTCGTGCCCGCCGGGCGGCATAGTTTTCCGCCAGCTGTATGACTGAAATGGTCGCCTCATAGGACTCGCGTGCCGTATCGCCCCAACTGACGAGCCCATGCTGCATCCAGACCATGGTTTTGCTCTGTGGGCTGTTCTCAAAGGCAATCGCGGCTGCCTGGGCGAGCTTGAAGCCCGGCGTGATGTAGTCGAGGATCAGCACAGCGGGACCGAGGGCCTCGCGCACGAGGTTCATCCCGTCCGGCTGGTTGGTGAGGGTGAGAATCGCGTCGGCGTGCGTGTGATCGATAAACTTCTTGGGAATAAATGCGTGCACCAGGGTTTCAATCGATGGGGCGGCCGCGCGCGCGTGACACATGTGGGTCTGGAACTCGCTGCGCATCTCCTCATCGGAAATCTCCGGCAGCGCCCGCAACTTCTTCAGGTATTCGAGGTCCAGCGCCGTGTAGCCTTCAGGCTCGATGGCGGCCATGTTGGCCCCCGAGGCCTTGACGAAGATGATGGAGCGGTGCTCGCCGAGAATGTCGGTGAGAGAAGTCTTTACCGAATTGTTGCCGCCGCCGTGGAGGACCAGGCGATCCTCCATTCCGATCAGGGCTCCCAGGTACGTGCGCAGCGCCAGGTCCTCTCCCCACTTCGGTCCGTAGCGCTCAATGTACTCGGCTGCCTTTGCGTCCGACCATCTGCTTTCCATTGATTTTCCCGATTATGAAACACCTCGCACCGGAGGAGTATGGAGCCCTACTTCTTCTTTTTCTCTTTCAGCGTCTGATAAAAATCGTAGGCCTGCTCGGGCTTCAGGAGTTTATGAATCACCTTGCGCACGGCCTGGATCATGGCGGCCGGGGCATCCGACTGGAAAATGTTTCTTCCCATATCGACCCCTGCTGCGCCTTCGCTGACCGCCCTGTAGGCCATTTTCAGTGCATCCAGCTCCGGAAGTTTCTTGCCTCCCGCCATGACCAGCGGGACCGGGCAGGAGGCGGTGACCGTCTCAAAGCCCTCGGCGACGTAATACGTCTTCACAAAGTGCGCTCCCAGCTCGGCACAAATCCTGCAGGCCAGACGCAGGTACCGGGCGTCGCGCGTCAATTCCTTGCCTACCGCCGTTACGCCCAGAACCGCAACGCCATAACGATTGGCGAGATCGACCATGCGCGTCAGGTTGTGCACGGTCTGGGTTTCGAATTCCCCGCCGATGTAAACCTGAATGGCGACGGCCGAAACGTTGAGCCTGACCGCATCCTCGATGTCGACGGCGATCTGCTCGTTGGAAAGCTCCTTGAGGATGCTCGCCCCGCCGCTCGCGCGCAGCACGATGCCGTTCTGATAGGAGGAAGGAATGGTGGTGCGCAGGATGCCGCGGGTGAGCATCAGCGCATCGGTGTACGGCAGCAGCGGCACGATGTTGACATCAATCCGCTCCAGGCCGGTTGTGGGACCCTGGAAATAGCCGTGGTCGAAGGCGAGCATGACGGTGCGGCCGGAATCCGGATTGAAAATGTGCGCCAGGCGGTTTTGCAGGCCCCAATCGAGTGCATGCGAGCCTTTCAGGTAAAAGGCCTCTTTTCGGGCGGGAACATCGAAATAGAAATCTTTGTTGGCGGCGGCGCCGTCCATATCTGCCATCTTTTTTCCTTTCCGATCCTGGTACGTGTCGGGAGTTAGAGGTATTTAATGATTTCAGCCGGCGTACAAACCGCCGGTCCTATCAAAGATAAATTCTTCCGCGCTCTGTTGCAATCGTTTTTGCCCGGGCGGTACATCATCCTGCGATTTTCCAGAAAGAAATTACCGGACACGGATGAACACGGACGCACACGGATTATCACAAGTGGGCAGCCTGGACGAGCTGGTTGCGCCACCGCAACCAGCTCGTCCGATCCGTGTGAGTCCGTGTTCATCCGTGTCCCATTATTTTCTTTGGCATCCGGCAGTGGATGCCAGCGCCTGGATTGCAATCCTCGGGCTGCAGCGCCGGCACCCGTCACTGGCCGCAAATGAGGGCCATGCGGCTTCGGTTCGCGATGACATAGGGGAGGCTGCTCAGCACGGCATATTCCGGGGATGCTCCTCCCGGGATGTCCTCGATCATGGGATCGATGATCACGATGAAGTCATGGGAACCCGCGGCATCGCGTTCGATGATGCGTCTGCTTGCCCTGCCGCCGATCCTGATCGGGGCCGCGCCGCCGAAAAACGCGGCGATCGGAACCTCATCCCTCTCCCTCTCGGCCAGGATTTTCAGGGTTTGGTCCCCTGCATCATCCATTTCGTGTGCCAGCAGGATCTCGGGAACGCGCACCAGCACGCGCGGCATGGTGATGGTCTCAGCCGGGCTGTGGCTGCAGAGGGTCACATCGTACATTTCCACGTGGCGCCTGGGGGTTGTGTTGAGAAACGTCGACAGCCTCTGGCCCCCCGTGACTACATGGCCTTTGAGGAGATGAGTGTCGGTCAGGAACAGGTCTTTAAGGTACCTCATACACAGGCCTCTAATTGGTTTCTGTGGCGAAACTCCTGTTAAGTCGAAATCCCGTTTCCTGGTCTTGGACCTCGACCTGGACTTGGACCATCCCGTTCGAGGTAAGTATTTGTGAGTGTGACGTTTAGTTGAATCCAATCCACTCTTGGATGATCCAGGCCTACGTCCACGTCGAAGTCCAGGTCTAGGTCCAAGTCCAGGCCCAGGACGGACAATCTTGTTGTTTCGCGCCAGATGCTCGCCTGCAGCGGCGGCGCAACTGCGCAAGCCGGGCATGCGTGCGGAGCACGCGGAAACCATGGCGTGCCGGCAGCCCGCCGGCGTATCACCTGCCGAGGAACTGATCGCGCTCCGTCTCGAGCATGCTGATGTGTTCTTCTTCTTCCGCAGCCAGCTCGCGGTAAATTTCCTTTTGCGGGCCGGCTTCGAAGGCATCCGCTCTTGCCTGGAAGTAGTCGCGGGTGCGCCGCTCCATGGCGATGGCTTGCTCATAGACGGAGAGGATGTGCTTCTCATCGCCGAAGTCGATGCCGCGGAAGATCCACTGCGACAATAACGCTTCCGTGCGATCGGGCAATTGCCGCAGCTGGGGATCGAGGTGGACGTGATACTTTTCCTCGAGCTCGTTCAGGTGGTCTTCCTCCATGTGGTACAGCTCCTCCAGCACCAGGCGCAGGTCTTTGTCGGCGGTGCGCTGCAGAGCGAGCCGGTAGAACTGGTACATGTCGAGTTCGTATTGGACCGCTTCCCGGACGATGGCCACCTGGTCGGGGCGGGCGCCGCCGTACCCCTCGATGCGCTCATTCTCGCCGCCGCACAGGAAGCAGCGGCCGTAAGGCACAACGAATCCGGTCGAGAGCTTGCCGCAGGCCTTGCATTTCCAGGTATATTTCACCTCGGCGCAGCAGACGCTGTCGTCGTCGATGACAAGGTGGCATTTGGGGCAGGTGGAAGCCATCGGTCCTCCTTCAGGAATGTCGATTGTTACGGCTCGCTTCCCACCGGAACGGCCGCCTCCGAGTGCGGGCGCAGTCCCATGTGGGCAAGCATGCCGCGTGCAGCGCGCCGCCCGGCGCCCATCGCCAGGATAACGGTAGCTGCGCCGGTGACGATATCACCGCCGGCAAAAATCCCGGGCACGGAAGTCATGCCCGTGGCCTCGTCGATCTCGATGTATCCCCAGCGGTTCACTTTGAGGCCGGGTGTGCTTTGCGCAATGATCGGATTGGCGGTAGTGCCCAGGGCGCAGACTACCATGTCGACATCCAGAATGTACTCGCTGCCTGCCTTGGGCACGGGGCGGCGGCGGCCCGACTCATCCGGCTCGCCCAGCTCCATCTCGACTACCTCCATGCCGGTCACCCAGCCGGCCTCGTTGCCGAGGATGCGCACGGGGTTGGTGAGCCATTTGCAGATGATGCCCTCCTCAAGCGCGTGGTGGAGTTCCTCGGCGCGCGCGGGCGACTCCTTGATGCTGCGCCGGTAAACGAGATAGACCTTCTCCGCTCCCATGCGCAGGGAGACGCGCAGTGCGTCCATGGCCGTGTTGCCCGCGCCGATGACTGCAACCCGCTTGCCCATGCCGACGGGCGTATCATAGAGAGGCTGCCGGAATCCCTGCATGAGGTTGATGCGCGTCAGGATCTCGTTGGCCGAGACGACACCGTTGAACGATTCCCCCGGAATGCCCATGAACTTGGGGCTGCCTGCACCGGTCCCGATAAACACCGTGTCGAATCCCATTTCCTCCATGAGTTGGGGGATGGTGAAAAGCTTGCCGATAATGCGATCAAGCTCAAACTTCACTCCCAATTTGGCGAGGGCATCGATTTCGATGTCGATAGTGTCGTTGGGGAGGCGGAACTCGGGAATGCCATACTTGAGCACTCCGCCTGCGACGTGCAGCGCCTCGTACACCGTTACGTCGACGCCCGCTTTCACCAGGTCGCCCGCACACGCCAGGCCTGCAGGGCCGGAGCCGATAATGGCGGCTTTCTTGCCCGTGGGCTTGACCTGCGGCGGCAGATCCCAGCCGCGCCCCACTGCGAAGTCAGCCACAAAGCGCTCGAGGCGGCCGATGGCCACAGGTTCGAGCTTGTTGCCGACCACACATGTGGCTTCGCACTGGACCTCCTGGGGACATACGCGCCCGCAGACCGCAGGCAGGGCGTTGGCATCCTTGAGAATCCGGTAGGAACCGCGGATATCCTTGCGGGCCAGGGCAGCGATGAAGCCTGGAATGTCGATCGACACCGGACAGCCCGGAACGCACCGGGGCTTCTTGCAGATGAGGCAGCGGTCCGCCTCGGCCAGAGCCATTTCCAGGGAATACCCCAGAGCCACCTCGTCGAAATTCACCACGCGCTGGTTTGCAGGTTGCTCGGGCATTGCGGTCCTTGTGGGCGCAATGGTGCGGATGTTTTTGACCTTGGGCGCCGCGTCATCGGCGTCCGGAGGCGGCGGCACATCGGCCGGCAGAGGGCGCTTGCGCCCCACTACGATCGCCGGATTCGTGCCGCCCTGCCCGAAGCTGGCGAGCTTTTCGGCTTCAGCCTGGTAGCGCTTCATGCACTCCTGCTCCTCGCATTCGAAGCGCTTCTGCCGCAGCATCAACTCGTCGAAGTTGACCTCGTGCCCATCGAAATCGGGACCGTCGACGCAAGCGAATTTCACCTTGCCGCCGACCGTGACCCGGCACGATCCGCACATGCCCGTGCCATCGACCATGATGGAGTTCAGGCTGACCATCGTGCGAATGCCGCGCGCACGGGTGAGTTGAGCACAGGCCTTCATCATGGGAAGCGGCCCAATGGCAATGACCTCTTCGATATCATCGTGCTCCTGGAGGACCTGGTCCAGGACTACGGTGACGAAGCCCTTGGTGCCGAAGGTGCCGTCGTCGGTTGCCACCCGGAACTCGTCTGAAAAACGCGAAAAGCGGTCGTCCCAGAACATGAGGTTTTTGCTGCGAAATCCGATGACGGAAATCGTGTAGGAGCCCAGCTCCTTGTGGCGCCGCAATTGCGGGAAGACGGGGGCAACGCCCAGGCCTCCTCCGACGAGGACGGCCTTCCTCTTTTTCTCAATGTGAGATGCCAGGCCCAGAGGGCCTATGAAATCGAGAATGGCGGCCCCTTCGGGCATGCCCATCATCTGGAAGGTAGTCTTGCCGACCGCCTGGACTACGATGGTAACCGTGCCGCGCTCTCGGTCATAATCCGCAACGGTCAGAGGAATGCGCTCCCCTGTTTCGTCGATCCGCAACATGACGAAATGTCCCGGCTGGCACGACCGGGCTACCTCCGGGGCCAGTACCTCCCATAAGAATGTGACCGGGCCGTACTGCTCGCGTTTTACTATCTGATACATGCAACTGCTCCGTTTGCCTTCACAGAATTAGGTCAGAAACCTAAAAGTATAACAAATCCGCAGCCAAAAAGTGCCTGCTTCCCGACATCTTTCATTCGTCGAGTGGGCGCCGGATGCCATGTGGGCACCGGCTGCCAGACGGCGCTCCGCAGCGAGCGACACCGCAGACCCCGTCCGGCGAGACTGTCTCAGAACTCCCTCGCGGCAGCTCCACCGCAAGCGTTCATTGCTGAATCAGCCGCGGAGCGACGGCAGATAATAGCCGGGGGCGCAAGCCCCCGGTTAGGACGCAAATCCGATATAGCCCCAGAGACAGAAGCCTTTGCTTTTCAATCGTTTTCTGTCGCCCCTTCAGGGCTACTGCCCGTGCTTGTCGTGACCGGGGGCAGCGCCGCTGCGCGGCTCGCCCCCGGCTA
>CAYGWQ010000281.1:0-7187 GCA_964353465.1 uncultured Acidobacteriota bacterium | reverse complement strand
TTCCAGGTCAGGCCGTGCGACGTTCATAGCGATTCCCATCCCTATTTAACCACGAAATACACGAAATACACGAAATGTCTGAATAAGGGCACCAACAAAGATTGGAATGTTCCGACGCGCCGAATGCCCGCGCCCGATAGGACCTAAATGGTTACGCTGGGGAGCTGGAGGCCGGAAAGGACTGCTGACAAATCATCTCTCAATAGATATAATTATCCATTAAGACGATTTCAGGAATCAGGCGGAAGGCTATGGTAACGCAAACGGCAAGATACGCGCTCAGGATCCTCGGATACCTGGTGGATCACCCGGGCCAGCGAGTTCAGGGCCGGGAGATAGCAGCGGCCACCGGGATACCGGCCAACTATCTCTCTAAAATAATGAGCCAGTTACGGAAGCGCGGATATGTCGACGGCCGCAAGGGGTGGGGCGGTGGCTTCTTGTTACGCGATAAAGCCTTCTCGGCTCCTCTTGCGGAGGTACTCGATCTTTTTGAAGGGACCATGGCGGCAAATCGGCGCTGCATTTTCGAACTCAGGGACTGCGACGCCCAAAATCCGTGTCCCTTGCACACCCATTGGGAGCGAGTGCGCAGTGAATACAATGGCATGCTCTCGAAACTGTCGATCCGGGATCTGAAAGCTCGGAGCACCGAGAATTTTTTTTCAAATTCAACAGATATCTACATGCTTTAAGCTTTTGAGAGGAAGTGGAAATGAACCAGGCAATTGACATGTTGATGCAGGAGCATCGAGTAATAGAAAAAGTGCTGGCAGCGCTGCTGGCTTTCGCCGAACGGCTCGAACAGGGCGGGCAGGCGGAGCGGGCAACTCTTCTCGAATTCGCGGAGTTCTTTCGGAATTTCGCCGACAAATGCCACCATGGCAAGGAGGAAGACAAGCTGTTCACAGAGATGATCCGCCATGGCTTTCCAAGGGAGCAGGGCCCGCTGGCGGTTATGTACCATGAGCATGATCAGGGACGGGGTCACGTGCGGGCGCTGGCGGAGCTGGGCAGCGGGACAGGGCCGCTCACGGTGGAGGAGATCGCCCCTGCGGTTCAGCACGCGCGCAGTTTTGCCGCTCTCCTGTCATCCCATATCATAAAGGAAGACACGGTGCTCTACCCGATGTCGGGCCGTTTTCTGTCCTCTCTCGACTATGAGAGACTCGCCGGAGAGTTCGAAGCCTTTGAAAAGGATGTGATGGGGGACGGGGCTCACGAGCGCTATCACGAACTGGCGCACTGGCTCATCGAGCGATTTGGCGCGACGGAGATGGGAGAGCGGGTCGATCACGGATGCTGCCATCACGGATAATAAGGCTGTTAGAAAGTAGCAGGCACATCCAAAGCAAAGGAGGTTCGTCATGAGAAAGATTTATGGATTCGGCGGAATCTTGCGTGCGGCGAGCGCACGGACCAGCCCGAGGCCGTTAATGTAAACGCCGATGTTGATGGCGCCGCGGCCAAGTGCAGACGGGCTGTGATCCGTTCATAACCAGACCTGATTTGCAGTTGCAGCGGATTGGATCAAAGTTCCGGGTCGTGGTTTTGCCCGGTTTCTTCCACAAGCGGGTCGGGTGCCGTGGAAATATTGCGCTCCGCTGCCCTTGCCTCCCTGCGTCCCTTCCGCGCCTCGCGTTTCTCGAGGGCTCGTGCGTTACGTTTCATCTCTTTCTGGCGCTTGAGGAAAGACGGTCTCTTCGTTGTCATGGTGTGTCCCTCTCATTTAGGATCTGGCGGCGCGCCGCCTGCAGGCCATGCTGGGCCGAAATCGCCGGCGGTTTCTCTGGGCGCGGGGCGGGCAGGATGGCAGCGCGCCACCTTCTCCCGCCCGGAAGGTCAACGCGACATCGCCGGAGTCGAATCCGGGCAGCCGCCGCCGTTCCATGCGTGCACCCAGCACCTTTTCAATCTCGCGCACCGTCGCTTCATCGGCCTGCGCGGTGAATGAGAACGCTTGGCCGGTCTGATGGGCGCGACCCGTGCGTCCGATGCGGTGCGTATAGGCGTCGGGCGTATCGGGCATGTCGAAGTTGATGACGTGGGAAATCTGCGAGACGTCGATGCCGCGCGCCGCAATGTCGGTAGCCACTAGTATGTCATACTTGCCGTTGCGAAAACCATCAATCGCTGCCTGGCGCCGGTTTTGGGTCATGTCTCCCTGGAGCGCTGAAACGCGATGGCCGTTCCTCTCAAGGTTGACGGCCAGATTGTGCGCCCGGTGCCTGGTGCGCGTGAAGATCAACACGCGCCCGGTAGGCGTCTGCTGGAGCATCGCCAGCAGCAGTTTGGGTTTGAGCTCGTGGGATACCGGATAGAGCGCGTGGGAAACGGTCTCGATGAGCGCCATGGTTCCGATCTGCACCAGGACCGGATTCTTGAGGATGCTGTCGGCCAACGAGCGAATGTCGCCGGGCATGGTTGCGGAAAAGAAGAGCGTCTGGCGTTCTGCGGGCAGATACCTGAGGATGCGGCGCATGTCGGGCAGAAAGCCCATGTCACACATGCGATCTGCTTCGTCCAGAACCAGCACCTCAATGCGCGATAGATCGATATTGCCGTCGCCGATGTGGTCGAGCAGGCGGCCGGGACAGGCGACGACAATCTCGACGCCGCGCCGCAGCGCCGCGACCTGATTGTATTTGCTCACGCCGCCGTAAATGGAGGCACTGCGCACCCTGCTTTGTCTACTCAGACTGATAATCGCATGGTGGATTTGTTCGGCGAGCTCCCGCGTCGGGACGAGAATCAGAGCGCGCACCTGTCGCGCCGGGCCTTTGGCCAGCCGCTGCAGTATGGGCAGGACGAAGGCTGCCGTCTTGCCGGTGCCGGTCTGCGCCAGACCCATGACATCGCGCCCCTGGAGCACGATGGGAATTGCCTGGCGTTGAATCGGTGTTGGTTTGGTGTAACCCACCGCCTTGACGGCGGCAGTGATATGTGGATCGAGCGAAAACTGTTCAAAATTCAGAAAGTACTCCTCGACTCCATTGAGCCAAGTCGCACTCTCAGCCCGATGATATTTGGCAAATCGATTTGCCGGTCATGGTGCGGACACATCGTTCGCACTACAACGTAACTATAGCAGTTGTGGAGCGGCGCAGCAAGTTTGTGATCTGCGGCAACCCGCAAGAATCAGCGCCTGCAAACGAACCGGGCAATCGGTGTCGGAGTGGTGTATAATAAGTTCTGGTCTTGCGAATCGAGCCTCTCCGATCCCAGATGCCATTCATCCGTATAGAAGAGATTCGATTTTCTCGAAGGTCGGCTTTTCATCAGGAAGGCGGCATGCATGGCAAAAGATCTTGTTCTACAACTGCGGTACCTTGGAATGCTCCCTCACATCGGACATCGCGAGTACCGCTTCCAGATTGAGGCCCATGACAAGAGCGTTCGAACCGTTGCCTTGACCATCGATGACGGCATCTTTCGGAAAAACCAGCTGATGTTTCAGGAAGCCCCCGATCTCTGCTATCAGAAATTGCTGGCGGACGTCATCAACGAAGGCACACCCATCTGCAGCCTTGCGCCGGTAACCGAATCCGAAATTGCCTCCTACAGGAATTCTCACCCGACGGGCAAATTGCGACGGACGGCCGCAAGACAACGGGAACAGCTCTAAGGCGGCAGCCGATCACATTTCTTCCGACACCCGGTCTCGATGAACCAGCCCCAGGGCGGGATTTTCGGCGGAGACAGGACCCGTGTCAATCGTCCCCTCCGGACCTCCCGGCCGGTACAGCAACCTGCGCAGCACCAGGCGTGCTATGGTATGCGCATTGGCTGCCAACAATCGAACCCACGACCACGGGCTCGACTGGGGGAAGTAGATGCCGCGAAACAGCAAGCGCGCGACGAGGAACGCAACCTGGTGGTCAAACGGCTTCCCATTGTCCGTAAGCCACCGTTGGGTGCGCGCGAAGGAACGACGTCCATAACCACGGCGCCAGGATTCGTTCACCTCGTCTTCGGACTGGCTGGCGGACAGGTGCTTGGGCTGAAAGGTCAGCCTGAAAGGTTTGAAATCCAGCCAGTGCTCCGGCCGGATCAGTCTTCCCTGCTTTTGGAGCCGGTCGTACAGCGGGGTGCCTGGATATGGGGTGAGCAATCCGAAAACCGGCAGCACGGGGGGCCAGGTATCGATTTCCGAGCTCATGGCAGCCGCCACACCGGGGTGGTCATCCTCCATGCCCACGATAAACGAGGTGATGGCATAAACGCCGCGCCCGGCAAGGCTGTGCAGTATCCCCGAGTATTCTTCCGGCCGGTTGAACGGTTTGTGCGCGCTCCGCAGGCTCTCGCGGCTTATGGACTCGAGCCCCATGAAGATGAATCGGCCGCCCGCGGCGGCAATCAGCTCAACGAGTTCCTCATCTTTCAACAGGTTTGCGGTGATTTGAGCGACCCAGGGGAGGCAGGCATCCCGCTGGATCATCTCCCGGAGCAGAGATTTTGTGCGTTCGCGCCGGATGGCAAAGTTATCGTCGATAAAAAAGACATTTACCAGGGCTCGATCGCGCGCGGCGATGCGCTTGAGCGTGAGAAGCTCGGTAATGACGCTGTCATTCGAGCGGAAGCGGAGGTGGCTGCCGAAAAAACCGGTGACCGTGCAGAACTCACAGCCGTATGGACATCCTCGACCCGATTCGACCGGGATCATGTAAGCCTTTTGGTAAGGAACCTTCATATCGGTGAGGAGTTGGCGTATGCCCTCGGGCAACAACCGCATGAGGTCGAACAGACTCAAGTCGACGTTTTCCCAGTCGATCGCCGGGTAGCTTTCGAGAGAAGGCTTCGAATTTTGATCCCCCTCTTCTTTGGAGCCGTAGGTTTCTTTCAGCCTGTTTTGCGCTGCGTCTTCCACGACCAGGGGCCAGATGTCGTCCGCTTCGCCGAGCACAACCGAGTCGGCACATCGCTCGAGGCCGGTCCAGCCCAGTGATTCCCCAGGGACTTCCGTAACATGCGGGCCGCCGAGCACGACCGGCACACCGGATACCTTGCGGACTGTCGCCGCCGTTGCATACGCTTTCTGAGCCGTGCGGGTCATGAAACCCATTCCCACAAGGTCCACGTTGTTGGCGGTTATAAATCGTGCCAGCTCCTGCTCGCTGAGGCGCGTGGCGTTTCCGTCGATGATGGTTACCCGGTGAGGCGCCGGAGTGAGCTGGCGCAGGAGGAAGGGCCAAAGCTGCGGCAAAAAGTTCCGAGTGACATGGTTATCCGGTACGTAAAGGAGAATATGCATCCGAACCCCTTCGGCTATAAAATTGAACGAGGATGGTGCACACCCGAAGCGGCGACTGCAGCGCAATCCGCTTCGACGTTTCCTTCCTCAGTAATTGCGACTCGAATTGCGTTCGACCTCTTCTCGATTCTCAAAAGGCCTTACAGGTTGCCCTGCGCAATCGAGCAGATAGAACACGGTCATAACTTCATGGTGTGTTCGGATCGCTCGACGCGAAAATGAAGAGGGTCTCTGAGGTTTTGCAGCTCGCGGTAGTAATAGAGAGCAGTCGGCCGTTTGCCCTTAAACCTCAGCTTGCTTAAGAAACCGATTTCTTCTTCAGTCGCATCCCCGTTGAGGGAGGCGTTTTCCAGAAATTCCATGAGCCCGGGTTCTTCGTCGAAATCTGGTTCCGGTTCTCTTTCCATAAACTCGAACCTTTGAGGGTGCCCCGGGCCGGCTATCTCGTTTAACCTGATCTCAATGCTGAAAGTCGCAAGGTCGATGTCCCATGATTCGATCAGCGGATCCAGGAAAGAAACGCAATTTTCAATCGACAGATGGAAGACATCGGTATCCAGGAACTCGAGGATGGCGACCCGCATCTCCTCATGGCTCCGGTTGTTAAGCCCGGCAATGAGGCCGAGCCATCCTTCGCTTTCCAGTTCTCTCTTGGCGACTTTCTTGACCGCTTCCAGGAGAATCTGGGTTACCAGACGTTCGAGTTCGCCGAAGGCCTGCTGCTCGAAAATGGCACGCATTTGTTTCTGTTTGTCCGCGTCGCATTTGCGCAGAACCAACTCCCGAATCTCCTTAAGCAGGGGCGAAGGCGGATCTGCCAGCCTTTTCTTCAGTTCCTCCAGGCGCTGCAGGTCGGCATGCCTTGAAAGCTCACCTGTCGGCAGCTTCAGGAATTGCTCCATTTTTTCGTAAATGCCTGTGCGGTCGGTGGCCGGCGGTGTTTTTTTCCGGGTCAACAACTGGGATATGTACGATTCTGTAACCTGGGCGGCACTCGCCAGGTCCCTTTGGTCGAAACCCAATTGTTCGAGCCGGCGCCGTATCACCAAAGAAACATCCACTGAGGCTCCTCTTGGATTAACTATCACGGTTTAGCGATGGATAAGCAATTACTCATATCACATCATAGATTACCGAAACAAGTTAATTAACCTTGTATGGTTAATGCTTTTCAGGGTAAATCGCCACCTCTGGCGGGCGGCCGGAAAATCAAGTCCAGCTTGCAGAGAATAATCTGGACCGAAAATTCCACGACTACGTCTTGAATATAACCGTAAAACCGGTTATATAGATGTATCTCCTTGAGAGGTGGTGCATGAAAGATACTGCGGCTTTTTTTAAGGTCCTTGCCGATGAGGCCAGGCTCAAGATGCTGTGCCTCCTGTTCAATCACCGCGAGCTTTGCGTCTGCGACTTCATCGAAGTGCTTGGTATCACCCAGTCGAAGGCATCCCGGCATCTGAGAATCCTCTACAAAGCGGGGCTGGTTACCGACCGGCGCGAAGGGCTGTGGGTGTACTACTCGCTTCGCCCGCTGGAAAACGGTCTGGCAAAAGGCCACCTGGATCAGCTCCGCTCACATCTTGCCGGCCATCCCGAGGTCGCCGAATTGCTCAAAGAATTATCAGCCTGGCTGCGCCGCAAGGGCGCAGAAACAGGCTGCGTCCGGAAACCCGCGGCCGGCCCGGCGCGGACTATCAACGCAAAAGCGCCGACAGGCGCGCTGCAAGGGGGACCGCAAGTATGAACAGATCCCACACTGCGGCCGGCGGCGTGGCCAGCCGTCTCTCGCTGCTCGACCGCTTCCTGACTGTATGGATTTTCCTCGCCATGGCGATCGGCGTGGGCGCGGGCTACCTGTTGCCGGGGATCGTCCCTTTCCTCAACCGCTTCAGTGTCGGTACGACCTCCATTCCAATCGCCATCGGCCTGATCC
>CAYGWQ010000280.1:0-7204 GCA_964353465.1 uncultured Acidobacteriota bacterium | reverse complement strand
ACCTGCTCTGGGGCCTGTTGATCGGCAACCTCCTCGCGATCTTGTCCTGGACCTTTATCTGTGCGCCGATCGCCACACGGACCCGTCTGACCCTCTATTGGTATCTGCAAAGGATCGCAGGTCCGGGTCTGACGGCGGTTTACAATATTGCGAACGCCATCCTTTATTGCATTCTCGCCGGAGTGATGATCGCCGTGGCGGCCACGGCGATTGGCCTGGCGGTGGGCATCCCCACTCCCGCCTTGACGGACATCCTCCCGAACAGCCTGGGCTGGGTGCTTTTGACATTCGCCATCGGCATAGCTTTCCTGATTCTTGCTATCCTCGGCTTCGAAAAGTTGAGCAGGTTCGGCCAGGCGTGCTCTCCCTGGATCATAACGGTCTTTATCGCAGGGGCCTTGGCCACACTGCCGAGGCTGGGGGTCCATGCCAATTTCGATAATTTTCGCGAGATCGCCGAAAGCAGGATCTGGAACGGCATTGCCAGCATCGGACAGGAACAGTTCGGCCTGGCGCACATCATCTTCTTTACCTGGTTCTGTTGCCTGGCAATGCACATCGGGCTGTCCGACATGGCGCTGTTCCGGTACGCACGGCACTGGGCCTACGGCCTGTACTCGGCCTTCGGCATGTTCCCAGGGCACATGCTGGCCTGGATCTGCTCGGGAATCATGGTAGCGGGCGTAAACCGCCAAATGGATCCAGGGAGGATGGCATTCGAGGCCGCTGGAATCGCGGGCTGCATCGCCGTGGTGCTTGCCAGCTGGACAACGGCCAATCCGACCCTGTACCGTGCCGGCCTGGCGCTGCAATGCGTCACACGGAACTGGCCGCGCTGGAAAGCAACCATAGCCGTGGGCCTGTTTACGACCATCCTTTCCTGCTTCCCGTTGATCTTTATGAAGCTGCTGGATTACGTGGCGATTTACGGCCTGGTGCTCATGCCGGTCGGGGCGATTGTGGTCGCGGAGCACTGGCTTTTCCCGCTGCTGGGGATCGAGCAGTATCAGTGCCAGAAGCGCGGCGCAGCGATGAATTGGCGGGCGCTCACGGTGTGGAGCGCAACCTTATTGGTTTGCGCCCTGCTGCCGATCCATCTCTACTTCCGGTGGTTGCCCGGTTATTTTTTTGCGTTGGCGTCATACACCGTCTGGAATCGGTTGCTGCATAAAGCTCCTGAGGGAGTGCCTGCCCGGGCAGAAGGAGGCGCCGCTTGATTCGAACCTTGATTGTCGTCCTGGCCGCCTTGAGCCTTGGGACTTGTCTGGCAGCCCCGCTTCTCTTCTTTACGGGAAGAATGGATGCAGCCGGCTACAAGAACCTCCTGCTCGCCGCGACTCTCGGATGGTTTATCTGCGCCGCGTTCCTTGTGGCGCGCAGAAAAAACAGGTGATTTCTGGCGGCAGGATCTGCCTGACCGCACCACAGAAATGCATACAGAGCGAGCTGAACTATGCCCGAATTGACCCTATCACCGGTCGGCCTGCTGCTGGCTGCCGCAACTTCCGTAAGCAATGTGTTGGCCGACGTGTCGCGCAAAAAAGTGGTGGACCGCAACGAGCTGGTGGCGGCCACTTTCTGGATTCGGATTTTCGCCGCGCTGGTGTTCACCATCGCACTGGTTGCCCGCCTGTTCTCCGGCACCGTGCCGGTCATTCGCGACGGCGGGCCGCTCTTCGGCATCTCCGCCATGACCACGGCTCCGATGGCGGTTTTTCTGATTTACCTCGCGATTGATGTGGCCCTGATCGGTTGTGCACAGCTTCTCCTCATGAGGGCGTTGCAGGTCTCGTCGATGTCGCTGTGCATACCCTTCATGGCCTTTACCCCGGTTTTCCTCATCGTGACGGGGTATGTGATGATCGGTGAATTGCCTTCCTGGATTAAGTTGCTGGGAGTGGGACTCATCGTCATCGGGTCGCTGGTGATGCACCGCCGTCTTTTTGCGGAGGGTTGGGCTGCGCCTCTCAAGGCAATCCTGCGGGAGAAGGGAAGCCGGTACATCCTGCTCGTGGCATTGATCCTCTCGATCACTAATCCGATCGAGAAGCGTCTGGTGACCATGAGCGACCCGCTGACCCAGGCCTTCAGCTATTGCGTCGGTTTATGCGTCTTATTCGGCATTCTCGCCTGGGCACGGCGCACCGATTGCCGGGTGGTCATGCGCACGACCCCCAAGTGGGCCATGCTCGCGGGAGTCATGGATGCGGCCGCGCTCCTTTTGCAGTTTTTTACTTTCTCCTACCTGGCGGTGGTCATCACGATCAGCATCAAGAGGGCCGGCATTGTGCTCTCGGTCCTGGCGGGCTGGCTGATCTTCCGGGAGCGCCAAATCACCGACAAGCTGATTGCAGCTTCCGTGATGCTGGGAGGTGTGCTGATACTGTATTTGCCTCTGGATGCCACGGAGGCTCTGCTGCTGATGGGACTGGTGTTGGCGGGCGCCATGGTGGCTCTGTTTGTAACCCATCCGCGCAAAGCGGGAGCTCTATAGTCGTGTTCGAATCGTGGACGGTGGCCGGACAGGCCCGGCAAGGCAGAATCCAATCACCGGAAAGGAAGGACCGAGATGCAGAAACTCGCTAAGGGATTCACGCTGTTGTTGGTGCTCGCTTGGGCTGGCGTCCCGGGAATGGCGCAGAAAAAGGAGTTCAAGGACTGGCCCCCGGGAACCTCCCCGCAGGAAATCGGCAAACGCATTGCCGCCAACCTGATTCCACGCATGCACAATCTGCAGAAGCCCACGGTCCATTATGCGGAGGACTCCGCCTGGTATGCCTCGCTCAAGTTCGCAAAGTTGACCAAAGACAAGGAACTCCTCGCATCGCTGATCAAGAGGTTCGATCCAATCCTGACTCCCGAGGGGCGACAGTCGATATCCATGACACGCCATGTCGACCACGCGGTCTTCGGTATTGTCCCGCTCGAACTCTACATCCAGACCAAAGATCCGAAGTATCTGGAGCTGGGCAAAATGCTGGCCGATCAGCAATGGGAGAAACCGGACAAGGATGGCCTGAGCGACCAGACTCGCTTCTGGATCGACGACATGTACATGATCACCATGCTCCAGCTGCAGGCCTACCGCGCCACGCGTAAGAAAACCTACCTCGAGCGCGCGGCCCTGGAAATGGTGGCCTACCTGGACAAGCTGCAGCAGCCCAACGGCCTGTTCTACCATGGGCCGGCGTTCCCATTCTATTGGGGGCGAGGCAACGGCTGGGTCGCAGGCGGCATGGCCGAGTTGCTGAGCGACCTGCCGTCCCGACACCCCAAGCGCGCCCGGATCATGGAGTGCTATCTCAAGATGATGGCATCGCTGCTCAAGTACCAGGATGCCGACGGCATGTGGCACCAGCTCATCGACCACCCGGAGTCCTATAAAGAGACCTCCTGCACCGCCATGTTTACCTTTGCCATGATTACCGGCGCAAAGAAGGGGTGGCTCAAAGAAAGGGCCTATGCAGAAGCAGCACGCAAGGGTTGGCTTGCGCTGATCAATTACATAGACGCGGAAGGCAACATAGGGGAGGTGTGCATCGGCACTGGCCAGACGAACAGCCTTGAGTTCTATCTGAGCCGTCCGCGCAGCAAGGGAGACTTTCACGGCCAGGCCCCTGTGGCCTGGTGTGCCGTGGCGCTGCTACGGTAGCTGGCTTCTATTCCGAAAATAAGTAGGCCCCGGCCGCCGGACGGGGCTTGCGGTGATGCGGCAGCGAGAGCATAGCCCTGGGCGCAAGCTTGGGATCGAACCGGGAAGCAACGCGGAGCTATGGAGGGGTGACAGAAGAAAGACGCATACAAATGACTGTCACCCCTACCGGGGCTCTCTTAAAGCGCTATCCTATCCGGGGGCTTGCGCCCCCGGCTATTAACTGCTGGCCCCTCCGGGGCCACGGCGCGAGGATTTGAATGGCGTTTTGCGACGGTCCTTCATGCGCGGGGCGCAGCCTTTGAAACATGATAAGGGCCCAACACTTCGTCACTCTCAGCGCCTCTGGCCTGAGGTCGGAGGTCGGTATTCTCGAGTCAGCAGCTCGCTTGGCTGCCGCCTCAGCCAGTTTGCGTTTCCTGAAGCGGTACTCGAAGGGGGAAGGATGAGAAGACCAATAGTGAATGTTGCACCGTTCCTTCTGCTCATGCCGGTGATGATGGCAAGTGCTTCACAGGCAATGGCATCGTCCCAGACAGACACGGGGCAGGCGGTCCTGGAGCTGCGTTCGAAGAACCTGATGCCTCTGGGTGAGGGGCCGGAAAGCCGCTCATTGAAAATAGACGGCTTATTCTTCGAGACAGCCGGCGCGCGGACCGCGCTTCCTGCACAACTCACAGCAGGGCAGCGAAACGGCCGGAATCCGCAGGCGGCCAATGAAGCCAGAATGGCGGATGGCCGCGTCGTCAGGCTCTCAGTGAGGCCGGAAGGGAAAAACTTCATCCTCCGCCTGAGCGCGCAGCCGGACAGCGACATCATCAAGTGGGGATTAGCCGTGGATGCTGCCGGCGGCGAATACTATACCGGCTTGATGGAACGTGTTGTGGATGGGCCGCAGTCGGCGTCATGGGCACCGGGCCGGAAAGAGGCGATGAACCTGCGGGGCCAGAAAGTGGACATAATCGTCAAACCCACAACCTCCATTTATGCGCCATTCTACTTGTCGTCGCGCGGCTATGCGATCTTTGTGAAAGGGAATTGGCCGGGCTATTTTGATTTCTGCGTCGATCATCCGCAGCGCGTAAAAGTCGAGTTCGAGGGGCCGTCCTTTGAGATGAAGGTTTACACGGCCGGGAATCCGGCAGCCATGGTCTGCGAACACGCGCTGGATGCAGGCCCGCCCTTCATGCCGCCCAAGTGGATGTTCTCCCCGTGGCGCTGGCGCGACGAGCATTCGCAGCTGGCTTCCTACTACGACGGCACCCCGGTGACCGGGCCCTTCAACTCACAGGTCATGGAAGACGTTCTAATGATGAAGGCTTACGGGATCCCATGCGGCGTCTATTGGGTCGATCGTCCCTACGGCCCGGGCCGCCTGGGTTACGACGACTTCGAGATCGATCCCAAACGCCTGCCCAATTTCGCCGCGATGGTCCAATGGCTCAATGAGAACCGGATGCAGATGCTGCTGTGGATTGCGCCGTTCTTCCAGGGCAGAATGGAGCAGGAGGCGCTGGCCCAAGGCTACAATCTGGCGGGCCAGTCGCCGCAGCCCAACAACTACCCGATGGTGGATATGACCAATCCCGCGGCCAAAGCCTACTGGCAGGAAGGCCTCGCCAAGCTCTTCAAACTGGGAGTGGCGGCTTACAAGCTGGACCGTGGAGAAGAGAACATCCCTGAAAGCGGGCCCTACAAGGTTTTCGATGGCCGCTCGATCCGCGAGAACCGCAACGCTTATCCGCCCATGTATCTCAAAGCTGCGTTCGATGTCGCCCGCAAGTACCGCGGCAACGATTTCGTGCTCATGCCGCGCGGAGCTTACACCGGGAGTTCGGCCTACGGGGTTTTCTGGGGCGGCGACGTCGGCGGGACACAGGAAGGCCTGCGTGCTTCGATCATCGCCGTACAACGCTCCGCCGTGATGGGGTACCCCAACTGGGGATCGGACACTTGCGGCTACAACCAGCAGCTGATGGAGCAGGAGGTTTGCGGGCGCTGGCTGGGTTTCAGTTGCTTCACCCCGATCATGGAAGTTGGCCCGACCCGCAACCTGGCCTTCTGGAGCCTGCCCCGCGAACCCCGCTACGACGCCGAGTTGATCGCGATCTGGCGCCTGTATGCGAGGCTGCATTTTCGCCTGGCGGATTACGGATACCAGGCCGCAAGGGCGGCTGCCCGGACCGGCATGCCGATCGTCCGGCCGCTTTTTTTGGTCGATCCCAAAGCACCCCAGGCATGGTCAAACTGGCAGACCTACCAGTACGGGCCGGACCTGCTGGTTTCGCCCATCTGGGAGAAAGGGAAACGAACGCAGGAAGTCTACCTGCCGGCGGGTAAGCGCTGGCGTGATGCCTGGCGCCCCGAAATGGAATACCAGGGTGGCCAGACGATCACCGTGACTGCGGAAGTGCACCAGATTCCGCTCTTTGTCCGGATCGGCGCGAAAGTCGCGCTGGGCGACTTGAACCGGGAATACCAGGAGTCCCTGGCGATTGCCCGGAAGAGGCCCGACCTGAAGTCGCTGGACGCGGAGATGAAGGCCTGGTTCGATGCCAGGGCAACCGTCGGTGCCCGGAAGTGAGGCTCGTCAGCAATCCAGGAGCTAATCGATCATGAACCCTTCTTTGACTATGGCTGCAGCGGTTCCAACGCGCCTGCTCACTCTGACATTCGTGGACCTGCTCATCGTTGCCATCTATTTCGTGATGGTTCTGGTGATCGGATTCTATTTGAAGAAATATGCCAGCACCGGAGATGAATTCTTCATGGCCGGTCGCAAGATTACGGCCTGGGTTGCCGGGTTGAGCTTTATCTCGGCGAACCTGAGTTCACTGGAGACCATGGGCTGGTCTGCGATGGCATATCAGTATGGGATGCTGGGAGCGCACGCGTACTTCATCGGCGCCATCCCCGCCATCCTGTTCCTGGCTGTCGTCATGATGCCCTTTTATTACATCTGCAGAACCCACTCCGTCCCGGGCTATCTGAAGCTCCGGTACGGGGAATCCAGCCGCACTCTGGCCGGCATCTCCTTCGCCTGCATGACGGTGCTGGTGTGCGGGGTAAACATGTTTGCCATGGCGAAGGTCATGCAGATCCTGCTCGGCTGGAACATACACCTCAGCATCTGGGTGTCCTCCCTCACGGTGGCGATCTATGTCGCGCTGGGCGGACTGTTGTCGGCAGTGTTCAACGAAGTGCTGCAGTTTTTCCTCATCTGGCTGGGCACGCTGCTGATTCCTGTTCTCGGCCTGCTCGAAGTCGGCGGCTGGAAAAACATGCTGGCCAGCATCAACACCCAGCACCCCGGCCAGAACTTCACCAGCCTGTGGGCCAGCCTGGGATCGGCCGCTGACAACCCTATGGGCATGCACTGGACCGGAATGGTGTTTGGCCTGGGGTTGGCGATATCCTTCGGCTACTGGTGCACGGACTTTTTGCAGGTCCAGAGAGTGATGGCAGCCAAGGATCTGCGCTCGGCACAGAATGGCACCATCATCGGCGCGGCCCTGAAAATGATGGTGCCGCTGATCGTCACGCTTCCGGGAT
>CAYGWQ010000279.1:4408-7318 GCA_964353465.1 uncultured Acidobacteriota bacterium | reverse complement strand
GAGGCTGTTCTCTTTTTGGCCTCTGAAGGGGCCCGATATATCACAGGGATTAACCTGAATGTAAATGCTGGAAATTTGATGATTTAGAAAAGGACTCGCAGCACACCCATTTATTGGGGGCGAATAGAGGAGGCCCGGATGAGCATGAAATCAAAATTCAATGTCAACGAAAGGGACATCCAGCCGGCCAAGGTAAAATCGGAAGAAGGCTGGCGGGAGATGAACATCAAATGGCTCCTGTCTGAGAAGACTGTGGGTTCCCGCAATGCGGTGCTGTTCAAAGCGGTTATTAAGGCTGGAGCGGCCCATGAAAAACATATTCACCACAAGGCTGATGAGCTCGTCTATATCATCAGCGGCAAGGCCCGGCACGGCCAAGGAGATGAAGAGTGGGATGTGGGGCCCGGGGACTCCTATTTCATTCCACGAGGAATGGTCCACTGGAGCTATGGAACCGATCCCAATGATCCCTACACAGTGGTTGGTGTATATGTAGGCGCGGGTTCAATTGAAGATACAGGTTATGAATTCGTTGAGAGACTGGAACCCTTAGAGAAAAGGACTGGATTTTAAAGGAGTGTCGATGTCTAAAGAGACTCTCTTATGTAAAAAATGTGGGATGTCCATTAATCTCCCCAAGAAACTTAAAGACATATTAAGTAAAGCAGAGATCAGTCAAACAATAAAACTGGATGAGCTTCTCCACCTTTGCCCTAGATGCAGAGCCCAAACATTTGCAGAGCGGACTATAGGAAAAAACTTACAAAGAGTACCGAGAGACTGGCCTCTTCCAAAGCGGCGCTCCGAAGAAAGGAAGTCGGTTCGATTTGACAAGAGGACTGGAGCTACTGTCTATAAGAGTCAATGCTATATCTGTAATAGTGGGTGTGATGCCTTGGTCTATGAGAAAGATGGTAAGGTGATTAAAGTAGAAGGTGATCCGAGCTCGCCTATTACAAAAGGGACCCTCTGCTGTAAAGGGTTGGCCTCCAGGGAGCAGCTGTACCACAAGGACCGCATCCTGTATCCCATGAAGCGGATCGGGCAGCGCGGGGAAGGCCGTTGGCAAAGGATTTCCTGGGATGAGGCGCTGGATACGGCAGCCGAGCGATTCAAGGAGATTGAGAAGACGTATGGCCCCGACAGCATTGTGCTTGCGACCGGGACGAAACGGGGGACCTGGCCCGATTATCTGATGCGATTTGCCAATGCCTGGGGGAAGCAGTGGACCTCCACGGGCTGGGCCCAGTGCGCCATTCCCCGCCTCTCAGCGGGGGGGATGGTCCTTGGCGGTCCTGCAGCGGAATGCCCCGACTTCTCGAAGACGAGCTGCATCCTTGTCTGGGGGGCCAATCCTCCTAACAACTGGCCCCATCAAGCCGTCCATCTGATGGATGCATGGGGGAGAGGGGTTCCGATGATCGTCGTCGATCCCGAATTGCGGGAGACCTCTTCAAAGGCCGACCTCTGGCTGCAACTGAGGCCCGGGACGGATGCGGCCCTGGGGTTGGGATTCATCAACGTGATCATCAGCGAGGGTCTTTACGACAAGGAGTTCGTCGAGAAGTGGTGCATCGGTTTCGATGAACTGAAGGCGAGGGCAGGGGAATATGACCTGGACAGGGTTGAGAAGATCACCTGGGTGCCCAAAGAGAAGATCAGGGAGGCAGCCAGGCTTTATGCCACCAGCAAACCCGCGTGCATGATGCATTCGGTGGGGATTGAGCAGAACGCGGATACGATCTCCTGCTGTCTCACCACCGTGATGCTTCCTGCCCTGACGGGCAACCTCGATATCCCTGGTGGAAATCTCTACCCCATGTTTCAAGGGATGCGTGGGAGAGACGACCCGAATTATACGCTGAAACACTATATCACTCCGGAACGAGAAAAAAATATATTAGGGTCGACGCAGTATCCTCTTTTATCGAGTAATGAATGCGTGCTCTACCCCACGGCCCATAACAGCACGTTGTGGAAAACGATGCTGGACGGGAATCCCTATCCGGTGAAAGGGATCTATATTCACGGGACCCACCTCGCCGTGAACGTGGCCAACACCCAACAAGTCACCGCTGCCCTCCGCAGCCTGGAGTTCATCGTCGTGGTTGACATCCTGATGAATCCCACGGCAGAGTTGGCAGATATCCTTCTTCCCGCAGCCACATGGCTGGAGAGGGATGAGGTGGCCTGTCACATCCAGGCCTCGTACAATGCCATCCAGATCGGTCAGGCCGTGGTGCGGCAGGGCGAATGCCGATCCAATTATGCGATCATGAATGACCTGGCCAGGCGGCTTGGGGTGGAGACCATGTTTCCGCCCGAGTCGGACGAGCCTTTCTTCGACTTTATGCTGGGGAAAACCGGACTGACCTGGAAGATCCTGAAGGAAAAAGGAGGTCACACTTTCCCGGACGTCTTCAAGAAATATGAGAAGAACGGGTTCAACACGCCTTCAAAGAAAGTGGAGCTGGCCAACAGCAAGATGAAGAGGCTGGGAGTCGATCCTTTGCCCATCCATCGGGAACCTTCCGAGAGTCCGATCAGCACGCCGGAGCTGGCCAAGGAGTATCCATTGATCATTACGACAGGGGGCCGGTTGTCCATGTATCGCCACTCGGAGGGCCGGAATATCGAGATCCTCCGGGAACTGATGCCCCATCCTCTGATGAGCATCAACCCGGCCACAGCAAAGGAGCTCGGTATCCAAGAGGGGGATGATGTGATTATAGAAACACCACGTGCAGGAATGGAGGCCAAGGCATACCTTACAGAGGGGATCCATCCCAGGGTGGTTCAACTTCCGAGCCATTGGTCCGGGATGAACAATGTGAACCTGGTCATGGACAATGAACGATGCGCACCTTTAATCGGCAGCACGCAATTGCGCTGCCAGCTGTGTCGGGTGAA
>CAYGWQ010000279.1:0-4308 GCA_964353465.1 uncultured Acidobacteriota bacterium | reverse complement strand
GATGCGCACCTTTAATCGGCAGCACGCAATTGCGCTGCCAGCTGTGTCGGGTGAAGAGGAAAAAATGAATCGTACAGAGAAGAAGATGTTGGTAGTGTTAGACTGCTGCGTGGGCTGTCATGCCTGCGAAATTGCATGCCGGCAGGAACACGATCTCACCCACGAAACCGGTTCAAAGTGGTGTCGGGTGATGACGGTGAAACCTCGAAGGGTCCAGGGTGAACTCCATCTCGATTATTTCCCGATCCTATGTGTTCACTGTGACGACCCGCTCTGTCTCAAGAGCTGCCCTGTCGAGGCGATTCGAAAAGAGGACGACGGAATGGTGGTCGTAGATAAAGAGAAGTGTACCGGATGCACCTTGTGCGTTTTGGCTTGCCCTTATGGGGCCATGTCCTTTAATGAGACGACCCGGGTTGCGGGGAAATGCGATTTCTGCCAGGATCGGGTGGCGCACGGGATCGAACCGAGCTGTGTCCAGCACTGCCTCGGCGGTGCTCTTCGGTTTGTCACTCCGGAGGCATTGAAGGAGATCACCGAAGGAAAACACACGGCTCTGTTCGGCCAGGTCTGTTACGCGTCAACGAAATGGAAATTGGTTTCATAAGCATGAGGAGCAAGCCGATTCGACGAGCGGGGGATCCAATGGCTATCCCCGAGAAAGGAGGTGGGGTGTTCACGACAAGGAGCCCTTTTTAAAACGAGAAGTTGTAGGATTTTGTAGAAGGGCATCAATTCAAATTAAAGCAAAGAAAGGAGAAAACGATGAAGAAACTATGGATTGCCACATCGGTCATGTTCGTCTGTTTCTGGTTTGTCACAACAGGGGTATTGCAGGCAGCAGAGAAATACCCGGTGAAACCCATTGAATGCATCCTGGGTGTCGAGGCCGGCGCGGATGGGGACGTGATGGTCCGGCCGTTGTTGGCGAAGATCTCGCAGCAGCTCGGCCAGCCCGTTATCGTCGTGAATAAACCCGGCGCAGGCAGCTCCATCGCCTACCGGGCGATCCATGACGCCAAGCCCGATGGGTACACGTTCGGCTGGTATTCTGCCACGATCATCACCAACAAGCTGTCGGGCATCTTGCCGTACGACTATCATGACTTTGTCCATTTGGGGGCATACGCCACCTATTTCCCGGTTATCGTCGCCTCCCCCAAATCAAAGTATAAATTCAACACGCTGCAGGAGGTGGTCTCCTTTGCAAAGGCGAATCCCGGAGCGGTGACCCTGTCTGTCGGATCGGTGGGACAGAGCTGGTGGGTGGCGGCCATGGCCTTTATCAACGCGACCGGAGTAGAGCTCAATGTCATTCCCCAGCCTGGGACGGGTGCGATGACCATTGCCCAGGTGGCAGGCGGCCATGCCGATATCGGCGTCGTGGCTCTGGGTTCGTCAAAAGGCATGATTGACAGCGGGCAGGTCAAGTTCTTGGCCTCGCTGGGAGCAGACAGGCCGGCTCCTCCGTACGACAAGTTTCCCACGGTGAAAGAACTCGGATGGGATGCGGTCTGGGAATCGACCAATGGCCTGATGGCTCCACCCAAATTCCCGAAGAGGTATGAGGATATATGGATTCCGCTCATCAAGGAGGCCGCGCATGATCCCGTATTTAAGAAGTCTGTTATTGAACTAAATGCACGTTGGGAATATATCCCGCCGGATCAGAGCATCCCCACTTTCGATAAGCGGAGGGTGATCGTGCGGGAGATCATGAGAAATGCAGGGATCCTGAAAGAGAAATAGAGCAAGAGGGACTCGATGCAGAAGGTAATTGCGGAAGCGGCGATATGCGATCTCGCATTCCGGCTTCTCAAAAAAGCGGCTGTGGTCCTTCCTCCTCAGTTTGTTGCACTTCTAAAAAGGGCTTATGACCGGGAACGAAACGATCTTGCCCGTATTAACCTTAAGACCATGCTCGACGCGGTTCGTGTGGCTGAGGAGGAGGGCCGGCCCATCTGTCAAGATACAGGACTTGTGTTCTACCATTTCGTCCTCGGCGGGAAGGCGCGGGTCGAAGGCGATCTGAACCGTGCCTTCCTTCAAGCGACGGAAAAGGCAACAGAAGAAGTACCCCTTCGTCCGAATGCGGTCCATCCCATCAGCCGGAAGAATCTGGGGACAAATTCGGGATGGGGAATTCCCTACGTTTACTATGATCTGGCTCCGGAAGCGGACTTTCTGGAGATAACGGCCATTCCCAGGGGAGGGGGAGGCTCGGCACAAACAAACTTTATCAACATCCCTCCTATTGGCCTCAAGGTGAAACCGATGATCAAAGGCGTTCTGGAGGCCATCATCAATGCCAAGTCCGCTTGCCCTCCCTTGATCGTAGGGGTGTGCGTAGGTGGAAGTAAAGACCTGGCCGCAAAAACGGCGAACATGGCGTTGTTTAGATACCCCACGGGGTCTCCCAATCCGGACCCCGAGGCCCAGGCCTTGGAGATGGAGCTCTTCGAGGCAGCCAACCGCCTCAACATTGGACCCGTGGCCCTCGGAGGCGATACGTCGGTGCTGGCCCTTCACCTTGAAATACGAGGCTGTCATACAGCGGCAGCACCCTGCGCCATCGCCTTTAACTGCTGGCCCCTGCGGTTTGCGACGGCCAGACTCTATGGGGATGGACGGATCGATGAGATCACCCATCCACCGGCCAACTTGCAGCCGAAAGCTGAGAGATAGCCTTAACGAGGAAAGTGCGATGTCAGGAGAAATCAGATTAGTCCCTCCTGTTTCCGAGGATCAGGCCAGAGGCCTCAGATGTGGGGACGTGGTTTTTTTGGACGGAACGGTCCTCACCTGGAGAGACCGCGCTATCGAGAGAATGTTCGAGCTCTCTGAACAAGGTGTGCCGTTTCCCGTAAATCTCGAAGGAAGCGTGCACTGGCACTGTGGCCCCATCGTCCAGAAAACCCCCACGGGCTGGACCGTCATCTCTGCGGGGCCGACCGCCAGCACCCGTTTCAGTCTGGCGGAAGTAAGGGCGATCGAGGATTTTGGTGTCCGCGTGATTGTGGGAAAGGGAGGAATGTTTTCAGAAGCCAGGGAAGCCATGAAGAGAAAGGGTGCCGCATTCCTCGCCTCTGTGGGTGGGGCTGCCTCTTTTTATGCCAATCAGATTGTCCGCGTAAAAGAGGTGCATTGGTTGGATCTCGGAATGCCGGAGGCGATCTGGGTGCTGGAGATGAAAGATTTCGGTCCTCTGCTGGTGACGATGGATGCAAGAGGCAGAAGCCTCTATGACGAATTGAGGATTGGGGAAAATCTTCAGAGGATTTTTGCAGAGAAAGGGATCGATCCCAAGGGATATCCCGTGGTGATATGAGAACCCGTTCTCATCCGTTTCGCACGTCATCGTTTTTCATTTAATGAATCACTGGGATTCCGGGAAATCAACATGGAGAAGATTAAGGGTAACATTTACGTCGAGACAGAGTTCCTGGGATGTAACCCGAGCTTTGTCGTAACCTCCAGCGGCATCGTGATGATTGACGCGCCCGGGTTAAGGCCTGTTGACGCGCTGGCATGGAAGAAGGAGATTGCGAAGTTCGGAGAGGTCTCCTATATCATCAATACGGATCACCATGGGGACCACACCCTGGGGAATTATTTTTTCAGTGGCGATCTGATCCAGCATGAAGGAACGATGAACAAATTACTGGCTGACGACAGGGTGGAAGCATCCAAAAAATATATGCTCATATTCGATCCTGCCTCTAAACCTCTCGTGGAGCACTATTTTGTGAAGAGACCCCGCTTTACCTACAGCGATCGGCTGGGGTTCCATTTCGGCGGAGAAGACTTTGAATTGTTCCATATCAACGGGCATACGGAAGACGAGACCCTCGTTTATATGCCGGGCAAGAAGGTGCTTTTCTCGGGAGACAATGTCTGTACCCTCGGCATTCCCAACCTGAGTGAGTCCTTTCCTCTGGAGTGGCTGAAGGCGCTCGATTTTGTGGAGACGTTGGAGATCGACGTGTTGGTCCCTGGCCACGGGAAGATAGGAAATAAAGATTCCATCAGACAGTTCCGCTCGCAATTTGTGGGCCTCATGGATGAGATTAAGGAAAAGATTGATCAGGGGTGGAGTCGTGAGCAGATTGTCAAAGAGGTCCGTTACGAGGACAATATCCATCGTGGCTATCCCTCTTCGACCATCGAACGATTCCATCAGGTGATGAAACAGGGGATCGGCAGACTGTATGATGTTTTAATCGGGCAGCTCCAAAGTGGCTGATCCGATGTTTGTGGTTTTTATTAAAACATATTGAAAAGATTTCTATAACTACTAATGGGATATTG
>CAYGWQ010000278.1:0-7372 GCA_964353465.1 uncultured Acidobacteriota bacterium | reverse complement strand
TTTGCCTCCTCTGCATGGGCGCAGCGCTGCGCGGTGCAGCATCTTTGCGCGAGTCATGCGGGAAAGCGACGCCAGCCGGCTTGGCTGATGCCTGAGCGTTATACGCTTTCCCGCATGACTCGCGCAAAGATGCTGGCCGAAGGCCACCCATGCAAAGGAGGCAAAAGCGCTTGCCCCTTTGAGGTCTTCGAGGACTTCGTGGTTCACTTTTTCTTTTCTGCCCCTTCCCGCCTTGCTACCCCTATTGTCTGAATCACAGGCTCCGGATTTGCAGCTCAGAGAGGTGCATCAACTGCCAGGACCTGAAGAAGGTTGCAGGACACGGATGAACACGGAAGCACGCGGATGGGTCGATCATGTTGTGCCGCCGCAACATAATCGTCCAAGCTGCCCGCCGCCGGGATCCGTGTTCATCCGTGTGCTTAGGTTATTTCCCGATTCAGACAACTTTTTCCCCGGTTCCGGCGTCTAAGTTCACGAGATCAGAACAAAGGGCAGAAACGCATGGAGAGACGTGTATGGCAGCCGGAACTTTGAATCTGAGCAATCCGCGCAATCTTTTACATGAGGCGATCGTGGCCGAGATCCGGTCGTGGGCGGAGATCCCCAGGAAGGTCTTTACTCTGGCCCACTATGCCGGCAAGAGCATTGATGAAATTGCCTCTCAATCCGGATGCGATGCCCGGGAAGTGCTACGAATCCTCGAAAACCACGAATCGAAGCTGCGCAAGTCGCTGAGGGGCTACCGCACCGGCTAGAACTCCAGCACGAAGCCGGCGGTGGGGAGTATCGGCAGGAGCGAATCGCGTCCCATGGAGACCTTGCGGGTGGAAGCATTCACACTGTAGATGTGGTCGAAGCGCCAATTCTCCCGATTGAAGAGGTTCAACACCTCCACATAGAGGGAGAGCTTGCTGCGCCTGAAGTAAAACGCCTTGCTGCACCGGAAATCCACACGGCTGTAATAAGGAAGCCGCTCCTCATTACGTGCCGTGGTCAGATAGAAATCAGCGCCGCGCTTTTCCAGATATCCCGGATAAGGGAATCCGCTGCCCAGCCGGGCTTTCAGACTGAAATTCCAGCTCTCCGAGAACCGGTAGCTGCCGTAAATATTAACCGTGTGGCGCTGGTCGAAGTCGCTGTTGTAAACCTCGCCGGTGACCAGGTCTCGGCGTTTGGCGACCGTATAGGAGTAAGAGATCCAGCCCGCCAGGCGGTTGGCGCTCCGCCGTTGGACAAAAAGCTCGAATCCCCGTGCATAGCCGCGCAGCGCGTTGTCATAACGGAAGTTGATGTTGGGAGCCACGACTTTTCCTTTTACCAAACGGAACAGACTGTCGTGGTTGCGTTGCAGGTTGGATTCTTCCTTGTCGAACCATTCGATGCGAAAACGCGCATTTCGGCCGAGCAGGCGCTCATAGCCGAGTATATAGTTCCGCGCCATCTCGGCGCGCAGCTCGGGATCCCCGTTGCGGCCCAGGACGGGCACTACCTCCGGAAACTGGCTGAAGATTCCCCAGCCGGCATCCAGCTTGTTTCCGGCACCCCAACGCCATTCCATGGAAGCACGCGGCTGCACGACTGCTTGTCCCGTCAACCCTGTCGAATCCACGCGCGCCCCGATTATGGCCGTGATGCTCTTGTCTTTGATGTTCCACCGGTCCTGGAAGTATGCCGCAGTCTGCCAGAAGCGGCCGCGTGCGCTGTCGAAGTCGACGAACTGCTGGAGGCTGTAATTATAGCGGCGGTCGAGAACGTTGCTGGTTGTGTGCCGCGAAAGGATACCGGATTCAAACCGGTGCCTCGGGGCGAGCTGCCAACTGAGATCGCTGCGCAGGGCATACTCGGTGTAAGTCCCCTGATCGAGCAGCGCACTCTCCTTGTTCCGGTTGGCGAATGTCTCCCGTATTGCGTAAAGCCGGGATTCGAAATACCACTTCTCTCCGGGAGTCCATGTCCAGGAAAAGTTGGCAACGCCGACATTGTTCGAACCGTCGATGATCGAAGTAATGCCGCGGTTGGTCGGATCGCGGGATAGATTCGACTCCCCCCAGATGAGGGAGGCACCGACCCATTGCGTATTGGTCAGCTGATAAACGGCTTTACCCTGGACATCGGTAAAGCCGAGGTTCAGATCGCTCTCGGTGCCCAGCCTCCGGATGAGGTATCCGGCGTAGCTTTTCCGGACCGACGCGATCCATGCCCCTTTTTTACGGACATCCAAAGGCCCTTCCGCAACCAGAGCAGCGTTGCTCCCGCTGACCGCCAGTCGTGCTCGCGTGCGGTCGCGGCTCCCCTCCCTCGTGACGATGTCCAGGAACGAGGCTGTGCGGTCTCCATATTTGGCCGAGAATCCCCCGGAGAAGAGTGCCATGCTCTCGACCAGGTCCCCATTTATGATCATCACCGACCCCGTAGGATCCGGTGTGCCCTGGAGAGTGTGAGCAAGGCCATGGGTGAGCACTCCGTCCACGATGATGCCGTTTTTGTTATAACCGCCGCCCCGTACGGAATAGTATGAGTTGAAATCATCGCCGGTGGCCACTCCGGGCAGGGTTTGTACGGAACGCATCGGGTCGTCAATCAGCACGCCCGCCAGGTTTCGGATTTCCGTACTCGTCAGGGCGATCTGCGAAGGGGCGGATTTCTCGACTTCTTCGAAGACCGGCGTCGTGACGTGAACCGTCTCGCGAATCGTAGTGGCCTCCTGCCCGAGCAGGAACAGAATCTCCTGCGTCACCCCCTCTTCCAGCCTGACCTCCTTCTTCAGCAGGCGATAGCCGATTGTGGACACGTGAAGAGTGTAATTTCCTGCAGGGATTCCCTCGAGACGATAGTTGCCCTGATCATCGGTTACCGTCTGCAGCTCGGAAGGTCGCAGTATGATCTTGACCTTGCGCAACGGTTCGCCGGTTGTCTGGTCCACCACGCGGCCGAGGATCGTACAGCCCGGGGAAGGGTGCGCGAGCCGCGGCATAAAAAAGATGAAAGCTGCCCCCAGGATGATGCACGAGGCAAGCCGGTGGTGCTGTCTGCTCTGAGAGGTTGGTCGGGTCAAAGGGGGGCGAGAAGTCATCGCACCAGGTTCTCCTCTTTGCAGCCGCTAATCTATCATTTTGGAAATATCACACCTATACGAAAATACATGGTTTCCCGATATGCTATTTTAAGCTGGGCGAAAAGGAGACATGCCGCTTTTCCAGTTTGCCATAGGTATTTGAGTACCTAGCCGGGAAAAGCGGAATGTCCCCTTTTCGCCACTGTGCTCAGTAGTTGCTTTTTGTCACCCGGGTATGCAAGCCTGTGCCTGCGGTATCTGTCGATTTGCTTTTGATATAGGGATCACAATGTTTCATGCCAGCTGGAAGTACTTCAGCCGCTTCATCTTAGACCGGCATTCCAAGGAGAGCATCCATGATCATTCACCTTTATATGCTCTGCTACCGGTTCGAAGCCCTCGTGGCCTCGCATTTAGAGCCGGAGTCGTTCGGACGCTATATGGCCGTGGGAGATCAAAAAAACACCAAGGGCAACGTCCTGTTCTTAGAGGTCAATCCCGACCTGAAAGGGAACTATTTCCGCTTGAGCGATATAGCGGAGCGGTGTGTCCCGCATGCCGATGGAAGTCCGAAACGGAGCAAGTACATCAGCATCTATCGAGTGCTGGAACACCTGGATATCGCGGACATTGGGACGCTGTATCTGGCTACCGCCGACGGACGGGTGCTTGGGCTCGAGCCTTCCAGCTACGATCCGACTCACGAAGACGCAGGCCCCAATCTCTACCAGGAATT
Organism: uncultured Acidobacteriota bacterium; assembly: GCA_964353465.1. GTDB lineage: Bacteria > Acidobacteriota > UBA6911 > UBA6911 > UBA6911 > JAFNAG01. Next base: position 3,578 of record CAYGWQ010000278.1, on the reverse strand, counting down.
GAGCCCGGTTTCGCCGATGATTGTGTCGGCGCTGCCGCCTGCCGCCTTGATACGATTCATTACCGATCCGGCGAATCCCCTGAGGATCCCGCGCCTTCTTTTTGCCGATCTGCTTTTCGATCGCGACGACTCTGGACGACTTGCCGGCTACCTTCCGTACGCGGATCCGATGCACATTCGGGATTGCATTCGTGAGCTCGAGCACGGCGGCGACAAGATGACCAAAACCGTTTCTCGAGATCCGCATTCGCATGGATTTTTCCGAACCATCCGCCGCGGATTCTTCCTGGGCGATGCGGATCATTTGAAGTTTTACCGCTTCCCCGAGCGGCGCATGCTGGAGATTGAACACGCCAAGTGGTGGCGTTCGGCATCCGAAAGCATGTTTTGATTCATTCTGTCCTGATACGTAGCCTCGGGTGGGCCTCCTAGCGCACGATGGATTTGCTAGACTGCACCTATTGTATTGGAGTCTGAAACCTGCCATGAAAAGCCTGAAACTATTTTTCCTTCACCATGCGCGTGGTCGGCGATGGTACCTCATCCTCATGATGGTTTTGTTTGGGGCTGCTTACGTTTGGCAGTCGGTCTTCGCCCAGGCATCTGCTGCCGGACCCGGGGAGGCGGCGCGGTTTGTACCCTTCTCCCTGTTTACGGATCCGAAATACTCGTCCATCGAAATCGCATGTCTGATCGCGGTTTTGGCCATTGCGGTCGCCGGATTGCTCTACGCTGGGCTCCTCGTCAGGCAGGTAATGCGGGCCGATTGCGGCACACCGAAAATGCAGGATATTGCCGCAGCAGTGCGGGAAGGGGCGAATGCCTATCTCGCCGCCCAGTTTCGCCGCATTGGTCCCTTGATCATCCTCTTGTCTATTCTACTGTTTGTCACCTACACCGGGGCTGAGAGCGCATTCCGGTGGGGAAGGGCATCGGCGTTTCTCATCGGCGCCCTGTTCAGTTGGGCGGTAGGTTTTGTCGGCATGCGGCTGGCGACGGCCGGGAACCTGCGGGTCGCGGCTGCTGCGACGCGCAGTTACGGCGAGGCCATGCAGCTGGGCTACCGCACGGGAACCATCACCGGCATGCTTACCGACGGACTGGGATTGCTCGGCGGCACAATGATCTTTCTGATCTTCGGCGACAAGGCATACGAGGCGCTGCTCGGCTTCGGATTCGGCGGCACCCTTCTGGCCTTGTTCATGCGGGTCGGTGGCGGGATCTACACCAAAGCGGCTGACGTCGGAGCGGATCTCGTCGGCAAGATTGAACAGGACATCCCCGAAGATGATCCCCGTAACGCTGCGACCATCGCAGACAATGTAGGTGACAATGTCGGCGATTGCGCAGGCATGGCTGCGGATATTTTTGAGAGCTATGAGGTGACGATTGTCGCCGCCATGATCCTGGGGATGGCGAGCTTCGGGCACAAGGGAGTCATCTTCCCCCTGCTGGTCCGGGGCATCGGCGTCCTGGGTTCCATCATCAGCACCTATACCGTCAAAGCCGGCCCCCATGACTCCTCCGATACCGCGCTCCACAGCGTGCACCGGGGCTTCTGGATCGGTTCCACCATCAGCGTTCTCGGATTCTTCGGACTGGGGTTCCTGTACCTCCATTTCGACAGCAGCTACCTTGCCATGAATCCGATGGCGAAAGCGGGATTTCCGAACGGCGATCCCGCGCAGCTCAGCATTTTCGCCAATTTGGGCATCGCGGGCCTCGATTTTCGGCCGGCGCTCACGTGCCTCGTCGGTGTGTTGCTGGCAATCGTCCTGAACAAGGTGACCAGCTACTTTACGCACACGAGTCACGCTCCCGTAAAGAGCCTGGCCAAGGCGTGCCAGACGGGACACGCCACCAACATCATTCAGGGTTTTGCCGTCGGCTATGAGGCTACCGTCGCAACCATCCTGGTTATCGCGGGCGCTATCCTGCTATCCGTCCTTTGTTACATCGGCACACCGCCGCTCTTCATCGCCTATGGGGTGGCAATGACCGGCATCGGCATGTTGACGCTCACGGGAAACACCATCTCGATGGATGTGTTCGGTCCCGTGGCCGACAATGCCAACGGCATCGGAGAGATGGGATATGACCCGCATGAAATGGAGAGCCGCAGCCCGGGCAGTTACAAGCGTGCGCGGCAGATCCTTGCAGACCTGGATGCGGTCGGCAACACAACCAAGGCCGAGACCAAAGGAATTGCCATTGGCTCGGCGGTTATCGCCGCGGTGTCGCTCTTTGCCAGCTTTATTGCGGTCATCGCTGTCGGCAATGAAGACAGGATCAGCGAGATGCGCGTCGACCAGTACCTGACGGAAGCAGGCAAGCTCACGATTGCCGAACCTATGGTTTTTGTGGGATTCCTGATCGGCGGCGCAGTGCCATTCCTTTTCAGCAGCATGCTGATTCGTGCTGTCGGACGTGCGGCGTTTTACATCGTCAAAGAGTGCCGAGCGCAATTCCAGGATGCGGAGATCTGGGCAGGCACAAAAAAACCCGATTACGGCCGTGTGGTGGACATCTGCACCCATACCGCGCAAAAGGAACTCATCGGGCCCGGTCTGCTGGCGATCCTGTCTCCCATCCTGGTCGGATTCCTGCTGGGCCCCTATGCGCTGGGAGGATTTCTCGGCGGCACGATACTGGTGGGGCAGCTGCTAGCTGTGTTTATGGCAGACGCCGGCGGAGCCTGGGACAACGCGAAGAAGATGATTGAGGATGGCATCTATGGCGGCAAGGGTTCGGACGCGCATAAGGCTGCCGTGACCGGCGACACCGTAGGGGACCCCCTGAAGGACACGGCGGGCCCTGCCATCAATCCGCTGATCAAAGTGATGAATATGGTCAGCCTTCTGGCTCTGGGGCTCATCCTGACCTACAACGTCGCCATGCCCCGCCTGGCACCGGGAGAGAGTTTTCTGGGCGGCCGGATTGTCGGGCTCCTGGTTATCCTGGTCTGTGCGGCAGCTATCGGCAGGGCTGTTTGGCAGAGCAGGCGTGAGGGGAAAGACCTCAACTCGCATCTCGAAAACCAGGCTCACTAATAACGCGCGACAAAAGCTAACTTGTTTCTGTCGCGAAACTCTGTTTGAGCTCTTGCGGTGCAGCCCCGGAGGGGGCAAGAGATAGTAGCCGGGGGCGCAAGCCCCCGGCTAGGATGTTGCATTGAGTGAGCCCCGGCAGGGGCGGAAGATCTTTGTCCGCAACCTTTTCTGTCGCCCCGCCAGGGCTCCACGCCGCCTTCCGATCCAACTCCGGGCTTGCGCCCGGAGCTATTCTCTTTCCGCCCCTTTGGGGCTTGTCTGAAGGGCGGAGTGAGTTTCGCGACAGAAACTAGTTTCTGTCGCGAAACTCATTGTCCAACCCGCAGCGCCGGCTGGATTGAAGTCAAAAGTGGGGACGGGCTTTAGCCCGTGCATTGAGGATCACAACCAGGAAACGGCCGATTTCATGAGCGTAATTCCTTTGTTTTTAAGGCAATGTGTGGACCGAAGCACTGATCTCTCACTCAGGTATGCCGGGCACGGGCTGAAGCCCGCCCGCACATGATTGGTCTGGTTGTCGGAAGATTC
>CAYGWQ010000277.1:0-7383 GCA_964353465.1 uncultured Acidobacteriota bacterium | reverse complement strand
GATCGGCGTGGCGCTGAGCTATTTAGTCGCCTCCCGCTTCACGCGGCCGATCGAGCAATTGGCGGCGGGAGCTCGCGCTGTGGCCGGAGGCAACTGGAACACCAAGGTCCATGTATCCAGGACCGGCGAGGTCGGCGAGCTGGCCGGCGCGTTCAATACCATGACGGGCCAGCTGATCGATCAGCGCGACCGGCTGCTCCAGGCGGAGCGGGTCGCCGCATGGCGCGAACTTGCGCGGCGGCTGGCCCACGAATTGAAGAATCCTCTTTTTCCCCTTCAGATCACGGTCGAAAACCTGCGGCGCGCCAAGGGACAGGCGCCGGAGCAGTATGATGAGATATTTGAGGAGAGCACCACGACGCTGCTTGCGGAGCTGGAGAATCTGAAGGCGATCATCGGCCGCTTCAGCGGCTTTGCCAAGATGCCCCAGCCGCAGCTGGAGGCGGTGCCATTGAACGACATCCTGAGCCACGGCCTCAAGCTGTTCGAAGCTCAGTTCCGTGCACCCGGACGGCCTGCGATTGCTACAGAACTTCAGCTGAATCCGGATGTCGGGGTGATACGCGCTGATCCGGAACTCTTGAACCGCGCCTTTCAGAACCTCTTTCTCAACGCCGCCGATGCCATGCCCCAGGGCGGCCTCCTGACCGTGCGCACGAGGCGGCAGGACACCAGGGTACACATCGAGGTTTCCGACACGGGAGCGGGATTAACCGAGGAGGAGTGTGAACGGCTTTTTACTCCCTACTACACGACCAAGCAGCACGGCACCGGACTCGGGCTGGCAATTGTGCAGTCCGTAGTCAGCGATCATGCCGGCAAGATTGGCGTGGTAAGCAGTCCCGGAAAGGGTACGACATTTCACATTGAGCTGCCCGGCTAGCATTGCATCGATGCGCTGGCGCGCGCGGAGGGGAAGGGGTTGGACAGGAGTGAGGTCCGGCGACTATGAATCATGTGCTGTTGGTGGATGATGATCCGAACACGCTCGGGTCCCTGGCTCGCGCCTTCCGTCTATCCGGATTCGAGGCGACCGTGTGCGACAACGCGCCGCGCGCTATCGAGCTGGTCATGGACAGCCGGTTCGACGTGATCCTTTCCGACGTGGTCATGCCCGGGATGGACGGGATCCAATTGCTGGAAGAGCTGCGCGGGCGTGGCATCTCCACGCCGGTGATCATGATCTCAGGGCAGGCGAATGTGGAAATGGCTGTGCGCGCCACACGTTCGGGTGCCGTCGATTTCCTGGAGAAGCCGCTCTCGACCGACAAGCTCCTGCTGACGGTAGGCAATGTGCTGCGCCTGGCGTCGCTGGAGGAGGAAAACCGTCAACTGCGGCAGCGCGTTGGCAAGCATGAGATTGTTTGGCGCAGCGAAATCATGCACCGCTTGATGCAACAGGTCGAGCGCGTCGCGGCGAGCGAGGCGCGCGTCTGCATCCTGGGTGAGACCGGTACCGGGAAGGAGTTGATTGCGCACACGCTTCATGACAAGAGCCCGCGCAAGATCGGTCCGTTCGTGACGCTGAATTGCGCGGCGGTGCCGGGCGAGCTGATTGAGTCGGAGCTGTTCGGCCACGAGAAGGGCGCGTTCACAGGCGCAGCAGCGAGGCACAACGGGAAATTCGAGCAGGCGCATCATGGGACGCTCTTCCTCGACGAGATCGGCGACATGCCCCCCGTCATGCAGGCAAAGCTCCTCAGGGTTCTGGAGGAAGGCGAACTGGAGCGTGTCGGGTCGGAGCGACCCATTGCGGTGGATACGCGAGTTATTGTGGCCACGCACCGCAACCTGGAAGATCTGGTACGGCAGGGGAGTTTCCGCCGGGACCTCTATCATCGCATTTACGTGTTTCCCCTCATGATTCCTCCGTTGCGGGAGCGTCCCGAGGACATACCGGTGCTTGCCGAACACTTCGCCTCGCTGATCGCCCAGCAGAACGGTTGGAAATCCAAGGCGTTTACTCCGGAAGCGCTCGAGGATCTCAGGCGGTACTCGTGGCCGGGAAACGTGCGCGAGCTGCGGAACGTTGTGGAAAGGTTGCTGCTGCTGGCCGGTTCCCAGGTGGATGCCGAGTCAGTCGCCCTGGCGTTGCCGGACTGCGCCGGAGGGGCGGCGGCCGGACGCGCCGGCACGGGCACATTGAGTGAACGTGTGGAGGGTTTTGAGCGGGAGGTTCTGCTATCGGTATTGCAGCAGCACAACTACCGGATGGCAGAGACGGCACGAGCACTGGGCCTCGAGCGCAGCCACTTGTACAAGAAATGCCAGCATCTGGGCATCGACCTCAAAGCCGCCCGATCTCATTGAGCACTGCCGGCCCCAGCCAGTAGGCCCCGCCCGCCGGACGGGGCAAAGATGAGGCCGCACCGCAATCGGACAACTGGAATCCATCATTATTTTGGCGTGACTGCAGCGGCACGTTTGTGAGCAATGAACTTCGAGGTTGCGCAGCCTGTCACCGGAATGGATGGCACCTGATTTCAGTACTCGACGATTTTCAGTCCGCGGACGCGGCCGAAGTCTTTTCGATTGCGGGTAACCAGCGGTGCCTCGGCGACGGTCGCCGAGGTGGCTATGAGGAGATCCATTGCGGATATCTGTTGGCGGGCGCGACTCAGGTCGGCAAGGAGGTTTCCATACTGAGGGGCGAATCTTTCGTCAGGGTAGTCCACGTGAAGCAGTCGGCAAAGGCGCTCGACGTTTTCCAGCTCAGAGGCGGGCATCCTGGAGAGTCGGGCCCCTGCATACAGCTCGCAAACCACGAATACGCTGATGCCGACCGTTTCGCTTTCCACTGCCCTGATAAACGCGGTTGCCGGCCCCGACTGTCCGCGCCGGGCTTCCCGCAGCAGATCGACCAGGAAACAGGTATCAAGGTGGATCATAAAGCGGCCGCCCTCGCCCGGATCCGGCGGCGCATTTTCGCCTGATGTTCTATGGCGTCAAGGGCTTCCTCAGATAAACGAAGGCCAGCCAAAGCAGCGTAGAGTTCGGCTCCTGTCTTTTTCTCCGCGAATCGCCTCTTGATAACCTGGGAAAAGGATTCTCCCGGTTTCTTGAGACGGGCAAGGATCTCATAGGCATCCATGTCGATCGTAATGGTCTTCACTGCCATGCACTTATCATGCACTTATTTCATAGCGCTGTCAATTTCGGTGACAGGCGCCATAACCTCGAAATTGCCTGTGATTCGACGAACCTGTTTTCCGCTACATTTCGAGGTTATAGCGCCTGTCATCGAAATTCACACGTTCCAGAATCGCGGAGACATCGGCCGGCTGAGTTCGCACGCCCACGGCTATCGGGATGAGCGGGCCGCCGCGCTGCTGATAGAAAGCGAGGATTGAGGCGAGGATTGAGGGACAGTCACCGGTGTCCCAGAGAAGAGAGAAGAGAGAGGAGATGGGCGGGACACCGGCGACTGTCCCGCGGCCGAAAGGATCACCCAAATTCACGCCGGCAGCAGGAGCGATTCAGGGGACGGTGATATAGTGCTCTTTGTGGCTAGGTTTGTTGACGTCCGCTAACCAGGAGTTTTTGCGTGCACCAGGAGGTGGCTATGAAAATCGGATCGCTCCTTACAGCCGCTGTGGTGGTTCTCGTGCTTGGCGAGGTCGGGCCGGCGCAGCAGCGGCCATTGAAAGTCATGGTCCTGTACGACATGGAGGGGGTGACGGGGGCCAGCAACTATAAACACACGACCTTCGTGCACAAGGCGGAATACGAAGAAGGCCGGAAGTCGTTGACGGCTGACGTCAACGCCGCCATCGCCGGATTGAAAGCTGCGGGCGCCACCGAAATTGTCGTGGTGGACGGGCACGGATCCGGGAATACGAGCAGCCCGGATGTGTTCGAGGATCAGCTTCTGCCGCCGGCAAAGATGATTTCCCGCGATCGGTCCTTCGACATCTACATGGACAGCTACGATCACTCGTTCGATGCCATTGCAGCGGTTGCTATGCACGCAGGCGCGGGAAACACGGTCGGCTTCCTGTCTCACACATACACCCTTGAGGATATCCAGTACCGGATTAACAGCGTACCGTTCAGCGAGACGATGATTCTCGCCATGGGAGTCGCGCGGTACAAGATCCCGCTGATCATGGTCAGCGGTGATGATCAGCTCGAGAAAGAGCTCAAGCGCAATCTGCCGTGGGTCAGATATGCAACCGTCAAGCGCGCCGTGAATCGGGCTACCGCCGAGCCTTTTGCCCGCGAAGAGGTGTCGCGCAGGATAGAGAATGCGGCCCGAGAAGCGCTGTTTGCGCTCGACTCGGCCCGGCTTCCGGAGTTTCCCGGCCCCTATCGCTTTGCCCTGACTTTCCAGGATGAAGCACAGGCACGCAACGCCATGCTGCTCCCGGGCGCGGAAGTGCCGGCCGATCCCGCCACGGTGCAGCTACGCGCCCATGATTTTGAGGAAGGGTACCGGCAGAGCCTGCGCCTGATCTCCCTGGCCGGCATTGTCGGGCGCGCCCAGGCATATCAGGCAGTGCTGGCCGCTCAGCCGAACGCGGATGCACTGCGCCTGCGGGTTTCGGATTGGCTGGACGAGCGCTGGCTCAACCTGCTGCCTCCTGCCGCGGCCGGTCCTGGAGCCGCCTCGCCGACGCGCTACTGGGGTGCCCGGTAGATCCAAACCATTGGTTATCGACATCCGCAGATGGGCGGGACACCGGCGACTGTCCCCCCTTCACTTGCTGACCTTTGCATCCCGAATGGCTTCCTTGTCGAGGAACGACACGCCTTCGGTCATCCACTTGGGCGCCGGTGCGCCTTTGAGGTAGTGATTGAAAAACTCGAAATATCGGGTCGTCAGGTCTCTGCGATTGGCAAGTCCGCGGAGCGAGTGTCCCTCACCCGGGTATGCCAGCAGGATCGCGCTCTTGTTGTTGTAGCGCATCGCGTTGTAGAACGCGAGCCCGTTGTTGAAGGCCACCGTGGGGTCCGCCGTGCCGTGCATGATGAGGAACGGCGCCGTCACCTCGGGAACGTGCGTGAGCGCGGATTCGAAAAGGTACATCTGGGAATTGTCCCAGGGTGACACCCCTTCGCGCCCCTGGTTGTAAAGGTAGTAGTCGGGCTGGTTCGCGCCGCTCCCTCCCATCACCTGGTAGGACCATCCCCAATTCTGGTTGAAGTCGAAAAACAAATCAGTGACGCCCGCGCCCATGCCGACGGCGGCGAAGAGCCGCGACCGCGTGCCGATAAAAGCGGCCCCTTCCCCGCCATAGCTGTGGCCGTGGATACCGATTCGTTTCGGATCGACATACCCCATCTCCATCACTTTCCTGGTGGCGGCTTCCACGCACTCGAGCATATCGCTGTGCGACGCGCCGGTGCGGAAGTGGATGTCGGGCAGCATCGTGATGTAGCCCTCGCTCACGGCCTGGATCGGCGACGATCCCATGCTCGACAGATACGAAGGCGCGGAGTAGCGGTTGAGGTTCTGTGAATTCTTCTCATAGAAAGTCACAATCATCGGCCGTTTTTCGCCCGGCTTGTAGTCGTCGGGCAAGGCCAGGATGCCCTGCAGCCGCACGCCGTCCTTGTTCTTGAAGTCGAACAGGATGCGGCGCCCCCAGAGGTATTCCGCCTGCTGCGGATTGGCGTCGGAAATCTTCCTCGAGTCCTTGAAGTCAGGACCGGAGACGCGAAGGTCCGGGAACTCGGCGAACGTCTCGCGCATGTAGAGGAACTTGTCTGCCTTGGCGGCCTTCGTCGGGGTGCCGAAAAAGGCGTCCTCGTAGACGAGTTCCTTCAGTTGGCCACCCGCAAGTTCGTAGAAGCCCGCCTTCTTGGTGTATTCGCCGTAGGCGGACAGCGTGACGGGTTTTGACAGGTCGATCGTCCAGCGCGGGGCAGCCCCGCCGCCTCTCCCGCCCCCGCCAGGGACTCCGGGGACACCGGGTCCTGGCTGCTCCGGCGGCTCGGTCCGTACGTACCGGAACCGGATCTCGTTCTTAGTGCCCGCGCCGGTCGTGAGATTGCGCGGCGCCGAGCCGTCGAGCGGGAGCAGCCACAAATCGTACCGCTGCTGGACCACGACTGCCTTGCCGTCACTGGCATAGCTCACGATGCCGTACGAAGGCCGCGGACCCGGATGGTCGAACTCCATGTCGACGAAGCTCACGGGACCGCCGCCACCGAGCGTCCGGGTGGTGCCTGCGTCAAGGTCATACGCCTGGAACTTGTTGTCCTTCCAGTACAGGAAATAGTGGCCATCGGGCGAGATGCCGTATGCGTGGTTGCCCGTCGACGTGCTGATCATCTGATTTTTCAACATCAACGTGCGTTCGCCCGTCGTGGTGTCGACACGGTAGATGTCGGCCGCGGCCCGCTTGTAGTCGTGGATGTACCCGCGCGTGTCACGTCCGACCGCCCACCGGCCTTCAGGGGCAAGGTCCAGGTCACGCATCGTGGCGTCCGCCAGCTTGACAAAGGCCGCCGCGGACACATCGAATGCCTGGCGGTACGTGAAATTCCGATCGGTTTCGGCACGCATCATCTGCAGCGACTGGATGCGTTCGTCCACCGTGTTCCACACGTCCACGTCGGCGAACTCGTCGGTGCCTTTCCGCTGGCCCGTGGCGGGAGCGGCGACCTGTTCCTTGATGCCGAAGAAGACGCGTTTCTTGTCGTTGCTCCACGAGAGCGTCGCGCGATCGCTGACGACCCACCCCTTCGGGAACCCGGCCGCCTTGGAAGGCTCGAGCGTCACCGGGGCAGGCGGGGCATCGCCGAGCGCCGCCTGCACATTCGGGAACGCGAGGAGCACGTTGTCCCGTTCGCGCATCTTGTCGACGTCAAGACCTTTGAGCACAACCAGCGCCGTGCCGTCCTCGCTCCAGGTGAGCCGGTTGTAATTCTTTGCGTCGTTGTCGAGGGCGTTCAGGCGCCCGTTTTGCAGATCGAGGACGAACAGGCCGTTGCTGTCCTTCGCAGCGGCATCCACAGCGTAGGCAAGGAGATCGCCCGCTTTGTTGAAGGCGATGTCGCCGACGCTGCCCAGGAGTTGATCGCGTCCGGTTGTGAGGTTGTGCAGAGTGACGTCAACGCCACGCGGACCGGAGGGAGCGGCACTGGCCGCGGCGCCCGCAGCAGCGCCGCCCGAGCCGCCGCCTGCATCTCCGGCCGCTCCGCCACGGCCTGCTGTGCCTGCGCCTGCCACAGCGGCGGGGCGTCGCCGCAGGATCAAATGGCTTGAGTTTGCGGAGAACGTGAACGACTGGATTTCTTGCCAGGACTGAACTGCTCCGGTCGCGAGGTTGCGCAACTCGACGCGCTGCGGGGGTGTCGGCTGCGCTGCGGCCGCGCCCCGCCCCTGGGCTCCGGTCCCACCGCCTTGTTCGCCAGCACCATCGGCCTGCGGCATAGGAG
>CAYGWQ010000276.1:0-7403 GCA_964353465.1 uncultured Acidobacteriota bacterium | reverse complement strand
TTGGCTTCCCCGCCCTCTGCGCATCTCGACCATGTCGCGCTGGGGTGAGCACATCCCCCTGGATCAGCGTTCGGCATGCGGCCGCCACAGTGCTCCGGAGGAAATCAGGATCCGTTGCCTTCACAACCAGGAACTCGGCTACCAAAGCCTCCGGCGCCGCGAGTTGAGTTTCGAATCTACGTTCCGCCTCACTCCCGACAGCGGCAAATGCCAGCTTACCTGGGAGGTTCGTTTTCAGACCCATCGTCTACCCGACATACTCGGCCGCAAGACAATCGCTAATGCCGCCCGCGCCAGCATGGCAAGTTCGCTGGAGTACATCCGCCGGCTGGCTCTCCAGCGCCCCGATTCAATCTATGCACGTAGTGGAATGTACGAAACCCACCGGGATCACATCCCCGCAGCCTGACACCCTCTAACGATCGCGGTAGCAAGGACATCGGCCGCCAGAGCACCGATTACGCTTATATTGACAGGAGTGCATTCGATGGGGTGCCGTCCCGTGGCCAGGGCGAAGATGGTGTCGCCATCCATCGGTGTGTGGGCAGGATAGATGCAACGGGCCAGAGCATCCTGTGCCATTTGCGCAACCTTGGTGCAGCATGCCTTGTCCAGGGTTCCATTGGTAGCGACCACCCCGATGACGGTGTTTCCGCCGATAGTAAGCTCGGGGCGGCGACCGCAACGCAGCTGCGCCATGCAATCGAGGAAGCCGCCGCCGTCATCTTTGGCTCCCGCGATGATCGCTCCCTGTGCCGGATCCCATACATCACCGACGCAGTTGACTGCGACCAGCGCACCTATGCACAGCCCGTCCGCCCGGCGCCAGGCCCAGGATCCCAAGCCGCCCTTCATGGCACGTTCCGAGCCAAACATCTTGCCGACAGTGCACCCCGCTCCCGCCCCCAGGTTCCCTTCCTGGACCGGCGCCGCATCAGCGCACCGGGCGGCTTCATACCCGGACCCGGCATCCGGACGAATCTTCGGATCGCCAAGAAACAGATCGAACAGAATCGCCCCGCAGACGATGGGAACAATCACTCCGCCGGCACGATAGCCCAGGCCTTCCTCTTCCAGGTATTGCGAAACGCCTGCGCCTGCATTCAGGCCGAATGCGCTGCCCCCCGCCAGAAAGACCGCATTCACCCCGGACACGCTGTTTTCCGGCCGCAGCAGGTCGGTTTCACGGGTGCCGGGCGCGCCCCCGCGGACGTCAACCCCTGCTACCATGGGTGATCGGGAGGTAATGACCGTGCAACCGGTAGGCCGCTCCTTGAGTGTGCAGTGGCCCACGAGGATTCCTTCTACATCCGTTAGTGAAGGTCGCCGTTCTTTATCCAATTTGACGGTCATTTCCATAATGTCGTCTCCAAAACCGGCACAATCCTTGCGTCCAAGAAGCTGTGAAAAAATTGGTCAAGCATGAAGAAGACAGGATACAGGAGTCAGAATGCGTGAAGATCGATCCCATGTTGGAGTGAATGCTGCAAGCCAAATCAAGGGCATACTTTACGCCGCTACATGTCGATCGATTGGATAGTCCTTCTTCTGACTCCTGACTTCTGGCTCCTGACTTCTCCTCGCCTCCGGCAATTTATTCACAGCTTCCAAGAGGCTACGTCGTTCCGTTCCGCGACCAACCGTCTTTACAAGACCAGACCGCACAAGCATGATATAGGCATCGTTCCGAGCCATCAAGCCCGGCTCCCTACATTCGTCGCGGAGAAGCAACTATGCAGGCTTTCGATTTCACGGATCCCGGATTCTGGTTGACGGTGCTCCTCGGCTTGGCAGCCATATCGTGTTTCCTCTATTGGGTCTTGACAGGAGCCAGACGACCCCGGTAGCAATTCGGTGCCAGTTGCCGGATTTCTTGATACAATCCTGCTCGGGAGGGAGGTTCACAATGCTAAAAGAAGGCAGCAAAGCACCGGCATTCTCACTTCCGGACGACCGGAACCGACAGGTTAGCCTGAACGATTTTGCCGGCAAGAAAACAGTGGTCCTGTTTTTCTTCCCCAAGGCTGACACCCCAGGCTGAACGCTGGAAGCGTCCGGGTTCCGAGACGCTATGGACCAATTCAACAAGATGGGCGCGGCGGTCATCGGCATCAGCGCAGACACGGTCACCCGGCAAGCCAAGTTTCGTGAAAAGTACAGCCTTACCATGCCTCTCCTTGCCGACCCTGAAAAAAAGTCGATTGCCGCATATGGAGTCTACAAAGAGAAAAAGATGTACGGCAAATCCGTCATGGGCATCGAACGCACGACATTTATCATCGGGAAAGACGGGCTCATCAAGAGGATCTTTCCCAAGGTGAAGATCGAAAGACACGTCGAGGAAGTACTCGCGGCCTTGTCAAATCTCCAGCCTGCATGATTCAAGGATCATTGGGCAGGTGCAGTATCATTCCGGGATAGGTAGGGAAGAATCCAATGCAGCAATATCTGCACCTCCTCAGGGAAGTCCTGCAGGACGGAGTGAAGAAAACAGACAGGACGGGGACGGGAATCCTGAGTGTCTTTGGCCGGCAGATGCACTTTGACCTCGCCGACGGATTCCCTGCCACCACCACAAAGCGGCTTTTCCTCAAGGGAGTCATCCACGAGCTGCTTTGGTTTCTGCAGGGAGACACGAACATCCGGTATCTCAACGAGAACGGGGTACATATCTGGGACGAGTGGGCGCAGGAAAACGGCGATTTGGGTCCGATTTACGGCGCCCAGTGGCGGCATTGGAAATCAGCCGGCGGTGAATCGATCGATCAGATCACCGGCCTGATTCAAGCGCTCGAAACCGACCCGGACAGCAGGCGCCTCCTCGTCAGCGCATGGAATGTCGGCGAATTGCACGCGATGCGCCTGCCGCCCTGCCACTGCCTGTTCCAGTTTTATGTCGCCAACCGGAAGCTTTCCTGCCAGTTGTACCAGCGGAGCGCAGACCTGTTCCTGGGCGTGCCGTTCAATATCGCCTCCTATTCCCTGCTTACCATGATGATAGCCCACGTGACCGGCCTGGGGCCGGGCGAATTCATACATACCTTCGGCGATGCCCACATCTACCTGAATCACGTCGAACAGGTGGAAACGCAACTCTCCCGGACACCCAAGCCGCTGCCGAGAATGCTGCTGAACTGTGAAGTGACCTCAATTTTCGATTTCAAATACGAGGATTTCAACCTGACCGGCTACGATCCCTACCCGGCCATTCCCGCCCCGATCGCGGTTTAGTCCGGCTCTCAGCCCGCATTATTCAAGGACGTCGTTTGCAAACGAATTAACAACAGTACATAGTGCGGGGAGATGAGTACTCATCACTCATTACTTCATGAATAAGGCAGGTTAGGCACGCGATCGAATGCCTGCGGCTGGAGTTTCAGCCAGGGCCAGTTCGATTTCCTCCTGGACCTCCGTGTCCGACTCGGCGTTCAGAGCTTGCGCGAGCGCCGCTCTCGCCTCGACATCCCCAATCCGGCCGAGTGCCCAGGCGGCATGCCCGCGCACGAGCGCGCTGCCGTCCCCCAAAGCCCTGGTGAGAACCGGCACCGCTTCGGGCCGGCGCGAGTTGCCCAGGGCAACCACGACGTTTCTGACAAAGCCGTCGCGCTTGACCCTGAGCAATGCGCCGTTCCTGAAGCGGATCTCAAACTCTGCTTTGGTGATCGCGGCCAACGGCACCAGTTCGAGCACGAGGCTGTCGCCGCCAAGCTGAAAGGCGGGCTCCGCGGTCGGAACTGCGAAGCGGTTCCACGGGCACACCTCCTGGCAGTCATCGCAGCCGAAAATGCGGTTGCCGATCAACGGGCGCAGATGCCGGGGAATGGCGCCTTTCAGCTCGATCGTCAAATAGGAGATGCAAAGCCGGGCATCCACCACATAGGGAGCAATGATGGCGCCTGTCGGGCAGGCCTGAAGGCAGCGGCTGCAAGTGCCGCAGCGGTCTTTCTCTGCCGCATCGTATGCCAGGTCGAGATCCAGCAACAGGACGCCGATGAAAAACCAGGAACCCTGCTCCCGGCTGATGAGATTGGTATGCTTGCCCATCCAGCCGAGAGCCGAGTGCGCGCCCCACACCTTTTCCATTACCGGACCCGTATCAGCATAATAAATTCCGTGCGCCCCCGGCCGCTCACGCATGATGTACTCCAGGAGCGAGCGCAGCCGTTCGGCCAGGATCCGATGATAGTCTTCACCATGGGCGTAGCGGCTGATCCTGCCGCGGAGCGGGTCAGGCGACTCGGTGTGGCCCGGATAATAGTTCATGGCCAGGACCACAATGGATCGAACATCGTCCAGTACCAGTGCTGGATTCCTGCGCCTGTCAGCTCGCCGTGCGAGATACGCCATTTCGCCCTGCATGCCCTGGGCCAGCCAGGCATCAAAATAGTTCTTCCAGGGAAGAGGTCCGGCAGCGGCTACCCCCATCTTGAAGAATCCCAACCGCCGTGCTTCAGCTCGTATGCTTTCCGTGAGAGACAGATCGTCGATCAAGGGTTCCCTCCCGCACTATTTTGGCACAGATCAGGGTCCACCCTGGCTCATTCTGGCAAAAGCTCTTTGAGCAGGCTACAATCTTTCGGTCACCGGCACTCATGCGGGAAGGCAGCGTCTTGGCATCCGGGAAATTTCGCGAGATCAGGGAACGATTCTACTCGGGCGCACGGCTCGGTCCTGAAGATGGCCTGAGCCTGTATGGCGATGCCGCTCTCGCCGAACTCGCAGAAATGGCCGACTGGGTGCGCTGGCGCAAACACCCCCACCCAATCGTAACCTACATTGTCGGCCGCAACATCAACTACACCAACGTATGCTGGGTCCGCTGCTCCTTTTGCGCCTTCTTCTGCCCCCCCGGCTCTGACGAGGGCTACATTCTGTCCCGCGAGGAAATCCTGGGGAAAATCCGGGAGATGGTGGACGCCGGCGGGATCGAGATCCTCATCCAGGGCGGCCTGAATCCGAAGCTCAAGATCGAATATTTCGAGGACCTTTTCCGGACGATCAAGCAGAGCTTTCGGGTGCATATCCACGGCCTCTCCCCGACGGAAGTTCTGCACATCGCCCACGTGTCGCGCCTGACCGTCCGCGAGACCATCGAGCGTTTGCGCGCCGCAGGCCTCGACACAATACCGGGTGCCGGCGGTGAAATCCTGGTCGATGAAGTGCGAAAGCAGATTGCGCCCCACAAGGAGACTACCGACGAGTGGCTCGACGTGATGCGCACCGCCCATCTGCTGGGTATGAGAACCACCGCAACCATGATGTACGGATCGGTGGAGCGCATCGAGCACCGGTTGGAGCACCTGATGCGCGTCCGGGCGCTTCAGGATGAGACAGGAGGATTCACCGCCTTCATTCCATGGAACTATCAACCCGGCGGCACGGAGCTGGGCGGCGCGAAAACCGACGCCATGGAATACCTCAGGATGGTCGCGCTTTGCCGCATACTGCTGGACAACATCGATAATATCCAGGCTTCCTGGGTTACCCAGGGCGCCCATGTCGCTCAGCTATCGCTGCGCTACGGCGCCAATGATTTCGGCAGCACCATGTTCGAGGAGAATGTCGTCAAAGCTGCCGGCACCAGCTTCTGCATGGACGAAACCGAGCTGAAACGCCAGATCCGCGCCTCGGGCTTCACCCCGCGCCGCCGCAACACCTACTACCAATTCGTCGACTAAAAAGCTTGTAACCGCTCAAACCGCCTTTTGAAACCACGAAATACACGAAAGGTACGAATCAGGGAAGCAACAGGGGGATTGAAACAGGTGTGGTTACCGAAAATTCGGTCCGGATTGAAATTGTTGCACTTATGGGATTCGGCTGTTAGCCTTCCGATCCATGAATAGTGTGCTGGTTTCCTTGATTTCAACGTTCCTCGTCGGCTTTCGATCGCGCGCGCACTGCACGCAGAGATCCTGGCTCTGCGGCACCAAATTAACATACTCCAAGCAGGAACGCTTTCATACGAAACGCAATATAGGCAAGCGCCCCAGAATTCTTTATTTCCACGTCCCCTATTTCCCGGGAAGCATCCCCTATTTCCAATTTCCATATTTCCAATACCTGTATACGGGCTCTTGAAAGTGATTCTTGCGAGCACTCCTACCCGGCCCTCCAAGCCGACAATCACCAGCTTTTTAAACTCCGAAGCAAGGCGCCGAATCCCTGAGGGAACAGGCTCTCGATGCTCGGGAGGTTTGAGGCCAGACGTGTGGCTTCCCGTTTCATAACTTCGGTTTCGATAGCCAGCGAGGGCCGTGACGTGCCATAGAGCGCGTGCTTCAAACTCTCCTTGGTAAACGGCTCTCGGCCCTCCAACAGCCCATTGATCCAGGCGGCTTCGGTAACGCGTGGATTGATCCCGGCAAGGAGCCATGCCTCGATCGTAGGCACAGCCAAGCCAAATGCAGTGTTCAGACGTGCGAGGTTTTGTCGTGGGCGGACTTGCTGCTCCACTTCAGTGGCGATTTGACGCAGTTGGCAGAGCCGGCATTTTGGCTCGGACCCGTTTGGTTGCTCGTGCTCAGCGAGATGCGGTGGAGAGTAGTCGGAATCCACACAAAGGACAAAGCCCTCGGCATCGGTGTGGTAATGCAGCTCTTTGAGCACGGCGCGAAGAACACTTTTGACCTCCGGCCAGCCGCGAGAGCGCAGGCCCTGATGGATTACAGTTACCGTGGCCTTCCCCAGAATTGCTTCAGTGAGAATTGTCAGTGCTGTTTGGTCTGCAGGAGATTCCGCGAGGTAGGCGACCCTCATGTGCCCGCCGGAACACCGCCAAGGACACCGCTGTACCAGACTTCACTCAATGGAGCGTCACCCAGGATCTCTTCCAGGTCGGCACGGTCCGAGAGACGCGAAAACCTGGCCTCCAGCCCCACCTTTTCAGCGATGACGATTTCGTCCGGGTGGTCGCGGAACAGATCGAGAAAGTACGGATTGTGCGTCGTGGCAATGACCTGCACGGGGTCCCGCTTCTCGTTGGAACCTTCCGGATAAGCCAATCGGTAGAGGGCATCCCGCACGTCGCGAAGCAGACGGGGATGCAGACCATGATCCGGCTCTTCGAGGCAGACGATCGAGGGCGGTTCGGGCAGGTAGGCGATCGTCAGCAAGGCAAGCGCGATAAGGGTGCCGTGGGAGAGGTCCGCGGCCTTAATAACATGGCCGCCTTCACGTGTACGAAGAGCCAAAGCGCGGGTTCCGGTATCAGGCGTTTCGAAGAGAATACGATCGAATTCCGGAATCCAGCGGCCTATCTGTTCGTTAAGGGCCTCAAACCGCTCGGGATTCTGATCACGAATACGGTCGAGAACCCCAGCCAGGTTGGAGCCATTTTGAGCCAGTTGCATTTGAGGCTCAAGAGTGACACGAGCAGCAATCGCAATGGCATCCAGTAAAAA
>CAYGWQ010000275.1:0-7431 GCA_964353465.1 uncultured Acidobacteriota bacterium | reverse complement strand
TTATCCACGAGCGGCAAACCGTCTTCATCCTTGAAGGCCAGAATATCCCGCGTGCTCTCGATCAGATAGGAATTCAGCCTGCCCGAGAAGATGAGATCTTCGATCTCCATCTCCAGTTCGTCGGACAGCTTCAATCCATCTCGCGAGAAGAACTTGATCCCGTTGTCCTGATACGGATTGTGGGAGGCGCTGATCATGATGCCGGCCTGGGCGGCAACCTTCCGGGTGAGGAACGAAACCGCGGGAGTAGAAACAATGCCGCACCGCTCCGGGGATCCCCCCGCATCCTTGATCGCGCTGCATAGCAGGCTTTCGATCCAGGGCCCGGACACCCGTGTGTCCCGGCCGATCAGGACTTGCGGCTGCGCGCAGGTCGCGCACAAATAGCGCGTCAGGCAATAGCCGATCCGATAGACGTCATCCCGGTCCAGGGGCGGCTCGCCGGCAACACCGCGGATCCCGTCCGTACCGAACAGACTTCCCATTATTTCTTCCTTACTTTGCGGACCAGGGTGAGCTGTTCCGGGCTGACATGCCTGATGGTGATCCCCGCGCCGAGCTCCTTTGTGAACTCCACCTGAGGCACCACTGCGATGCGATCGGATTCGGGCTCGGGGTTCGGGATGGTCACCGTGGCCCTCAAGTCCTCCGCCGCCAGCCGCTCCTTTATGGCTGCCGGTATCAGCACGCTCACAGATACGAACGGCGGACTGGGCGCGAAAGCGCTCCCCTCGAGCCCGCCAACCGGTATGCTGAACGTGCGGACCTCGCGGTGCGGCCCAAGCTCGATATCCGCTTCGGCCGGACCAACGGGGCTGGTATGTATATCGACATCGGGAATGCGAAAATTCACTGTTTGGTGGAAGGATGCACTCCGCGCTTCGATGGATACCGGATCTGTTTCCACCTCCTTGATGGGATTAATGTTGGAGCGTGGCCCGCTGACACTGACGATGCTCGGCTGGCATGTGACCTGGTAGAAATCAAACCCGGGAGCGGGCGTGCCCCGGATGGGCACCTTGACCGGCACGTCCTTCGAAATGACCTTTTCCAGGATGAGGGTTATCCGCGCTGGATTTACCCGGATAACCTTGAGGCCGGACGCGGGGCTGATTCGAACTCCGGCCGGTGAGAGGGGGACCGTCTTCTCTCCCTCTCCGGCAGACTGGAGGTCGATGTTGTAGGTTATGTTCGGCAGGCTCCCCGTGAGGTTGGCGAGGTGGCCTTGCGCGGTAATCTCCACCATGTTGGGGCGCTCGCTGACGATTTCCATGCTGCGCGGGATCTGGACCGTCAACGGCACCGTAATGACCCGCTCCCCCTGGCTGCCGCGGAGCATGAGCCAGAGCGCGAAAGCAATGAGCAGGGAAGTCAGCTTCAGGCCCCAGTTTTTCAGCAGGATTTCTCTGACGAATCGAAGGGGTGTTCTCATACCGCTTCCTGCCGCTCCCTTACCGGCTTCCCTGCGGCCCGCGAGGCCTTGCCCTCGAGTGCGGCATGGAGAATGTTGCGCAGCCCGGCGCCGTCGAGGTTGCGCGTGATTTTCCCCTCGATGGCGGCGGAAATGATCCCTGTCTCTTCGGATACGATGACGGCGACAGCGTCGGTCTCCTCGGTAATGCCGATGGCTGCCCGGTGCCGCGTGCCGAGTTCCTTGCTGAGGTGAGGTTCCAGCGTCAACGGCAGGAAGCAGCCGGCGGCGATGATACGGTTTGGCTGAACAATGACCGCGCCGTCATGGAGCGGCGTGTTGGGGCTGAAAATCGTCACCAGGAGGTCGTACGTGGGGACTGCATCGAGGGCGATGCCGCTCTCCGCGTAATTCTTCAAACCAATGTCACGCTCCACCACGATCAGAGCGCCGATTTTCTTGGATGCCAGGGTGGTCGCTGCCAGGATAATCTCCTCAAAACCCTCCTTGCCCAGGCTTCTCTGCTGCCTGCCGAACCATGACGACCTGCCGATACCCGCCAGCCCGCGCCGGATCTCATTCTGGTAGAGAACGATGATGGTGAAGACGACGTAGGTGAGCAGGTTGTTGAAAAGCCATTCCAGGGTTTGCAGGCGATAGTAGCGGGTAAGCGCGTAGAAGAGCAGCAGGACGACGATGCCGAGCGTCATCTGGGCCCCTCGGGTCCCCCGCAGGATCAGGAGGAAGCGGTAGGTCAGGAAGGCTACAATCGCGATATCGATGACGTCGCGAATCGTCAGGGGGGCGTACTGGTAGAATCCCGAGATGATTTCGGAGACCATGCTCACGCGCTCCCCCCTTCGCTGAGGATCGCGTCCATGACACGCGCTACATCGCGCATCGCTGCAACATCGTGGACGCGAACCATGTGAGCTCCGAACAGAATGGCCGCGGCCGCCACCGCGGCGCTTCCCCAGGTCCGATCCGCCATCGGATCCCCCAGGATTCGGCCGATAAAAGACTTCCTGGATGTGCCGACCAGAATCGGAAATCCGGCCGCCGCCAGGCGGTCCAGGTTGCGAAGTATTTCGAGATTCTGGTCTGCCGTCTTACCGAAACCGATCCCCGGGTCGAGGACGATCGTATCCCTTGCCACGCCGAGATTCTGCGCCCGCACCACCGCCATGCCCGCCCACTCCTCGAGCTCCCCGAGGATATCGGGGCTGGGCGGCAATTTCTGCATGGTGCGGGGCTCCCCCCTCATGTGCATGAGAATGACGCCGGCATGACAGGCAGCTGCCGCCTCTCCCAGCGCGGGATCATTCCCCAGAGCCGTCACATCATTGACCAGGGCGGCGCCCCTTTCCAGGGCGGCCCGGCCGACCTCGGATTTCGAAGTGTCAATCGATATCGGCAGCGGGTAGCTGCCGGCAAGCGCATCCATAACCGGAATGATGCGCCGCAGCTCATCCTCCGCGCTGACTCCCTGCGCTCCGGGCCGGGTGGATTCCCCGCCGATATCCAGAATATCCGCGCCTTCTTCGGCGATGCGCCAGGCGCGCTCAATCGCCCGGGCGGGCTCGAAATGCATCCCGCCGTTCGAGAACGAATCAGGGGTGACATTGAGAATCCCCATGACGAGGGTTCGGGATCCGAGATTGAGGATCCTGTCACGAGCCCTGATTTGAAACTGCCTGCGGAAGCCGGCGTAGGGCATGCGATTCAAATGGCGATGTCCCGCGCCCTTCCCCGGGCCGCGGTGGGTCTGTCGAATGATTCTTTCAGGGGGGAAGGAAAGCCTTCCCCCCGGGTATTACGAACGGTCAGGCTGTGGCCGGTTTGCCTTTGGGATTGATGAGCTGCGGCAATGGACCATGGGGCGAAGCTGATTTCTCCTTCACCGGGCTACCCTCGGAGTCGCTGTTCGCGACTGCAGACTTCTGCTTTTCCAGCGGCTGACCCCTGACGACAGCCTCGATTTCCCAGCTGTCGAGGGTCTCAAATTCCAGCAACGCTTCGGCGATGCGTACCAGGCTGTCTCGATTGAACTCAAGGCAGTCCCAGGCGCGCTGGTAGCCTTCTTCCACGATACGCTTTACTTCCCGGTCGATCTGGATGGCGGTATCTTCACTGTAATCCCTGTGCTGGGATATCTCCCTGCCCAGGAATATCTGCTCCTCCTTTTTACCGAAGGCCAGAGGACCCATAAGCGGGCTCATGCCCCACTCGGTGACCATCTTGCGCGCCCTTTCCGTGGCGACTTCGATGTCGTTGGCCGCGCCTGTGGTCTCCGTGTTGAGGCACATTTTCTCTGCGCACCGCCCGCCCATCAGGATGGTGATCTGCCCCTCAACAAATTCCTTGGTGTAGTTGTGCTTGTCGTGTTCCGGCAACTGCTGCGTCAAGCCGAGCGCCATGCCGCGCGGGATGATCGTAACCTTGTGGAGCGGGTCCGTCCCTGGAGTCATGTACGCAACCAGCGCGTGCCCGGCCTCATGATACGCCGTGACCTTTTTCTCGGTTTCGGTGATGACCATGGACCTGCGCTCCTTGCCCATGAGCACTTTGTCCTTGGCTCCTTCAAAATCCGTCATCGAAACATACTTGCGGCTGTAGCGCGCCGCATTC
This sequence comes from uncultured Acidobacteriota bacterium, assembly GCA_964353465.1. Lineage (GTDB taxonomy): Bacteria > Acidobacteriota > UBA6911 > UBA6911 > UBA6911 > JAFNAG01. Next base: position 3,392 of record CAYGWQ010000275.1, on the reverse strand, counting down.
AGGGCAGCCTCGTTCACCAGGTTGGCCAGAGCAGCGCCCGAGAATCCCGGAGTGCCGCGGGCGACGACGGAGACGTCGACGTCGTCGGCGAGCGGGATCTTCCGGGTGTGCACCTTAAGGATGCCTTCACGCCCGCGAATGTCGGGGAGCGGCACCACTACCTGGCGGTCGAATCGGCCGGGCCGCAGGAGCGCTGGATCCAGGACGTCGGGCCGGTTGCTCGCGGCGATCAGGATCACGCCGTCATTCGACTCGAACCCGTCCATCTCGACCAGCAGCTGGTTGAGCGTCTGCTCGCGTTCATCGTGGCCGCCGCCCAGGCCGGCGCCGCGATGGCGGCCGACCGCGTCGATCTCGTCGATGAAAATGATGCACGGCGCGTTCTTCTTCCCCTGCTCAAACAGGTCGCGGACGCGGCTCGCTCCGACACCGACGAACATCTCGACAAAGTCGGAGCCGCTGATGGAGAAGAACGGCACGTTCGCCTCGCCCGCAATCGCGCGCGCCAGCAAGGTCTTGCCGGTTCCGGGAGGACCCATCAGCAGCACGCCTTTCGGAATCCGGCCGCCCAGCTTCTGGAACTTCTGCGGCTCCTTGAGGAATTCGATGATCTCCGTGAGCTCCTCTTTCGCCTCTTCCACGCCGGCGACATCCTTGAAGGTTACTTTCTTTTGCTGGCTCGACAGCAGGCGCGCACGGCTCTTGCCGAATGAGAGGGCCTTGTTGCCTCCGCTCTGCATCTGCCGCATCAGGAAGATCCAGAACCCGATCAACAGGATGAAGGGGAGCCAGGAGGAGATGAACACGTACAAGATAGAGGAGTTGCTGGTCTTTTCCAGCTTGACCACCGCGTCGTTCTGCTGCAGCTCCTTCACCAGGTCAAAGCTCTGGTCGCCGGGAACGATCGTCCTGAACTTCTTGCCCTCCTTGGTCTCGCCTTCGAGGTCTTCACCAGAAATCGTGACGGACTTGATTTTCTTGGCAAGCATATCCTGGTAGAAGACTGAAAAACTACGGTCCTCGACATTGGCGTCCCGCACGGTGTAGAAAAGCTGCCAGAGCAGGACCAGCGAGACAACGACTGCCAGCCAGACAAGAATGTTCTTCAGATTGCCGCTCAAATTACCAACCTCCAATGGGAACGTTCGCGCTCTGCCGCGCATCCCGCTATTCCATTATAGCAGACTTGCCGCAGAGTTTCCTAACTCCAAACCTGCGTCCCGGCAATGTTTTTCGCTCCTTCACGCCGGGGCGCCGTCTCCGGCAAATTCATCCAATTTAGACGTCATTTCCCCCGATAAGTTGCTCTCAACTCGAAAATACTGCCGCCGGCAGTATCTGGAGTGCGGCGCTTCTGCGCCGCCTTGTTTGCCGGGCACCCGGCCCGGCTCTCCAAAGCGGCGACACATCATAAACGTCTGAACATGGCTACTTCTGTGCCGCACCTTCGGCGCTCATGACCAAACCCTCGCTATATCCCGGCCTTACGGCCGGGCCTATTTTCTGCCGGCCCTTCGGGCCTCATCCATTTATCGATTTCCGCCGCCAGTCTGCTACCGCCAGGCCTCATTCATACAGCAAACTCCGGCGCCAGCCGGCGATCCGCAGATTCGAGTCGGCGGCAGGCCCGAAGGGCCGACAGAGCATAGGCCCGGCCGTGAGGCCGGGCTACGCCGAGGTTTGATTGGGAGCGCCGAAGGTGCGGCACACACATAAACGTGCCAGGTTCCGCATAAGATGCAAGATTCATAGCCGCACTCCAAAGGCCAATCAGTCGCCGCTCTTCACGGGTTCCGCCTTTAGTAGCACACATCGGCTGGAATCGGGTTTAGCTCCAAAAAATCTTGCTGGTTTGAAACCCGGAACCCAGATCACGGCCTGCCCGGTAGCCACGACCGGGAGTCTTGCGCGCGCCGGCAGCGAAATCCTGGCCGCGAGCAGCATTTTCTTGACCTTGCGATGGCCGGAACCTCCATAGCGGTCGCCGGGGAGGCGTGAGCGGATGGTAAGAGTTGCGGGAAGCGCTTCCGGATTGAGGCGGGCTGAGTCGACTGCCCCGGAAGGCGGCAATGACGCCGGCTCCGGGTGTTCGTCGATCGAGGCAGTGAATTCCAGTCCGGCCTCCGGAACGCGGCAGCAGCCGGGCCAGACGAGCTCGTAGTGGAATCCCGGCTCGGCGGTCCGGGCATCCCTGATCAGCTCCAGCCAGTCCAGGTCACGGCGCGCCCGGATACCGCCGGGCAGCTCAATGCTTCGTCCGCTCTGGCCCGGCTCGCAGAGCCGGAGAATCTCCCCGGTGTGGACAGTTTCGATGCCGCGCAGCGATCCCAATGCCTCGCGCAGCGCGTGGCGGACGACCTGGCGACGCACCGCCGGGTGCAATTGCAGGAGTTGGTGCGGCCGCAAAGCGATCCCGTCGGTGAGGAGAATCCGCAGGTCCTCGAATTCCCGCCCGGCGTAGCTCTCGACAAAATCGTAGGTGGTCTGCGCGATGTCGGCTTCACGGGCGAGCGTTTCAATCAGGCGGGGATTGAAGTGCGTTTCGAGGTAGGGGACCAGCTCGTGGCGGATGCGGTTTCTCTGGTAATGCAGATCATGATTGCTCGAATCTTCGCGGTACGCGGCCTTGCGCTCCGCCAGAAAGTCCAGGATCTGCTGCCGGGAACAGGCGATCAGCGGGCGGATGAGCCGTCCGTCAACCACCGCGTGGATGCCCGCAAGACCCCTGGGCCCGCTGCCGCGCAGCAGGCGGAATAGGATAGTCTCCGCCTGGTCGTTCAGGTTGTGGCCGGTCGCGGCCTTGTCCGCCCTGATGCGGTCCGCGGTGCGGTGCAGAAACTCGTAGCGCGCCTCGCGGGCCACTTCCTCGAGGTTGCGCCTGCTCGCGGCCGCGCGCGCCCGCAAGTCGGCGGATTCGGACAGGAAGGGCAGGCCGAGCTCTGCGCTCATGCGGCGGATGAAGTCCGCGTCCTCGTCGGCCTCCGTTCCCCGGATGCCGTGATTGAGATGCGCCACCGTGAGCCTGAGATTCATGCGCGGAGCCAGATCGTATAGACAGAGCAGCAAAGCGGTGGAGTCGGCGCCGCCCGAAGCGGCCACGAGCACGTGCTCGCCGCGCCGGAGCATCGCAAACTTGCGGATGGTCCTCAGGACCTGGAGTTCCAGGGTCGTGAGTCTGGGCCGGTTTTTCATGATCCTGCTACACTTGTACCACACCAACACCGCAATGACGAATGCTGAATAGTAGGCCCCGGCCGCCGGACGGGATTTGGGGTGATGCGGTGGGGGGGCAGAGCGCCGTCTGGCATCCGGCGCCCACGTGGCATCCGGCGCCCACAGTAGGCCCCGGCCGCCGAGATTGTCTCAAAACTCGACATTAATCTATCGGTCCG
>CAYGWQ010000274.1:0-7457 GCA_964353465.1 uncultured Acidobacteriota bacterium | reverse complement strand
CTACAGATCGACGACAATTTTCTGACCACCGACGACGCGATCCTGGGCACGCCCAGCTATATGTCGCCGGAACAGGCGGCCGGCGATGTCGCGAAGATTGGCCCCGCCACCGACGTCTATTCCTTGGGGGTGATCCTGTATGAAATGATCTCCGGCCGACGCCCTTACGAGATCAACAGGGCCATGCTGCACGAAGCGGTGCGGATAATCTGCGAATCTGCTCCTATACCGTTGTCAAGGTCCTGGAGCGGCACAAAGCGGCTGGACAGGGACATCGAAACAATCGTAAACAAGACTCTGGAGAAGCAGCCGGGCCTCCGATACCAGAGTGTCTCGGCGCTGGGGGAAGACATCACCAGGTTTCTCACTCGGCAACCCATTCAAGCCAGGCCGCCCAACGTGCTCTATCAGCTGAAGAAGATGGTGGTCCGGCACAAGGTCGGATTCGGGTTTGCGGCCGCCCTGGTGCTCCTGATCACAGTATTCGGGGTTGTGATGTCGATTCAGGCACAGAGGATCGCACGCGAGAGGGACCGGGCGAGCCGCGAGGCCAAGATCTCCCAAGAGGTATCCGAATTCCTGGTTAGTTTGTTCCAGGTCTCTGATCCCTTTGAAGGTCGGGGCAAGGATGTTACGGCACGGGAGATCCTGGATAGCGGTTCACAGCGAATCGCGACCGAACTGCGCGAGCAGCCCGAGGTCAGGGCGAGGCTCATGGACACGATGGGCCGCGTGTATCGCAGCTTGGGATTCTATGACAAGGCGACGGAGTTGGTTCAGCAAGGCTGGGAAATGAGGCTGAAGCTCTACGGCAGGGACAGCCTGGAAGCAGCGGATAGCCTAACCACTCTTGGCGTGCTCAAGATGGACAAGGGGGACTATGCGGCCTCCGAACCACTGATGCGCGAGGGGCTCGAGATTCGTCGCAAGCGGCTGGGGCCCGACAGTATCGAGGTGGCCGAGAGCCTCAACGACCTCGCCTCACTGCGATTCCAGATTAGCGATTGGAAGGAATCTGAGCAGCTCTTTCGGGAGGCAGTCGCCATCCATCGCAAGGTGCTCGGGAGCGAGAACTTGACCGTTGCCACCTCGCTGAACAACCTGGCGATGGTGCTGAATTACCAAGAAAAATATGCGGAGTGCGAGGCGTTTTACACGGAGTCTTTGTCAGTACGGAGAAAGCTCCTCGGCAACGAGCACCCTGCCGTGGCACAAAGCTTGAACAACCTCGCAAGGTTGTACCTCAGACAGAAGAAATACTCCCAGGCGGAGCCCATGTTCCATCAGGCGCTGGCCATCAACCGCAAAGCGGTGGGCGAGGATCACCCCGTGGTAGGTGCGAACCTGAGCAACCTCGGCCTGCTTTACCTGGAACTAGGCCAATTCCCGAAGGCCGAAGAATACTACCGTCAGGTGCTTGCCATGGACAGGAAAACGTTCGGCGAAAACCATCCCAACGTGGCGAAAGATCTCCAGAGCCTGGGGGTGGTTCTCACGAGACAGCGGATGTTTCCCGAGGCTGAAAGGTTGCTGCGCCAGGCTCTGACCATAAAACTAATGAAGTTTGATCAGAACCACTGGGAGATCGCCACCACCAAAAACCTGATCGGGGACTGTCTGATGGAAGAAGGCAAGTACCAGCAAGCCGAGCCATTGCTCGTGGAGAGCTACGGCGTTCTCAAGAATCAGTTCGGCATCCAACACGACCGTGCCCGCGGGGCTGGAAGTCGGTTGATCGATCTATATGAGAGATGGGGCAAGAAAGATCGTGCAGCCGCGCTGAAAGCGGAACTGGCCACAAAGAAATGATCGTGCCTTCAAAGGGGACCAGATGGCTGAAATCGCCAAAGGTGGAAGCCATGTTCAGAAGGTATATGCTCTTGTCATTGCTGGCTGCGTCTCTCGGAACCGGTCTGTCATACTCGCAATCAACCGTGACCATTTTGGGAAAGGTCACTGATTGCACCGGCGCGGTGATTCCGGGAGCCACGCTGCAAGCTAAAAACACCAGTACGTCCGCCCAAAGCTCGAGTGTGACAAATGAGACTGGCGAGTTTCAATTCTCCGGTCTCCCTCCCGCCATATACGATGTGACGGCAGGATCGACGGTGACGGTGGATCTCAGGTCGAGGTTTTGGGCTAGAGTCTCAGTGGGCTGAGTCGGCACGTCAGGAGTTGTCTATTCGGTCGGCCGTTCGGGGCCGCGGGCGATTCATGCATTCGCCTTCCGTCTGCCGCAATGCCCTCACCCGAATCCGGCATTCAGCCCTTCCACGTGCATCAGCAACGGAGAGACGCTCCCTTCACGATGACTGCTGCCGCTTCGGACATTTGTGGCACGGCATCATGCAAGATCATGTCCGTGTCGAGCAACGAACCGCAAAATAGCAATGCACTGGCCACTGGCGATGCGGTGAAAACAGGAAACCTCACGCTAAATCTGAGAGCGCAACGGAACATTGGTGGCACCGCCGGAAATCAAGCGCTTCTGGCCATGGATTGACTCGATCGGACGCGATCAAGGCTAAGGTATCCCGGGGAATTTCCAATGAGTTGCCAATAGATGTCAGGAAGGCACAAGAGTGGGAAAGCCAACCGTCAGGATGCTCGAGCAGAGAACCAATTCCCGAATACAAACCCATCTGCCGTGTTATGTCCGTAAAGGGGAACAAATCAGGCCCGGTTCCTTGCTCAGCGTGTCCCTGATCGGCGCACTCCTGGCTTCGAATTGTGATGCGGCCAAAGGCGATGAGATCACCATCAGTCTCGAGATTGCAGAATCCAAGAAGGCAATTTCACTATGCGGCAAAATCGTCAGGACCTACCATGGCTATCTCAGTCAGGAGCAGGTGCAGCGTTTTGGAGTCCGCTTCAATGGCATCACCCCCGAATCCATGTTTCTGGTCAAGACTCTGATTGCCAGGAAAGACGCCGCTGAAGTCCAGCGAAAAAAGCAGATGTCCGTTCGCATTTCCCGATGGGTGCCCTGAGGATTTGCCTGAGGCACACGATCACCACAGCGCAGCAATGGATACGACCCCCTTCATTTTTCAAACAGCTCGATGTCGGTGATGGTCGGACCTTCCGTCGCGTCCAGGATGTTCAGACGGAATGACTGCCCCCTGACGGGCGCAAAAGTCTTCTGAAACCAGGGGCCGATCGTGGTGCCGGGGAAGATGGTCTGCCATTGCCCGCCATCGAGGTGCTGGAATTCAGACTTCTGCACGCGCTGCTCCAGGGCCTCCTCGATGCGCACCCGCTGGATCGACAGCGGCCGCGGGAACTCGGCGGCGATCCACGCCTGCCTGGTGCCGGCGTCAGTGGCCCAGCGTGTCTGCGGGTCGTTGTCGAATGCCATTTCCGGACCGTACTCAGAGGTCCGGTTCCGGAACACGTTCGATGCGGTGGCCTTGACCAGGGAAGGCAGCTCGACGGCCTTCAGACTCATCGCGGAACCGGAGAGCTCCAGGCGCACCAGCGTGTCGATCTCCTGACGTTCTGCCGGAGGAACACGCAAGCTCAGCTCGCCGTTCTCCTGCCGGACTTCCACCTTTCCGCCGCCGGATACACGGGCAGCCTGAATCCTGAGCGGAATGTCCGGCAGTGTAACGGCGTCGCCATCCCAGCGCAGCACGTGAATATAAATGACGTTTCCCTTGCGGGTGCTGGCTACCGCCCTGGTCGGTTTCCATGGGCCGCCGCGGGTGCCGTAGATGCTCTCCCCGTTTTTTGCCAGCCATGCCCCCGTTTCTCGCAGCCGCTCCACCTGGCGGGGTTCGATGCGGCCGTCGGGCATCGGGCCGACGTTGAAGAGCAGGTTGCCGTCGCCGCCGGCGCACAGCACAAGCGCCTGAATGCATTCCTTGAGCGATTTCATGTCATCGTTCGGCTTCCACGCCCACTGCCGGCAAAGGGTCATGCAGGTTTCCCAGGGGCGGTCCTCCTGGTATTTGCCGACGCGCTGCTCCGGGGTGTCGTAATCGCCGCGCGCGCCGCTGCGGTTATTGATGATGATGTCCGGCTGCAGCGAGCGGGTCCACTGCTCGAGCGCGAGCCCGCGCTGTTCCCCGAACTCCTGCGGCACATCGAACCACAGGACCTGCAGCGGGCCGTACCCGGTGATCAGTTCCTTCACCTGGGCGCGGAGATACTGTTCGTAACGGTCCAGGTTGGAGGCTTGGCGGCGCACCCGCCCGCCGGGGCTCGTGAGCGGAAAATCGGGATGATGCCAGTCGCACACCGAATGGTAGGTGCTGAAGGCAATCCCCTGCCGCCTGCAGGCCGCTGACAGTTCCTTCACGACATCGTGTCCGTATGGCGAGCGCATGACGTTGTAGTCCGTCTGCTTCGTGCCCCACATGCAGAAGCCGTCGTGGTGCTTGGTGGTGAACACCAGGTACTTCATGCCGGTTTCCCTGGCGGTGTTCACCCATGCACCGGCATCGAAGAGCGTGGGATTGAACTGCCGGTACAGGTTGTCGTACTCTTCGACCGGAACCTGGGCGCCGCGCGACCAGCCGATTTCGGTCCCTTTCAAAGAGACAGGGCCCCAATGGATGAACATGCCGAACCGCTGGTTGCGCCACTCTTCAATCCGCCTTGCATTTCCTGCCGCTTGCGCCCCGGAACCGAAGAGTGGGAAACACCCGGTTGAGCCGATGACACTTCCTGCCACTGCAGCTGCACCCGCCGATTTCAGAAACTTCCTGCGCTTCATCCGGCTCATTCTTCCTCCTTTCCATTTTGCGCCGGCCGGCCGGCACAGGCTCATTTGCCGGCCTCCGGCATGAAGGTCCAGTTGATGGGCGCATAGGACATCGGCCCGCGCTTGAGGATTTCCGACTCGCCCCGGCGATTTCCGGCCGCATCCGACGCGGTCCGCAGCCTGGTTAAGGAATAGGCGCCCTTCTCGTAATCATACGTCTCGCCGTCATCGTCATAGAGTATGAACTCGCCCGTGGCGGTTCCATACACCCGGACCTCGAGCGCAACCGTTTCGCCCCCCCTGGGACTGCGGCGCCGCTGTGCGATGAGTGGGATCAATCCGCCGTCGCGCACAAACAGGGGGATTTTCCCGAGTGTGCTCTCGACCGATATGGTCCCGCCATCCCCGGCCGGCTTGCCGGTGTAGAAATCAAACCAGCGGCCGGGAGGCAGTTCCACCCTGCGAGAAGTCTCGCCGGCGAAAACCGGGGCCACCAGCAGACTCTCCCCGACCATGTACTGGTCCCGCAGCCGGGTACTGGAAATGCGGACCCTACCTGCCGGAGCGGTTTCCTCCACCAGGTTCATGGCGCGGAAAGGCGGCAAGCCGCGGAAGGCGTAGTCGGCGTACACCGAGTAGAGATAAGGCAGGAACCGCATCCGGAGATAGGCTGCCTCACGGACAAGAGTCTCAACTTCTGGGAACGACCACGGCTTAGTGCCGTCGGCCCAGGCGTTGAGCATGGCCAGCGGCGAAAAGCAAGCTGTCTGCATGCGGCGCACCCACTCTTCGGCGGTTTTCGAGCTGCGCACCTCGGGCGTCCACTGGACGCCGATGTAGGAGCTGGTGACCAGGGCAGTGATGAACTCGCGATGGTTGTACGAGTCGTTGTAGATCACGAAGGGATGGGAAACGCAGCCGGCGTTGGAGCCGCGAGTGAGTCCGTATGTCCTGACATTGCGGGCGCGAAACAAGCCGGCCGTCATCTTCTGCATCAGCGCGCCGTATACCTGGCGCATCTGTTCGCCCGAAAGCCCTGAAGGGAAGCGGGCGTGGTCCGGCCACAGCCAGACATCGTAGCCGTCGACTTCGTCGATCTTGTAGCCGCTGACGCCCCGGTCGATTTGTTCGCGGCGGATGAAGGCCTCGAAGTACCTGCGGGCCTGTTCCAGTGTGTAGTCGGGGACGATGCCGTTCCACACCAGGTGCGAGCCGGACAGCGGCTTCAGAGCAGAATAGATAGAGGCCGCCGGTGAAACGTAGGGGTTCAGCCACAGGTTGATGCGAATCCCCATGGTTTTCATGGTGCGGAGAAAGCCATCGGGATCCGGAAAGCGCGTCTTATCCCATTCGAAGGTACACGGATAGGACATGCTCTGCCAGCCCGGTTCCAGGCCGATGACGTCGAGAGGAAAATCGCGGCGGTCGAATTCGGCGGCTTCGGCCGCCACGTCCCGATCGGTGTAGAGAGTCGGCGTGCGCTGGATAAAGCCGAGGCCCCACTTGGGCGGGAGCACGCCGCCGCCGCAGAAGAGGTTGAAGCGCTGAACGGCCTTGAGCATGGTTGGACCGGAAAAAATGTAGACCTCGAGCCCGGTGCCGGGGACGGCCGCCTCGATGACGTCCGATGCCGGGACCGCCTGCCAGTTCTTCCCGGTGTTCCGATCGATGATCGGGGCAGGGATCGCGGCGTCGCGCCGGACGCCGACGCCGGTCGAGAGGCGGATAAAGCGTGCGGCGTTGAGCAGGACGCCGTACCCTCTGTCGGAAACGAAGAAAGGGACGGGCGCGTGCGTGCGCCCGTTGTCGGTGCCACCGTAATGATCGACGCGCAATTCCAGGATCTTGCCGCGCTGATTCACTGACTGGAAGTTCAGCCCCGGGCCGAAGATCCCTTCTTCGCTTGCCAGGGGAAAGCGCAGGATGGTCTTGCCGTCAAACCGGTCGGTTTCGATCTGGCTGAGATTGTAAGGCAGGGAAGCGGTCCCGAGTTCTTTCAAGGCTGCGAGGCACGGCACCGATCCGGCGGCCTTCAGAAGGTCGATGGGCTCAGGCTTCCCGATGACCGCTTTCCAGACGCCCGGTGCAATCTCGCGCCAGGCGGCTGCCCCGGCTGCCTCCGCCCAGCCGGCGCTCAGGGCTATGACAGAGATCAGGGCGCCCAGAAAAAGTGATGCGACCCTCCTCATCCTTCGCATATCCGATCCCTTTCTTTTCCGGTAGATTCTGCACTTTAATCTGCACCATCGCAACTGCAGATCGCATACTCGAACGAAGCTCCCGAATACATTGAGGAGTGTCTTCGTGTTATTCTCCACGGGAGTCGCAACCCGAATGCAGAGTTACGAAATGCGGGCCGAGGGGAATCGCCAACAGGTTGCGCTAATCCGGGCTTTCGTCCGCAGGTCCTCCGATCTGACTCGCTACGCGCGTTGAGACCAGGAAAGGCAACTGAATCATGCGAAGAAATCAGTTCGCGCACGTATTGATTTTGGTCCTCGCGGTTCCCTGGCATCTGCCTGTCCGCGCACAGGACTGCGACAAAGTAAGCCTTGCGCAGAGACCTTCCCGGTGGAGCCAGCGTGAGGATTTCGTCGCCCGGGGAACGGACAAGGCGCAACTGGCCAAAGGCAAAGCAGTTGTCTCGGCCCTCAGCGAGATGATCCTGGAGGAAGTCTATCCTCAGCCCCGTGGATGTAACCCCTTCTGGTATGGCTCCTATGAAGGACTGGTGTCGTACCCTGTCTATTCC
>CAYGWQ010000273.1:0-7557 GCA_964353465.1 uncultured Acidobacteriota bacterium | reverse complement strand
GGGCTCCTTCAATGCAACATCCTATCCGGGGGCTTGCGCCCCCGGCTACTATCTTACAGCCCCGGGGCTTTGCCGCGCGGGCGCGGACGTATTTCGCGACAGAAACCAGCTGGGGCCTTCCCAGCATGGCCGCGCGTTCTCATGCCGGCTTGCCGCCTTTGTTCGCAAGATCTCCCACTTTCTCCTTCGATTGGATTATGCTGTCATGCATGAAACGGGGCAACCTTGCAAAGGCATATGCGGCAACGTTCTTGAAAAACCTGCAGTTTTTCGGCCCGATTGCCGTGCCCTATTTCCTGGATTGGCTTCGGGTCGACTACACGCGGATATTTGTCCTCCAGGCCTGGTTCCTTTTTTGGGTATTTGTGCTGGAAATTCCGACCGGCGTGGTTGCGGACAAGTTCGGACGCAAGATCTCCGTGGCTGCCGGGTGTCTCCTGTTCGGCGCCGACATGCTCTTTTTCGGCCTCAGCAACTCCTACCTTCTTCTGTTCCTCGCGGAATTCCTGGGCGCTGTCGGCATGACCCTCATATCGGGCGCTGAGCAGGCGCTGCTTTATGATCTGCTCATTGTCCTGAAGGAGGAAGAACGTGCCCGATTCTATTTCTCGCGCTATGAAGCCGCCGGAACGCTCGGCCTGCTCCTGGCGTTCCCGGTCGGGTCGACCATCGCCGGCTTGCGGGATTACCCCAAGCGTCTCCCTGTCGCATTCTCCATGACGGCGGTCTCAGCTGTTCTGGCGGCAGCCGCGTATTTCTGGATGCAGGAACCGCCGCGCAAGAAAGCGAATGACAGCTTTCTGGAGATGGGCATGCTCGGACTTCGGACGCTCTTCGCGCGCAGGAACTTGCGTGCATTTGTGCTCAACGCGGTCACGATCTCGTCCGTGACGTTTTTCGCATTCTGGTTTTATCAGCCGGTGGCGCAGCGGGCCGGGCTCGGGGTCGCGCAGCTGGGATTCGTCGGCGCCGGCTTCAACCTCTTCGCCGCCCTGTTGCTCGGCAACGTCCGCCTGCTTGAAAAGGCACTCGGCCTTCGCCGTCTTCTGTTGCTGACGGCGCTGCTACCCTCAGTCCTGTTCGTGGCACTCGGGTTCGTACGGCGGCTGGATCTCGCCCTGGTCATGCTTTTCCTGCTGGTCGGGTGCAAGATGCTCCGCATGCCGATCCTGAATGACTTCATCAACCGCCACGTGGAGAGTGAAAACCGGGCCACCGTTATTTCCTCAGTCTCGCTCCTGGAGCGCTTTATAACGTTCCTGCTCTACCCTGCGGTCGGCCTGCTGGCGGATGCCGGCCTTGATTACGCTCTCTGGCTGCTGGGCGCGCTGTGTGCGGCGTTTGCCCTTGGAACGCGGCTCAGTTCCCTTCATCTGGCAGATCCTGGTGCCGGGATGTCACCTTGTCCGCCGCAGACTCCCGTCCGATAGGCGGGTCCTTTTATCCTGCAAGCGCTTCAGGGCCTCCAGGAAGTAATAATCGGCATAGGTCAGCGGGACGTCCACTTCGCTCTTTCCCGGGATCGATCCGACACTGTGGTTCAGGAGGAAATTGCCGTTGGTTCCCGGCTCCGCCCTATATTCGGCGGAGGACAGTGTCTGCAGTTGCTGGACTGCTGCCGGCCGGTATTTGTTCGCCGGTTCGGCAGCGCTGTACCAGCTCAGTTCCACCAGAGCGGATGCCATGATGGCGGCGGCGGAGGCGTCGCGCTTTTCGTTGGGGATGCCGGGCGCGTTGTAGTCCCAGTACGGGACTTTGTCTGCCGGCAGATTAGGGTGGTTCAACAGGTAGCCTGCGATGTGTTGCGCCTGATCCAGGTAACGCTTCTGGCCGGTCTCCCGATACATCATGACAAAGCCATACAATCCCCACGACTGCCCGCGCGCCCAGGAGGATTCATCCGCGTACCCCTGCGATGTCTGCCGCTTTTCGATTTCGCCGGTAACCGGGTCATACGAGACCACGTGATAGGAGCTGTAGTCTTTCCTGAAATGATTCTTGATGGTCGTGTCTGCGTGCGTCACCGCGGTATTGTAAAAGATCGCCTCTCCGCTGCTCTTGTGTGCCCACATCAGAAACTCCAGGTTCATCATGTTGTCGATGATGACCGGGTACTTCCATCTGGCATTCGGGTTCCATGACATGATGCAGCCGACTCGTGCATTAAAACGGCTGATCAAGGAACGGGCGCCGGTGAGCAGCACTTCGCGGTAGCCGGGATCACCGGTCAGGCGCAATCCGTTCCCGAAGCTGTTATACAGCATGAATCCGAGATCGTGCGTGCCGGTATTGGTCTTCTCTTTCTCGATCCTTGCGGTGTAGAGTTTTGCATAGTCTCGGAATTGCGCATCCCGGGTTTTCTCATGCAGCAGCCACAGTGTGCCCGGGAAGAAACCGCTCGTCCACCAGGAGGAATTGCAGGGGACGAGCTTGCCGCCGGCATCCACTGTCCTCGGGAGTTGATCGGGGTAAGCGCTCATGGCCATAACCATGTTGCGGGCGTGCTGTGCCGCCACGGTGAAGTTTTGTTCGATCCACTGAGTGCCGTTTTTTTGGGCGTATCCGGGCAAAACCAGCACACCCAGAAGCAGGAGACCGCAAGGTATCTTTTTCATATTCCTCGTTTCTTGTGCAGCGGCGATCCATGATCCTCCACCACCAGGGTACCGGAAAGCCATCATGATCGAACAGGCTGTACTTTTCCTCCGCAGGACCCAAGATAGGACAACCGGATTCGCATTGTCAAAGCAGTTCCCGTGTTCCGCCGTTTGATCCGAGTCATCCGGATCCGGTGGAAGATTGGCGCCTGCCCGCGAGTCCACCGTGTGCCGGTGTAATCCCTGACGGCAAGCAGTCAGCCCTGCGGCTGGGCCGGGAGCCGGCTCTTATCCCGACAATAAGACACCTCAGCCCCGCCTTTTTGGGATTATAATGGCGCATCACTGGTATCCCCTCCGGGATATGGCGGGCATTCTCGAACATCTCAACTGTGGAACCGGAACTTCAGACTGTAATACGGAAGCGAGGTGAGAGATTGCGCAGGTTGGTGATCGTTTTCGGGGCCCTGGCCCTGGTTGGCTGGGGAGCCTGGCGTCTCTATCAGCATCCACGCGTGCAAGACCTGTTCTATGGCACCGGCCGTGCCCCGGCTCCCAGATCGGTCTGGAAGATCAAGACACAGGATCGGCCTGCCCCTGTCCGGGTGCAGAACATGACCAAACCATCTGGCGCCGAGGCGCGGCGGGGACAAGCCGCAGACCCTCATGGACCTGAGAAAAAACAAGAGAATCAGGCCGCTGAACCGCCGGCCACGGTTGCGCCGGCGCAGAATTCGGCTGCCAATGATGTCGTGACTCGTGTAGCGCTCCAGGTTCTGGCCAGCAGGAAACTGGTATCCGGAGTCGCCATATCGACCTCCGATGCAGCCATCATCGTAGTGGGGATCGTCGACTCCGAGGAAAAACGGCAGCAGATACTGGCCATCGTCAATAAGGCCCGCGAAGCACGCCGTGTGGATTCGCAGAACCTCATCGTGGAACCGAAGAAGTAGTTACCATTCAAAGGAGTGAACATGTCAATGAGTCGCTTTCCATACGCGGTAACCTGTGCGGCCGGTTTCCTGACGGCATGGTTTGCCGTTGCGAGTGGGGTCGCGCAAGAGAAAGGGGCAGTGCCGAGTGCCGGTCGGGGTGCGGTGCAACAGACCCCGCCGGTGGTTTCGCCCGAGGTCCTGCCCGACCGGCGTATTACCTTCCGCGTACTCGCGCCGCAGGTGGAAAACGTGTTGCTTCGCGGCAGCGACATCCCCGGCCTTGTCGGCGGCGGTCGAGGCGGCCCGAGCGGCCAGCCGATGACGAAGGGGGAAAACGGCGTCTGGGAGGTTACGATCGGCCCGATCGAACCGGGCGCGTACCGGTACAATTTTTACGTAAACGGAGTGTCGGTCATCGATCCCCGCAACCCGGCGACCAGCGAGTCCAACAACAACACCTGGAGCCTGGTGTATGTGCCGGGCTCGGAATTAATGGACACCCTTAACGTCCCACATGGCGCCGTTGCGACGGTCTATTACTACTCGACGGCTCTGGTCAGGACTCGCCGCATGCACATATACACGCCGCCCGGGTATGAAGGGGGACGCGGGAAATACCCGGTATTTTACCTGTTGCACGGAGCTGGCGACTGTGACGATTCGTGGACATCCGTCGGCCGCGCCGGATTTATCCTGGATAATCTGATTGCAGCCAAAAAAGTGAAGCCGATGATTGTCGTAATGCCGGCCGGGCACACGAGTTCCGCGACCTTCGGCGCCAGGGGAGCCCCGGCTCCTGCCACTGCTGCTGCGACTGCTCCACCGGCCCCACCGCGCGACGAGTTTCTGGCGGATTTCGTCACCGATATCATCCCGTACGTGGAGAAAAACTATCGCGTCCTGACCGGCAGGCAGCATCGTGCAATAGCAGGGCTTTCCATGGGTGGGAGTCAGACCCTGAATATTTCCTTCTCGCATCTGGACAAGTTCGCCTGCATCGGTGTTTTCAGTTCCGGGATCCTGGGGGGCGGCCTCGGAGCGGCCCGTGGAGCCGCAGCTCCGGCTGCAGGTGGCGGTAGCGCGGCGCCTCCCGGAGGGGGATGGGAGCAGCAGCATCTGGCGATGCTTGACAACGCCGTCCTGAAAAAAGGCCTGAAACTGATCTGGTTCAGCACCGGGGTGGATGACGGTCTGATCGCCAACACCAGGAACACGGTGGAGATGCTCCGCAAGCATGGTTTCAGCCCGGCGTTCAAGGAAAGCAGTGGCGCCCACACCTGGATTAACTGGCGCAACTATTTGAGCGAGTTCGCCCAGCAGCTGTTCCAATAGGGTCTGCTATTGCCGGGTGGTTGCAGCAGGATATGCGTGGGCTGGTCGCGATCGCAGGTAAGCCAGCCGTACTGGTATCCCAGTTCCACCACCTGGATGGAGCTGCGCCGCTGTTCGTAGGTATCCTTGTTCGCATCGGGACCGCGGCGTCCGGGATGCGTGAAATAGAAGAGGAAGGCGCGTTCCCCGCTCACGAGCACGTCGGCGTGGCCGCCTTTCACCTCGTCGTCGGCGCCCTTGCCGGGGGTTTCAAGGAGATTGCCCGGCTGCGCCGTCCAAGCAAATGCATCGTCCGACCGGCAGACACCGAGGCCTTTCCAGATATCGACTACCATCCAGTATTGACCCTTCCAGCGAAAGACCTTCGGGCCTTCACCGGGACGATCTCCCACACCGGTGACCTTGCCGCGGTCTTCCCATCGCATGAGGTCGGGGCTGTCGGCGTAGTAGATCGATTTGCGGTCCCGCTCGTTGTTGTACCACAGGCGCCAGGTGCCATCGGACAGACGGTGCACACAGGCGTCGATGACGCGGTCAGACGACAGTTTCAGCGTCGCTTCGTATTTCCAACTGAGAAGGTCGCCGCTCGTCAGGTGGAGGATGTCGCGCGGGTGATTCCAGTCGGTGAAGACGCCTGGAACGAACGTAAGGAACATGTGGTAGACGCCCTCATGGTAGATCACTTCCGGCGCCCAATGGGTGCCCTCGCCATACTTGATTTCTGCTGTGCCGCGATAGCTCCAGGTGGCGCCGCCATCCGTGGATTGCGCAATGCCGATACGCGTGCCGTGCACCCATGTAACCCCGGGTGTTTCCGCCGCCGGGACTTTCGCCCGCCGGTTGGTGTAGAGCAAGAACCATTTTTTCTCCGCGCGGTTCCACACCACCACCGGATCGGCTGCGCCGTCGTAGACCGGATCGCGGAAGAGCGGCTTCGCTGCGATTTTGCCGGGGCGCGAAACGGCGCCGTCCGGTGCTGCCGTCTGGCGGTGCCAGGCGAGCAGGAATGGACTGCAGAGGAGTGCAACCAAGGATGCGTAATTCCAGGCGCGGATTTTCATATCGGTGTCATTCCCCGTGCTGCCGGTGTTCCATTTAATACTTCACCTATTTCCCGGATGATCTTATCAGGGCGGTCAACACATCGTGGCTGACGGCAAACACCGTCCCGTGCCTGGTTCCTTTAGGAAGAGCTAGTTGAGCCGAAACCTCTTCCCATTTTTTCAGATCCCTCGATCGCATGGCGCCGTAGGTCCTGGCGGTGTACATGTCGTAATACACGAGGTATTGATCGTCGGTATTAAGCACTGTAGGGCCTTCGACCCAGGATGGGGTGAAGGGTTCCGACGGGTCCTTGAAGGGCCCCTCGATGCTGTCGGCCACGGCGACGCGCAGATGCTTCTTGACCGGTTTCAGCGTCTCATCCTTGAAGATAAGGTAGTACTTGCCGCCGGCTGGAATCATCGTGGCATCGATGACGCTGAAGCCGGGATCGAAGAACAGCCTCGCAGGGGTGAAGGTCCGGAAGTCCTTGGTAGTCGTGCAATACATCCGGTGGTTGAGCCCGTTGTCACCGAAGGCATCCGTTTCGGGAAACCGACCCGGAATAGTGGTGGCCCAGAAAATTATGTACTGTTTTTTGCCGGGATCATAGACGAGTTCCGGAGCCCAGCAGTTGCGTGCCGCCGGTTCGTGCTCCATTACAGGGATGGCCTTCTGCTCCGACCAATGGATCAAGTCTTTGGAACTTGCATAGCCGATCGCACGCTCGTACCAGGAGCTGGTCCAGACCATGTGAAAGACTCCGTCCGGACCCTGGAGAATGCAGGGATCGCGCATGAGCTTCCCGCCGACCATGGGTTGGAGTAGGATGCGGTCGTCGGCCAGCGCGGTCCATTTCAGCCCGTCCGTGCTCCAGGCCAGATGCAGGCCGTCTCCGTTGCCGCGGAAAGAGGAGAACAGGTAGACCGTCGATGGCAGCACCGGGATTGAGTTCTGCGTTGCCGCAGCGGTTGCGAAAGTGAGGATCAACAAGGTCCACAGGATCGGATAGCAGCGAGGATGTTTCATACGGATGGCCCTCCGGTTGCATCTGCCCACCAGTGTACACGAATCAGCGGGAATCCGGATTACGGAAATGTGCCGGCCTGCGGGCAATGTCAATGGCCTCGAGCGGAGAGACTCGTGCGAGCAGCGAAAAATCGCGATCACGGTGCACCACGGGCAATCCGTGCTGAAGCGCGCAGGCCGCAATCAGGCAATCGACGCCGGATCTGATCGTGAGCCCCTGGCGGCGCGCCAGCCGGTATAGGTCGATAGCGCGCTCATACACCACGCTCCGGAGCGGCGACTCTACGATCGGTAGCGCGTGCATTGCCTCCCGGGCTATCTGGAATGCGCGCTGATCACGGAAGCCCTGAAGGACCTCCTGAATGACGGGCAGGCACGTTACCGCCTCCTCCAACTCCAGGTAAGATCCCAAGGGGGCGCGGGCAGGCTTGCGGAACACCTCGATCCAGACGGAAGTGTCAACGAGGACCATTGGCTGCCACCCGGCGCGAGCGTCGTCGAGGCCGGTCGTCGCGCATTTCGGCCAGATCCCCCTCCCAAAGACCGGAACCCGCCAGTTGGAGGATCTTGCGTGCTTTGATTCGGCGCGTGTACTCGGCGAGGGCTTCATTTACCGCCTGCGA
>CAYGWQ010000272.1:0-7648 GCA_964353465.1 uncultured Acidobacteriota bacterium | reverse complement strand
ACCGCGCCGGCGTAATCTAATTATTTCCGCCGTAATAACCGCACTTAAATTACGCATCGGCAATCATTTCCAACAGGAGCCATATGGCTGAGAAGGATTCCAAGCCGACAAACCCCTCCGAAAACAAAAAAATCTCCATCCAGGAGGCCCTGGATAAAGAGGGTGAGCAGCTGCACATCAGCGAGCTGCAAGCTTTGAACATCAAAGACCTGACAAGAATCGCCCGCAAGTACAAGCTTGCCGATGTCGGCAAGATGACCAAGCAGGACCTGATCTTTGCCATCCTGCAAGCGCAAGCCGAGAAGCACGGCCTCATCTTTTCAGAAGGAGTGCTGGAGGTGCTCCCCGAGGGATACGGCTTCCTGCGGTCCCCCGACTACAGCTATCTCCCGGGTCCCGATGACATTTACATCTCCCCATCCCAAATCAGGAAGTTCGACTTGAGAACCGGAGACATTGTCTCCGGTCAGATCCGCATGCCTAATGAGGGCGAGCGCTATTTGGCGCTTGTGAAAGTCGACGCGGTCAATTTCGAGCCCCCGGAAGAGGCCCGCCACCGGATCTTCTACGACAACCTGACCCCTCTCTACCCGCATGACAGGATCCATCTCGAAACCACCCGCGAAAACCTCTCGGCGCGTGTCATGGACATCTTCACTCCGATCGGCAAAGGTCAGCGCGGGCTGATCGTTTCGCCCCCCCGCGCAGGGAAAACGATGATCCTGCAGAACCTGGCCAACTCCATCAGCACGAATCATCCCGAGATATTCCTGATGGTCCTGCTCATCGATGAGCGTCCCGAGGAAGTCACGGACATGGAGCGCTCCGTCAAGGGTGAGGTCATCAGCTCGACGTTCGACGAGCCCGCTTCGCGACACGTGCAGGTAGCCGAGATCGTCATGGAGAAAGCCAAGCGCCTGGTCGAACACAAGAAGGATGTGGTCATCCTCCTCGACAGCATCACGCGCCTCGCCCGCGCCTACAACACGATTGTCCCCTCCAGCGGCAAGGTCCTCTCCGGCGGCGTCGATGCCAATGCCCTGGAGAAGCCCAAACGCTTCTTCGGCGCCGCTCGCAAGATCGAGGAGGGAGGCAGCCTTACGATCATGGCCACGGCGCTCGTCGATACGGGCAGCCGCATGGATGACGTCATTTTCGAGGAGTTCAAGGGCACCGGCAACATGGAGATCATCCTCGACCGCAAGCTTGTGGATAAGCGCATTTTCCCTGCGATTGATATCAATCGGTCGGGTACGCGCAAGGAGGAACTGCTGGTCGAAGCGGCCGATTTGACCAAGATCTGGATACTGCGCAAGGTCCTCAACCCGCTCTCGATTGACGAAGCCATGGACCTGCTCCTAGACAAACTGCGCAAGTCCGAGAGCAATTCCGAATTCCTAAACTCTCTCAACAAGGGCTAGGAAAGCGGGTGACGGGCGCCGGTGTCACCAAATTCGCTCGGCACTCCTGTAACAGGCTATCCCGCATAATCTGGTGAAACCGGCGCCTGTCGCCCGGTTTCTGGAAGGGGCGAATGGAACTGGCCAACCATATAGAAGCGATCAATCAGAAGGTTAGAGAGGAGAGCAATTTTGCCCAGCAGCTGATCGGCGAGATCCATCGCGTCATCGTCGGACAGAAGTATATGGTCGAGCGCCTTCTCATAGGTCTGCTGACGCGCGGCCACATTTTGCTGGAAGGCGTTCCGGGCCTTGCCAAGACCCTTGCCGTCAAGACGCTGTCTTCTGCCATCGACACCCGGTTTCAGCGCATTCAGTTCACTCCGGATTTGCTGCCTGCGGACCTTACCGGGACTATGGTTTTCAATATGAAAGATGGCACGTACTATCCCAAAAAGGGGCCGATATTCACGAACATCCTGCTTGCCGACGAGATCAACCGCGCTCCCGCCAAAGTCCAGAGTGCTCTCCTGGAGGCCATGCAGGAGCGCCAGGTCACCATGGGCGACACCACCTATCCACTCGAGGAACCGTTCCTGGTGCTGGCAACACAAAATCCCATCGAACAGGAAGGCACCTATCCTCTGCCGGAGGCCCAGATCGACCGTTTCATGCTCAAGCTGAAGATTGAGTATCCGACCATGGAGGAAGAACGCCAGATCCTCGACCTGATGGCCCCGGATGAGGCGATCCAGGTCGGGAAGGTTGTGGGTCCTGTCGACATACTGCGCGCGCGCCAGGTAGTCAAAGAAATCTACGTGGACGATCGCATCAAGGATTACATCGTCAAGCTGGTCTTCGCTTCGCGACGACCCCAGGACTATAGGAATGATCTCAAGGGTTTGATCCAGTTTGGAGCATCTCCACGGGCGACGATCTTCCTTGCGCAGGCTGCGCGCGCTCATGCTTTCATCAAAGGACGAGGCTGTGTCTACCCTGAAGATGTAAAGGCGATAGGCATGGATGTGCTCCGGCACCGCATCATCCTCACCTACGAGGCTGAAGCTGAGGAGGTCAGCGCTGAGTCCATCATCATGCGCATCTTCGACGCCGTTCAGGTCCCGTAACTAAAACCACGAAATACACGAAACATGTTTCGTGTATTTCGTGTATTTCGTGGTTTTAAAGATGGTGTTTCAAAATGCTACCCAGGGAGATCGTTCGCAAAATACGACGGATCCAAATCACCACCAACCGGCTGGTGAATGAGTCTCTGGCGGGCGAGTACCACTCGGTCTTTAAGGGGCGCGGCATGGAGTTCGATGAGGTCCGGGAATACCAGCACGGGGACGACATCCGCACCATCGACTGGAACGTGACCTCCCGCATGGGCCATCCGTTCGTAAAACGATATGTCGAAGAGCGCGAGCTCACCGTCATGCTGCTGGTAGACGCCAGCGCCTCCGGAGCCTTCGGATCCTTCGAGAAGACGAAAGGTGAAGTCGCGGCCGAAATCTCCGCGCTGCTCGCCTTCTCCGCCATCAAGAACAAGGACCGTGTCGGCGCGATTCTCTTCACCGACCGCGTGGAAAAGTTCATCACTCCGCGCCGCGGGAGCACTCACGTTCTGAGGGTAATCCGCGAGCTGCTGTACTACCATCCGCAAGGCCGGGGCACCCGCATCCAGCAGGCGCTGGAGCACCTCAATCGGGTCCTGCACAAACGCGCGGTGGTGTTTCTGATTTCCGATCTTCTGGACCAGGGCTTTGAGCAGCCCCTGAAAGTGGCTAACCGCAAGCACGATGTGGTGATTATTCAGATCGTCGATCCGCGGGAGCAGGAGCTTCCCGCTGTGGGCATCCTCGAGGTCCGCGACGCCGAGACGGGCGAGATTGTGCGCATCGACACCTCGCTCGCCAGGGTCCGGGCCGCATATCGGGAAAACTGGGAACGCAATCACGAGGAGCAAAGGCGGCTTTTCCAGGCGCATCGGATTGATCACGTAATGATCAATGCCGCCGAGCCATACGATCTCCCCCTTGTGCGCTTCTTCGAGGAGCGCGCGCACAGGTATCATTGAGGACGGGGCACCTGCAGATTCGTATTGTATTTTAAGGATTGTATTAAGCGCTCGGACGCTAGGATGGGCATGGCGAAACTTGCATCCTGCAGAATAAAGACCCTCGCGTTGGTTCTCTTCGCTACTCTCTTCGCATGGCTGCCCGCCGGGTTCACGGCGCAGCAGTACAAGCCGCCGGAAGCAACTCCCGCCGGTGTTGAGGTCAAAATCCAGGCCCAGCCCCTCCGGGCAACCGTCGGGGATCCGGTTCAGATAGATCTGGACTTCGCCTTCCCCCGCAGCTATCGATTTGAATTCCCGCGCCTGGCGGACCAAATCGGCGAATTCACCGTCCTTGAGACCTTTCCCGGACCGGATCTGCCCCCCCGACAGCCGGCTGCCAAGATCCCGGCGGCAGCACCTGCTGCAGGTCAGAGTTCCAAGGAGTTCCATCACTTTGCCCGAATCGTTGTCGCAGTCTATCGGACCGGCGAGTTCGAGTTCCCCGCACTTCCCTTCATAATGCGCGATGCGGCAGGGAAAGAACTGCAGGTTATGAGCCCCGTTGTCAAGATCCGCATAGACAGCGTTCTGCAGGAGGCCGACCCAAGCCTGAAAGACCTGAAAAAACAGGCCGAGATCGAGGAGCCCTTCCGCTGGGCGCTCTGGCTGCTCCTCGGCGGGCTGGCATGCGCCCTGGGCTTGCTGGTGTGGTGGTGGATGCGGCGCCGCCGTCGCCCGGCTATCGCTCCATCCATGCAGCCGGAGATGGATCCTCTGGATGCGGCCGATGCCGAGCTGCGGGATCTATTGGGAAGGGGCCTGCTGGAGAAAGGCTTGACCAAACAGTTCTACGTCTATCTGTCCGACATCGTGAAGAGGGCACTCGAGGCTGGTTATGGGATCCAAACGGTCGAGAAGACCACAACCGAAATCATGGCTGCTTTGGCTGGAGCCGCAGAAGGCATTGCTGTGCCCTCTGATCCGGAAGATCTCAAACACATCGAGCTCCTGTTGCTCTCTTGTGACATGGTGAAGTTCGCGCGCTACCTCCCATCCCGGGCCGAAAACGACGAGGCCGTGAAAGGATCCCTCCAGGTTCTTCTTGATTGCAGGTCGAGGCGGCAACCGATCGTTGCGGACGCGGCACCGGTCGATGGAGTTCGTTGATGTTTCATTTTGCAAACCCGTGGTTTCTCCTCCTGTACGCCCTGGTTCCAATCCTGGTCTGGCGCTATTACCGGCGCGCACGCAAGGGCGAGGGCAGCTTGAGTTTCGCCTCCACGGTTGCATTGGAAGGCGTATCCCCGCCCTGGACGGTCCATTTCCGTCACATCCTCTTCGGAACGAACATGCTCGCCCTCGCTCTCGCAATAACGGCAATGGCACGCCCTCAGGAGGGGACCGAAGAAGAGGAAGTCCTCACCGAAGGCGTCGACATTATCATCGCTCTCGACGCCTCCGGCAGCATGGCTGCTGAGGATTTCACTCCACGCAATCGCCTCATGGTGGCCAAGCTGGTCGTATGCTCATTTGTGGAAGGGCTCAGGCATGACCGGGCCGGGCTCGTAGTTTTTGCCGGAAAATCATTTACGCGCTGCCCCCTGACGCTGGATTACGGCGTCCTGCTGAATGTCGTCGACACGATTGAACTCGGCACCATCGAGGACGGCACAGCCATCGGAAATGCGCTGGCGACCTGCATGAACCGCCTGCGCGAAAGCAAGGCAAAGAGCAAGGTGGTGATCCTGGTAACGGACGGCGTCAATAACCGCGGCGAAATACAGCCCCTGGATGCTGCGGAGATAGCCCGAACCCTGGGAGTGAAGATTTACACCGTAGGCATCGGCAGCCACGGCACGGCGCGATTCCCCGTGGACGATCCCAACTATGGCAAAGTGTATATGGACCTGCCGGTCGAGATCGATGAATCATCGCTGACCCGAATCGCCGAAATGACGGGAGGGCTCTATTACCGTGCCACCGACAAGCCGTCACTGGAGAGGATCTTCCAGGAAATCGGGCGCCTGGAGAAAACCAGGATCGAGGTAAAGTCATACACTCATTATGATGAGCGCTTTGCTGATTTTCTTGCGCCGGCCTTGGGATTGATCTTCCTGACCACCGTGGCGGGTTTTACCCGCTTCTCCAAGTTGCCCTAAGGATTGCCATGAATCTGGTCGATTCGGAATATCTGGGCTTGCTGTGGATACTGCCGCTCCTGGGAGTCTTCTTCCTGTGGTCGTTCCGCCGCCGCCGCCGAAGGCTGGAAATCTTGATCGCTCCCGCCCTCATCCCGCGGCTTACACTCGAGTTCAACCGCCCTAAAGTAATCGTGCGCGCGCTCTTGCTGACGGGTTTTTTTGCCATGGGAATTCTTTCGCTGGCGCGTCCGCAATGGGGAATGCGCCAGGAGACCGTGCAGCGGCAGGGCGTCGATGTCCTGGTGGCTCTGGACACCTCCTACAGCATGAATGCAGAGGATGTAGCCCCGAGCAGACTTGAAAAGGCCAAAAGCGAAATCCGGGGACTGATCGGCCGACTTAAAGGGGACCGGATCGGTCTGATCGCTTTTGCCGGCACTGCCATCGTGCAATGTCCACTGACACTGGATTATGGCGCTGCTTCGCTGTTTCTGGATATTGCCGACACGGAAACGATTCCCGAACCGGGAACTTCGCTGGCTGCAGCCATCCAAACTGCTACCTCGGCATTCATCGCCAAGGAGAGAAAGTACAAGGTTCTCGCTATTATCACCGATGGAGAGGATCTGGAGGGGCAGGTTCAAGCTGCAATCGACACGGCAAAAGAAGCCGGCGTGATCATTTACACCATCGGAGTCGGATCCCCGGAAGGAAGACCGATACCGGTCCGGGACATGAAGGGCGATATAATAGAATATCGGAAAGACCCGGAAGGCCAGGTGGTGGTCAGCAGATTGGATGAACGGGCGCTGGCGCAAATCGCATCGGAAACAGGAGGCAGGTATTTCCGCGCTACCACCTCCGAAGGCGAACTGGAACAGATTAATGACGATATTTCGCAAATGGAAAAAAAGCTGCTGGAATCGAGGCTCTACCGGAACTTCGAGGATCAATTCCAGTATCCGCTGGCCCTGGCAATCCTCTTTCTTGTCGCAGAGGCATGGATGAGTGAGCGGCGTCGGCCCGGTCTTGGGTGGCTGGCCCGGTTTTATTCCCGGACCCGCCCGGCCGATGGCGACGTATAATTCCTTTGAGGACTTTGGCGTTTATGTCGGGAGTGCCTTTCAGGCAACAGACCATGAAAACGGATGGATGGACAAAACTGGCAGCTATCATCGTGATCGCCTGGCTCTGGCCTGCTCCGCATGCCCTTGCCGATTCGGTGGCCTCGAAGAACAAAACGGCGAACCGGCTCTACGAGCAAGGCAGATACGCGGATGCCGAAAAAGCCTATCTTGAGGCTCAGGCTGACATGCCGGGCAGGCCCGAGCTTTCCTATAATCTGGGCAACGCTTTTATCAGACAGAAAAAGTACGATCAGGCGCTGCAATCGCTGCGCCAGTCCATCGCCAGGGGCAGCCGAGGGATGCAGGTCAATGGCTGGTACAACATCGGCAACGCGCTCTTTGACATGGGAAACTACAGGGACTCTGCCCAGGCCTACATCCAGGCCCTCCGTTTGAATCCTGCAGACAGAGATGCAAAGCACAATCTTGAGCTGGCACAAAAAAAGCTGCAGGAACAACAACAGCAGCAGCAATCACAAGGTAATAGGCAGGATCAGAACCAGCAGAAGCCGGAGGGATCCAGCCAAAACGAAGGCCGGGGAAGCAACGCGCCGAAGCCGCAGGATAAGCAGGATCAACAATCCCAGGATCCGCAGGGACAGAAGCCGGCGAACCCGCAACCCAGCCAATCGGACCGTCCCCAGGGAGGCTTCAGCAGGGAACGAGCCCTTCAGATCCTGGATGCGCTGCAGAACCAGGAACTGGCCGCGCAGCGCCGGCTCCTCGAGCGCCAGGTGCGCAGGAAAACGACGGTCAGGGATTGGTGAACATGCGGCTATCGGGTTGCTCTTCGTCGTTTTGCAGATCGAAATTGGAGTTGCTGCGGGCAACAAGTATCTGTCGCGAGACTCGCCCGCCCTCTCGCCCAGCCCCGAAGGGGCGGCAAGATAATAGCCCCGGGCGCAAGCCCGGGGTTAG
>CAYGWQ010000271.1:0-7660 GCA_964353465.1 uncultured Acidobacteriota bacterium | reverse complement strand
TCGTTTAGAATCATCAGGGACGATTTGATTCTCAGCTAATTTGGACAGCAGTGATATAGCTATTACTGTCCTTGTACTGCATGCTCTTGGTTTGCTCGTGGACTTTGAGGCAGCGGAAGATATAGGTTGGCCAGAGCCAGACAGGCTTTCATGCCATCAATGACGATCGGTGCGGGGCACGCGACGAAAAACGGGAATGCTTCCGCGAAAGCGTTGATGACAGATTCGAGTTCCAGCCGGAAAACGGGGATAACACAAGAGAGCCGGCTGAAGCCGAGCGCCATGATGAAAGCATAAACCAGGTGCTGACCACCCATTCGAGGTAGTCCACCATGCAGAAGTCCTTGCTCCTCTCCTTATCATTGCTCATCGTTATCGCTCCACTGCTCGGTTCTACTGCTCTTGCGCAGCAGTTGCTCGGAAATCAGGGGTTTGAGTCGGGAACTCTCCCTCCATGGAGCACGGATTGGACGCCTTACACAGCCGGAGCATTGATAACAACGACTGCCACCTATTCCGGCACCTATGGATTGTGGGAATACACCGATCTGAGCGACGTCGTTTCGTTTTCGGGAACCTATCAGCAAGTGGCGGCGCTGCCGTCACAGAGCTATCTGGGCAGCGCCTGGGTCAGAACCACATCGTCGTGGGTCAGCGGAGGTGAAGCTTTCGTCCGCGTACAGTTCATGAATTCAAGCGGCGGCGTCCTGGTGTATTACGATAGTTCTCATCTTACCGGTGGCGGCAGCAGCTGGCAGAATCTTTCCGTTCAGACACCTCCCGCTCCTTCCGGTACCGCGTATGCACGTCTCATCCTGCGGGTGCAAAAGGCAGCGGGCCCGAATGGGCAAGCGGTCGCGAATTTTGACGATGGCTCGCTCACGCTGGCTCCCCCGTCGCCAACGCTTGCCCTCTCGCATCGCGCCGTTTCGTTCGGGGAGACCACGACGCAGGTTACCGTCAATGTGACCAACACCGGCGGCGGCACTCTGCACTGGCAGGTGAGCACGGCCATCCCCTGGCTGACGCTCTCCGTCACAAGTGGCGAGACCGCCACCGGGCCCGATCCCGTTTTTCTCACCGTCAGCCGCACAGGCTTAACGCTCGAGAGTTACCACACGATTGTCTCTTTCACGTCAGATGGAGGCAATCTCGACGTAGACGTTTATCTGGATACCCCTCGTCCCTACACTATCCCGGCTCAGCCTTCCGTGGTTACGACCAGCGGCTATCAGCTAATGGTCCAGCGCCGCCTGCCGGGCGGCTTGTTGCACGCGCCGCAGCCGTACACCATTCTGGGGGTGGGCTGGTCGCCCGCGAGTGTCGGCACGCAAAGCGACCGCCTGGCGCGACAGGCGGAGTTCTCCAAGTGGGCGGATCTCGACATTGCCATGTTGAGAGAGATGAGTGTAAATACGGTCTATGTCTTTCTTGATTTCGGCATCGGGGCACAGGGCGAACAACTTCTTGATAAGCTTTACAAGCACCACATCATGGCAATTGTCACGGCCGACTGGGACGGAACCAATGATACAAATCGCATTGCCCAAGTCGTGTCTGCTTACAGGAATCACCCGGCCGTATTAATGTGGGCCATCGGAAACGAATGGAACATCAATCTGTATCAAGGGAGTTTTCCCACACTGCTGGCGGCGGCAAATGCGACTCAGCTTGCCGCCCAGCAAATCAAAGCCCTGGATTCAAGCCATCCTGTGGCTTCGATATTCGGAGATATTAATATTGTGGGTGCAAACCCGTCTTTTAACACTATCGCGAATTCCATCTGCACTGCGGTAGATGTGTGGGGCTTGAACATTTATCGCGGCCCCACTTTCGGCACGCTCTTCAACGAATGGGAAGCGATTTCCGCCAAGCCTGTGTTCATCTCCGAATTCGGTACAGATTCATACCATACCACCACCACAAATTATCCCATTCAAGGCTATGTTGACGAAGCGATGCAAAATGTTTTTGTGGATTCGCTTCTCGATGAACTCCTAAATCAGCTATCAAGCAAGGACTCCAGTGCTGTCTGCCTTGGGGGCACGGTCTTTGAATGGGTCGACGAATGGTGGAAGGTTAAGCCTGCGGACGGCGGCAGCATTTATCTCCAGGATAATGGCGGTTTCTATACTACCTGGAACTGGGACGCCCATCCGGATGGTTGTGGCAACGAGGAATACTTCGGAATCGTGCGCATCGACCGTTCCAAAAAACCTCTGTTTGCCACAATACAGAATGCATTTGCCGCTTCTCAAATCGCGACGACACCATCAGACTTCGACGGTGACGGCAAGGCAGATATTTTATGGCAGCACAGCACGACCGGCCAGCTGTTTCTGTGGCTGATGGATGGGATCAATATCATCGGGTATCAGTCCCCGGGGACTGTTTCGGATCTGAATTGGCAGATCCAATTCATCGGAGGTTTCGACGGCGACGGCAAGGCCGACATCCTCTGGCGCCACAGCGTGACGGGCCAGCTGTTTCTCTGGCTGATGGATGGGATCAATATCACCGGGTATCAGTCCCCAGGAACGGTTGGCGATTTGAGTTGGGGAATCCAAGGAGTCGGGGATTTCAACGGCGACGGCAAAGCCGACATCCTATGGCGCCATAACGCAACAGGGCAGCTGTTCATGTGGCTGATGGACGGATTCAACATCATCGGCTATCAACCCATCGGCATGGTCTCAGACCTGGGTTGGCAGATCCAAAAAGTTGGTGATTTCAACGGAGACAGCAAAGCCGACATCCTCTGGCGTCACTCCACGACGGGCCAGTTGTTTATGTGGCTGATGGACGGAATCAGCATCATAGGCTATCAACCCATCGGGACGGTCTCAGACCTGGGTTGGCAGATCCAGCAAGTCGGTGATTTCAATGGAGACGGCAAGGCGGACATCCTCTGGCGTCATAACACAACCGGCCAGCTTTTCGTTTGGTTGATGGATGGAGTAAACATCAGCGGCTCGCAGTCTATCGGCTGGGTTTCAGACCTTGGTTGGCAGATCCAGGAAGTCGGTGATTTCAACGGCGACGGCAAGGCCGACATCCTCTGGCGTCATGATGCAACCGGACAGCTGTTCATGTGGCTAATGGACGGATTCAGCACCATCGGCTATCAACCCATCGGCACGGTTTCAGATCTGGGTTGGCAGATCCAGAAATGACGGCGGGCATGCCGGTGTCCGCGCCCAGCCCCAGGGCTAAGCCGGCATTACCGTTCACCACAGGGGAGGGCCGCCGACGAGGGCAGTTGCAGCGACCAAAATCGTCGGGACGGTGGATTTCGATAGTGATGGGAATATTGACATCCTCTGGCGCAACGATGCGATTGGGTGTTCGGTATGTTAGCGCCGGTGGAAAAGGAAACCATTTTTACCGGAATAAAAGGTTGCCATCTTTAGCGGGGGCATAGGTGTCTGTCGCCAAATAGCCAACGCCCCCGAATTCGGGTACGGGGAATCGGCAAATTACAGGGAGGTTGAAGTGCCTAAAAGTGCCAGAAACCTGTCGGGAAGGATGCAAGTTCGAGCGCCCGCCGCAGCATCAGACATCGATCCGTGCTAGCTCGAACGATCTCGCATCATCGAACGGACCTCTTCAGGCAGCCTGATGCCAATCATATCGATGATGCAAGCCTCCGATGCGCCGGAGTGAAACCAAACGCGCGGATTGATCCGGCTTGGAAGAAACAGGTCGCATCGCCGGTGTGTCTTTCTCGAGAGAGTCATGGATTCGGTCTGCGTGATAATAAGAGATGTAATCCCGGATCAGACGGCGCAAATGAACGTCATTGAGGACGATCAGGTGATCGAAAAGCTCTCTGCGACAACTTCCGATCCAGCGTTCCGCGACTCCATTCTGCCAAGGGCTTGCGGGGCTTATGCGAACGGGGTTCATCCCGAGAGTTGTCAGCACATCGGTCACCTCATGGCCAAACTTTGCATCACCATCCAGGATCGCATAGCGGTACGGACAAGATCCCGGAAATGCTTCTCTCAGTTGCTGCACTATCCAGGAGCCGGTTGGGTGTTCCGTGACGTTGAAATGGAGGATCCTGCGTCGACCGTGTTCGATGACGAAGAAACAATACAAGATTCGAAAATCGAGGGTCGGCACGGTGAAGAAGTCCATGGCGGTGATGACTTCGCGGTGATTGCGCAGGAAAGTAGCCCAGAGTTTCCGTGCCTGCTCGGGAGGAAACAATCGTCGGATATAGCGAGAAACCGTGCGTTCAGAGACGTCAAAGCCGAGTTTGAGAAGTTCACCATGAATCCGAGGAGCGCCCCAGGTGGAATTCTCTTTCACCATCCGCCGGATGAGATCTCGAACCTCGGCATCGATCTTTGGTCTGCCAGGGCTCTTTGGGCGCGAGCGCAGGCGCCAGAACAACCGAAAGCCAGCCCGATGCCAGGCGACAACGGTTTCTGGTCTAACGATGACCAGGACGTTGCTCCATGCAGGCCAAAGCCGGCGGAGCAGAATCCAAAATATCCGATCTCGTATTTTCAGCCCAGGCCGAGGATTTTCTCGCTTGAGCACGCCCAGCTGCTGACGCAGCGCAAGGATCTCGAGGCTGAGGTTGTAGCGGGAACGGAAGAATGCGTCGAGGCAGGTGAGGAAGCTGATGAAAAATGGAATCATGAGTTCGGATTTATAGCATAGAGTTGCACACCGGCGCTCGGGTTAACTGCTTGAATTTGCTGCCTCATGGAGTTAAGGCGACACACAGGCGGAGCAGAATCCAAAACATTCGATCCTGGATTCGCAGCCGAGGGCGAGGCTGTTTCCGCTTGAGCACGCCCAGCTGCTGACGTAGGGCAAGGATCTCGAGGCCGAGGTTGTAGCGGGAACGGAAGAATACGCTGAGGCAGGTGAGGAAGCTGATGAAAAATGGAATCATGAGTTTGGATTTATAGCATACAGGTGCACCCCTGCGCCCGCGTTAAATGCTTGAATTTGCTGCCTCACGTAGTTATGGCGACACACAACCGTTTTGGCTGTCTCCCGCTCCTTCTTAGCCATGGGTCTCCTCCTTGGCATCCCTGCTGAATGCCAGGAGAGCCTTATCAAGGACAGGGCGAGTCGCTCTCCACCAGTCCGTACCAAGGCCCATGGCCACCCGTTCCTTGAGGTGTTTTATCCAGGCTTTGTCCGGCTTCAAGTCGTCTATCTTGAGCGGTGGCAGTTTCAAGTCTTCAGGCAGGACTGAGCCTGGCAGCGACAGATAGGACTGAAAGGGTGTTTGATCCGTAACCGCCTGGTTGTACCTATTCACTGCAAGC
This sequence comes from uncultured Acidobacteriota bacterium, assembly GCA_964353465.1. Classification (GTDB taxonomy): domain Bacteria; phylum Acidobacteriota; class UBA6911; order UBA6911; family UBA6911; genus JAFNAG01. The sequence goes on along the minus strand of CAYGWQ010000271.1, from coordinate 2,369 downwards.
CGTATGTCGCAGAGGCATTCCTCCAGATCCTCGCAGAGGTTGACTCCTACCCGCTCGGACAGCATTTCCATCACGGCCTTGTAGGCCAGCCAGGCCCTGAGGTTTACCCTGATGTTGTTGTTGTTGGCGCGGAGGCAGTCCTTGAGTGTCACGCCCGTGGAATGAAAGTCTGTGTCTGCAAACTGCTCGATGTAAGAGGATGCAGTGGAGATCATTTCCATCCGCTGATCCTTATAATATCCCTTTGCATCAAGCTCATCCGGCTCCGGCTGCTGGATGATGGCGCAGCCGCTGCCTGTGAGGCGCGTTTTATCCTGCAGGTTCCCGGCCTTCTGCTTGGCCCCGATGTCCTCATACTGCTTCTGAGTCACGATGGCCGGGAGGCGATAGCGCACAAATTCTTGGAGAACCCCGGCCACATAGAATTTTTGGATGTCGGTGATCCAGTAATAAACGTCCTTGGTCAGCCTGTACCCTCTTACCAGGCCCTCCTTGATGGTGTAGGCGGCGATGCGGTAGGTCTCTACGTACCAGTTGTACTCTCGGATGTCTGCCTGCCTTTTGAGTTTCACCTGGAGCGCATTGATGTCCTTGCCGCCGAGCAGGCTTTCCCGCTGGTGATCCACCTCCACGCACTCCTGCACCAGGAGCCGGCCTGCCTCCGCTCCCGTCAGGCGCTTCTTGGCCAGGAGACTGCTGATCTCTTGTTTGCTATACATTCCTGTCCTCCAAGATGGACTCCAATCTGATGAAAACCGGTTTCGGCTCCTGCTTGCCGGCCTTTCCTGTTTCCATGTCTGCAATACCCCCTACATACACCCATCCCTTAGGAAACGTCATCCTCGATGGCATCCAGCGCCTGCCGCATCACATCGGGGATGGAATCCAGTTCGCTTATCCTGTCCATGTCTGCTCACGGATTGGCCCATCCGGCTGCGCCATGGCAAGCTGAAGCAGGGAGCCGATCACCTCTCCGAGATTGCGGAGTTGGGTGCGGAGGGCGAGCAGGCAAGCGGCTTGGGTTGGCGTGAGGTTGTCAGGAAGGTTATGCATATTTCAGAGATTGGAAGCGAGCGTTTCGCATAAACTCAGGGAATCTTGCCGCAGCGTCCGGTCGTTCCCACTTCTCCCAATAGCTTGGCCTCCGGAAGGAGTTGGTTCCACCGAACTAAACGATAACTCGGCTTCCAGGGCAGGCAGACTGCTCAATGGCGAAAAAGGGAGGCAAAAAGCGTCATTAAAGCGTTTTTTTGCCTCCCTTATCCGGATCAGGTGCTGCAAAGAAATATTTTGCTCAGGTCCGACCATGGCTATTTCTTGATCTTGGTGGCTTTCCCTTCAGCAAGGACCTGCCAAGTCTTCCCGTCAGTGGATATTTCGTTCTTCCAGGTGGTACTCATCCCATCGGCTGAAAACGTGATGACATTCCGGAACTGGTATCGAATTCCGCTATGAGTAAAGGTCCCCGAGTTTTTCCAGACATTGCCGCTTACGGTGCCAATTGCGGAAACCATGTCGCCGTTGTTCGAGAATGCCTGCCACGGGTAACTCTTCGTTGCAGCGTCGTACCAATCCAGTTCGATCACCTCCACATTGCCCTGCGGCCCTTTTTCTTCCGATCGGAATTCAACGAAAAAACCGTTCAGAACCCACCGCACGGTCTGCTTCCCGGAGTATTTCCCCGCTGGCCCGAGCGGGCTGGCCATGCTTGTTCCCTCATATTGCCAGTCTCCAATCCATACATCGTAGGCCTTATACTCAGGCGCCGGTTTGGGAGTCTGAGTCTGCGCCTGCAAAGCGACCGCAGCGAGCAACATCGATATGCCGATGACAATCATGATGCGCCTCATAGAATCCTCCTCATTGGTCTCGATCGAGAATTTCTGGTTTGAAGCCTGAAAACGGCTTGAGCCGCCAAGCGACTCAATTGCTTTGCCAATGCAAATTCGACGTGAATCAGGAAATCGAAGATCTTACCGGAATACCAATACTGGAGGAGGTACAGGATCGGTCATCGTATTGACTCCCGCACGCTCTGGAGTTTGGGCCGGATGCTTTCTCTTATACCTGATCACAGTTTATCACTACAGGTGTCATGGACGCAATCTGGATCTGCGGACCGTACGTCAAGGTATTGATCACAGCACGATTCCCTCAAACATACGCCCCCCATCAGCCTCAACGCAATCTCAACCGCCCTTAGCCGTGTCGCATGATCAGGGCAGATTGCCCTCCCTTATTCTAACGGTTAGACAATGCGCATCCTCAGCCGGTGGTCCGCAAAAATCCGATACGGCTCCCGAATCCTGTGGACCCGCGCAGTTTGAGTAAGATACTTTCTCTTGTTCCCGTATCGCATGGGCTCCAAT
>CAYGWQ010000270.1:3912-7660 GCA_964353465.1 uncultured Acidobacteriota bacterium | reverse complement strand
CTGCGCGGCTCGCCCCCGGCTACTTTCTTTGCGTCCCTCCGGGACGCCTTGTTTTAAGACAGTCTCGCCGGACGGGGGTTCGGGGTGCTATATCGCAACCAGCGCCGTCTGGCAGCTGGTGCCTACTGCAGGCTCAATCTCGCCTATTCAGGCCGGATTGCGACCTCAACCTCGGTGATGGACAAGGTTTCGCGCAGAGCATGCGGTGCGATTTCGACAAGAAATCCCCGCTTGCCCCCGTTGATCAGGATGCGCGGCAGATCGAAGATCGATTTTTCCGCATAAACTTGGAGCGGCTTGTGCGTGCCGAACGGGCTCGTGCCGCCGAAGATGTAGCTGGTGAGCCGGGTGGCGGTACGCTCATCGCAGGGTGCCACCGACTTGACTCCCAGAATGCGTGCGAGCTTTTTGGTGGAGACCTCGCAATCGCCGTGCATGAGCACAAGCAATGGCTGGTGCTGATCGGTTTCCATGACCAATGTCTTGACCAGGACGTGCTCCGGGAGGCCAAGTTCCCGGGCTCCCGCGCGGGTGCCGCCACGTTCCTGGTACTGGTAGAGGTGCGGTGTGAAGTCGATTTTCCGCTCACGCAAAAAACGCACCGCGGGGGTAATCGGGTATTCTGCTTTGCTCATCACAGTACGGCACCCGATGTTTGTTCAGTTCCCGTCAGCCTCAGGGTTTTTTCCGCGCATGTTTTTTCTTCTTCGGCCGTGTCTTTCCGAAGGTGCCGCGACAGATTTTGCCTCGTCTTGTGCGGATATCGCCTTTGCCCATAGCTTCCGTCTCCATGAGCCAGTGTCAGTCGCAATCAACCATGAGCCGTGCAACAAGGCTGATTTTATGCTTGCCGGCCCCTGTCAATCCACGATTTTTGCATTTGGCTGATGACAAACCACAAAGACCTCTAAGACCTCAAAGTACCAAAGGTAGTGTTTTCCAGTTTCTTTGAGGGTCGTAGAGGTCTTCGCGGTTCCCTATTCACCCATGCTGCAGGCTCACGCAGGACCTGCTCCGCTGCCGTTACCAGAAAATCCCGGAAATGTGATACATTTGTGCGGCATATCTATCATTTTGCGGTTTATTTTTTATCCTCTTGAACCCGAGGAGGGTTGAATCGTGCCTTTGCCCAAATTCGCATTTTTTAAAGGCCGCATTGTCCCTTACAATGAGGCAAGATTTGGCATCCTGACCCACACATTCAACTATGGCACCGGTGTTTTCGGCGGCATCCGCGGCTATTGGAACGACGAGGAGAAGGAGCTGTTTGTTTTTCGTCCGCTCGACCACTTTCAGCGGTTTCTCGAGTCGGCGAAGCTTTTGTACATGAAGCTCCCCTTTACCAGGGAAGATCTCACCCGGATTCTGATCGAACTCCTCCAGGCCGAGGATTACCGCACAAACTGCTACATCCGTCCGCTGGCCTATTTCGCGGACGAGATCATCGGGGTGCGTCTTTTCGATCTCACGGCCGACGTCACCATGGCTTCGATACCGTTCGGCGCCTATGTGGCCAATGAAGAGGGATTGCACGTCGCGACTTCTTCCTGGTATCGCATAGAGGACAACATGATTCCCGCGCGCGGCAAGATCGCAGGCGCTTATGTCAATTCGGCTTTGTCCAAGACGGAAGCGCACGAAAACGGATTCGAGGAGGCGCTGGTTCTCAACCAGAACGGTCACGTTGCGGAAGGTTCGGCGGCGAATTTTTTCATGATCCGCCGGGGAATCGCCTGCACTCCGCCGATTACGGACAACATCCTTGAAGGCATCACGCGCCGTACGATCATGCACCTGCTGCGCCACGAGTTCGGGGTTGAGGTTGTGGAACGATCCATTGACCGCACCGAAGTCTATCTGGCGGAGGAGGCTTTCTTCTGCGGCACGGGAATGCAGCTGGCGGGCATCGTAAATGTGGATCACCATGAGATCGGGACGGGAAAGATGGGCCCGATTACCGCGGCGCTGCGCCGGTTCTACTATGATGTGGTGCATGGGCGTGTTGCGAAATACTTGGATTGGTGCACGCCCGTGTATCAGGAAAAAGCGGCAGCAAAGAGGATGTGAAGCCGCAGCAGCAGAAGCTGCGGTGCCACGCGTGCAGGGCGGCGCAGACTACTGTTTGAGACGGCCGTACAGCCGATTGAGTTCCCGCAACCTGTCTCGCAGGCCGGGCTGCAGCTGTTCCGCTTGGAACCGCCAGCGCCAGTTGCCGGCGGGACACGACGGCAGATTCATGCGCGCTTCCGAGCCCAAGCCCAGAACGTCCTGGAGAGGGTAGACCGCGGTGTCGGCGACGGATGAAATCGCGGCGCGGATCAGGTCCCAGTGGATTTCTGCGCCATCGCTGTTGAGGTAGCGCAGCACGTATTCGCGCTCAGCTCGCTTTTGTTCCTCCGTCCGCCTGTCCTCGGCGCTCGTCCCCCTGAACCAGCCCACGGTGGTGTCATTATCGTGCGTCCCCGTGTAGACCACGCAGTTGCGGACGTAGTTATGGGGCTGGAACGGATTGGAGGATGAGCCGTCCCCGAAGGCGAACTGCAGGACGCGCATGCCCGGCAGTCCCCAACGATCGCGCAGGGCATGCACCTCCGGGGTGATGAATCCCAGATCTTCCGCGATGAAGGGAAGCTTGCCGAATACCGCGCTGAGTGCCTCAAAAAAGCGATCTCCGGGACCTTCGACCCACCGCCCATCGATGGCCGTTTTGGCGCCGGCCGGGATTTCATAGTATTTCTCAAAACCGCGGAAGTGATCGATGCGTATCAGATCGACCTGATCCAGCATGCATCGTATGCGATCGATCCACCATCGATGGCCGGCCCGCTCCATGGCATCCCAGCGATACAGAGGATTATCCCAGAGCTGGCCGGTGGCGCTGAAATAATCCGGCGGGACTCCGGCCACTGTGCGCGGCCAGCCTTGCTCATTCAAATCGAAAAGCTCCGGATAGCCCCACACATCCGCACTGTCCAGGGCGACAAATATCGGCAGGTCGCCGAGGATCCGGATCCCCCGATCATAGCAGTATTTCCTGAGGGCGCGCCACTGCCGGTAGAATTCGAACTGGATATACTTGTGCTGCCGCACCTGCTCAGGATCCGCGTCCCGCTCGCGGCGCCACTGTGTCCAGATCTCGCGGCCGTTCTCATCTCTCAGGGCCATGAATTCCGCGTAGTGGTCGAGCCAGAACCCGCTTTCCGCGCAGAACTGCTCGAATTCATGCAGGCGCGCAGGCGAACCTTGAGCAAAAAAGACTCGTGCCGCTTTCCGCAAAAGCTTCCACTTGAAGGCCGATACGGCGCCGAAGTCGACCACCTCGGCGGGAAAGGCCGGCGCTTCGCCCAGGTCGGCAGAGGACAGGAAACCGTCGCGCATCAGTAGATCCAGGCTGATCAAGAGGGGATTGCCCGCCATGCTTGAGAGGCATTTATATGGAGAGTCGGCTACCGCAGGCGGACCCAGGGGCAGCAATTGCCAGATGCCGTGGCCGCTGTCTGCAAGGAAATCGGCAAACCGGAACGCCGCATCGCCCAGATCCCCGATGCCGTGTCCTCCGGGAAGGGAGGTAGGATGTAACAATATTCCGCTTGATCTCATCAGACCTCGGCAGCCCGGCCTTCAGCCAGCAGGCCGGGACAGGAAAGCTCACCGATACCGACGGTTTGGTTCCCCGGAACTTATGAGTGCCGGCGGGTTGCGACGTGCAACCCTTTGCTTTGCGAATGCGACGCTCCAGTCCAGGATT
>CAYGWQ010000270.1:0-3902 GCA_964353465.1 uncultured Acidobacteriota bacterium | reverse complement strand
CAGGATTTTGAGCATACAGAATTATCCCGCTTTGCGCCAGAGCCAACAAGCGAAAAGGGGACATTCCGCTTTTCCCGGCTTGACCCCCAGATGGTTATGGCAAACTGGAAAAGCGGAGTCCCCTTTTTGCCACCAGGACGTATAATTTGAGTTTGCGGTGTATCGTACCTGAAGAGCGGAGGAGGAAACATGGGCAAGATGTTCGGTTCGGCGAGTCTCGCAGCGGTGATGGTGTTGCTGGTCTCAGGTCCTGCGGGCGCTCAGAAGGCGTTCAAGGATGCTTCTACGCAGGTTGGCGACATTAGAATGCACTACCTCGAAGGAGGGTCCGGAGACTACAATCTGGTGTTCGTACCCGGACTGATGATGACCGCAGAAGTGTGGCAGGAGCAGCTCCCTTACTTTGCCGCGCGCGGTTTCCACGTGTTTGCCATTGATCCGCGCAGTCATGGAGCAACATCCAAAACCGATGGCGGGAACACATACCACCAGCAGGCGGCGGATCTCCATGCGTTCCTCCAAAAAATGAAGCTTGATCACTGCACTCTGATCGGCTGGTCGGCGGGAGTGGCTGTGCTCCTGGAGTATTACTCCGGGGCGGAAACCTATAAGCCGGACCGGCTCGTGCTGGTCGACGGAGCCCCGGCGGGCCTGAGCGACAAGGATTATCCCGGCGGCCTTACGCTGCAGCAGGCCAGAGAAGCCGCGCTCGCAATGCAGGATGATCGGCCCAAAGCGGTCGAGGCGATGGTGCGCAGCATGTTCAAGTCATCCCAGCCGGGATCCTTGATCAAGGAGTTGATCGCCGGTACTCTGAAGACCACCACAGGCACGGCGGTTGCCCTGCTGTTCGATCTGATTACCGGAGATCGCCGTCCCGTGCTGGCGCAAATCGATGTCCCCACGCTGATTGTCGTGCCCCAAGAAAGGCAGCTCCTCGGCGAATACATGCAGGGGAAGATATCGGGATCGCAGCTGAAGGTGATCCCGGATGTCGGTCACGCGCTCTTCCTGGAGAAACCCCAGGCATTCAACCAGGCACTCGAGGATTTCCTCGGGAACAAATAGAAAGAACCGGCCAGCGGCTGCAAAAGGCGCGTTGCGCGAACCTCAGAAAGCCCTGAAGGACGACGCAGCGATGCCCAGGGTGAAACCCTGGGATGAAGCAGCAGAAACTTCATCCAAGCCCTGAAGGGCGGAGCAGGTTGTGAAACTTCCGTTCGTGTGGGCGGATGTGTGGCCGAATCGCTTGCGTGGGTTGATGGAGCACCGCTCTGCACCGCCCTTTCAGGGCTCACAACCCTTTTAGAGCTCACAACCATTTCAGCGCTTACAGTCCTTTCAGAGCAGCCATATTGAGACGACAGGGTGTTTTCGGCCGGCAATGATCAGACAGGGCGGCGTTTCACGGTACCCTTGGCGGTGAGATAAAAAGGCTCCTGGAGCACTTCCTCGACCTTTTTGCGGAAGCCCTTTACAGCCCACTCCCGGTCACAGAACAGCTCCAGGATGCGGCCGCGCACCCTGGGACGGAACTCCGCATTGAGGAGCGTTTCAATCAGCCGCTCCCGGATTTCCTCGTCGCCGGCACGCGCAAGATAATCCGCCGCAGCGATGCACACATCATCATCCTCGTCATCGAGAAAGCGGAGCAGCGTCTGGCGCACTTCCGAGAAAGCCTCGTCAGGCAGATGCTCGATCAGCACGACCTTTGCTTCCGGCCAGCGCGTGTATGCGCCGCCCAAGCGTTCCAGCAAGCCCTGTAACGCGGCGATAAATTCCTCGCGCGGCAGGATCTCGCGCAGCGCCCGCGCCGCCCAGGTGACCTCTCCCTCCGAGCTCAGATAATTCAGAATGGGCTCCACTGCAGCGCGTCCTATCCCGGTGAGCAGCCGCACTGTGTACTGCTTTTCTTCCAGGTCCATGGTTTCCTGAGGCACCAGGATGGTGAAACGCCGCAGCAGGGCGGCTGCGGCTTCCGGCGTCTTCCAGCCGGCGAGGCGTTCCATGGCCGCGACCCGGGTTGCCGGATCCCCGTGGGTTTGCGTGGCCTGTTTCAGCGCGCGTTTGATCTGGCGTTCCGATGGCCCATCACTGCTCGAGAAGATCTTGCTGAATAAGTCCATGATTCTTGGATTTTACATCAAGAATTTCCTAGGAAGGCGATGATTCCAACATATAATTAGTACAAAGCGGCGGAAAACGCGCCGAAGTTGCGCAGGGCAACCGGGCCGGCGTGCGGGCACGGCTTGCTTGCAAATTTCACAGGACGGACCAATGGAAGAGAAGGAATTCTTCAACGAAACCGATGAAGTGGTACCTGCCGAAATCTACTGTCCGAAATGCCGCGAGACCCTGGAGTATCCTATCCGGTGGCGCCGCCGCACCAAGAAGGCATCCCTGCCGCCGCGTGCGGACGAACGAGATCGCGCGCGCTTCGCCAAGGCGCGCAACTATCGCGTCCGCATCGACGACAAGCTGCGCTGCAAAAACCCGCGTTGCGGCAAGACCATTGAGATCTCCACGCTGCAGACCGTGGTGTTCGACTGAAGGAGCCGGCGCCTTTCCGCGGCGCCTGGAAGCCCCATCATTTTTCTAAATCCATCGGCAAGAACGTTGCCGGATCCCAATCCGAAATGAGGCAACCATGAAAAAATTACGGCTCGGAATCCTGACGGGTGGCGGCGATTGCCCCGGGCTGAATGCTGCAATCAAGTGGGTTGTGTACGGAGCGATCTGTCACAGCAGGCACCGCCATCCGAAAAGCCCTCTCGAGGTCATCGCCCTGAAGGAAGGCTGGGAAGGAATCCTGAAACTCGATCCCAAGAAGGGAATCAAAGACAGCCGTTATATCCAGGTGCTGTCGGACTATGTGGTACGCAAGATCGATCGCGATGGCGGCACCGCGATCGGTACGTCGCGCACTAATCCCTTCAGGGTGAAGGACAAGGAGGGGAAACAGCACGACAGAAGCGCGGCCATAGTGCGCAATATGGAGGTCCTGGAACTGGATGCGGTGATTGCCGTCGGCGGGGAAGACACCCTGGGGGTCGCCAACAAGCTCTATGAGCGCTATGGCATCCCTGTGGTAGGAATTCCCAAAACCATCGACCTCGACCTGCCCGGCACCGACTATTCGCTGGGATTCGACAGCGCCGTGAACAACATCAAGGTGCTCATCGACCGTGCCCGGACGGTTTCGGGTTCGCACCGGAAGACAGCAGTCATCGAGGTGATGGGCCGGCACTCCGGACTGCTCGCCTTGGCCGGCGGCATCGTCAGCAGCGCCCATTTCATCCTCATCCCGGAATATACCTTCGAATTGGGCAAACTGGTCGACTTGATCAACGACCGTACCAAACTCAAATCCCGTTACACGCTGATCGTTGTGGCGGAGGGCGCCAAGGAAAAGGGCGGCCACGTGGTGGCGCAACGGCAGGAGACCGATGCCTTCGGCCATGTCCATCTGGGAGGAATCGGCGAGGTTCTTGCAGACCGGATCAAGGCGCACACGGGGCTTGATACCTTCGCGGAGAAACTGGGCTACCTGCAGCGCGGCGGCGGCCCGTCCGCATTTGATGTCAAGATGGGCTACTACTTCGGCATCACGGCCGTGGACTTGGCAGTCCGGAAAGACTACGGCAAAATGGTGTCCGTCCAGGCCGGCGCCATCCGCGCGGTGCCCTTGTCTGTCCTGAATAATCCCGTGCGCGTGGTGGATGTCGATCGGATGTACGACCCGCAGCGGTTGAATGCGCGGCGTGACACAGCCATGGGTTGGCTGGTCAACTAGTTTCTGCCGCGAAACTCATTATACGATCCGTAGCGCCGGCTGGTTCGAAGTCATATGTGGGGGCGGGCTTTAGCCCGCGCATTAAGGATAACAACCACGATGCGCTCGA
>CAYGWQ010000269.1:0-7668 GCA_964353465.1 uncultured Acidobacteriota bacterium | reverse complement strand
TTTTCTTTGGGCACATCCCCTGCCAACCAATACTAAATCGCACCTCACCCTATTAAGGGCATCAGCTACTTGGAAACAAAATCGCTATCTGGATACAAACTGGGGGGTCAATTTATCTGAGTAGACCGGGGTCAATTTAACTGAGCGCTATAGGGTGAGCGGAATGACGAGAGTTGAGGGATGGTCTGCGTCCAGCAAGGGCTGCGATTGGACGATGAGCACCGGCCTGGTCTTCCCGGGCTCGGTCCCACGCCGCGGATTCAGATTGGCCAGCCAAATCTCTCCTCGCCTAGGCATCAGGATCCCGTTCGATTGCGGAAAACTCCTTGTTGACGCGCATGCTTTCGACGCGGACTTTCCTAGATACCTCAGCAAGCCGCCGCGCACGCGCCCGAGTCTGCATTTCCCGATTCATCCTCTCGACCGCGAGGCGGATATAAGCCGCACGGGAGAGGCGCAACGATTCGGCGCAACGCCGGCTTGCCTCTTCGAGTTCCTCAGGAAGCTTGAGGGATATGGCTTTCATGATATCTCCTTGTGATATTCGCTTGGCATATTTAGAAAGATATGCTCATCAGAGTCCTGAATCAAGGGCCAGGACCGTCCGGTACAGGACTTCGCAGCCGTTGGCCGCATCTTCCCAACGGGTTAATTCCCTGGGTGAGTGGCTGATGCCGCCCACGGAAGGCACGAAGATCATCCCCATGGGAGTTATGCGCGCGATCATCTGGGCGTCGTGACCGGCGCCGGAAGGCAGGCTGAGCGTCTTCAGTCCTGCTGCCGCCGCCTCACGGCGGATCAGCTCCCGCATCCAGGCGGAGGCCGGCGCCGGCTGGTGAGTGCTGGTCGGCTGGATAGTGATGGTTGTCCCGCTGTCGGCCGCGATCTGTGCGGCGCGCCCATGAATGCGCTTGAAGATGGCTTCGATCTTCCCCATGGAAAGGTCGCGCAATTCGATGACAAGCTCGACCTGTCCCGGAATGATATTGGGCACATCCGGATGCACCGCCAGCTTGCCGACCGTGCCAACTTGGCGGCCCGGTTCGCGCACGGTTTCTTCCTGAACCACGATCACCAGGCGCGAGGCGGCTACCAGGGCATCGCGCCTGCCGGGCATCGGGGTGGTTCCCGCATGATTGGCTTGCCCGGCAATCACCGCCTTATAGCGGACAATCCCCACAATCCCTTCCACAATCCCAATGGGGATCCCGGCCTTATCGAGAACTCCTCCCTGCTCGATGTGCAACTCCAGGTACCCGGCAATCTCACCCGGCTTGCGCATGGCCGTCGCAATCCGTGACAGGTCGCCTCCGATGCCGGCGACGGCGTCGCGGATGTGAATCCCCTGTTCGTCTTTTTCGTCGAGTTCTCCGGGCTCGAATTCGCCCACGACCGCCCGCGAGCCGAAGAGGCCGCGGCCGTAATGGGTCCCCTCCTCGTTCGACCAGATCACGCATTCGAGCGGGTGGCGAGTGACGGTCTGTCTTTCAGCGAGGGTGCGCATGACCTCAATCGCCGAGAGCGAACCGAGCGCCCCATCGAAAATGCCCCCTTCCGGTACAGTGTCGATGTGCGAGCCGAACAGAATCACGGGCAGTCTTTCTTTCCCTTCCCGCCTGCCATAAATGGACCCGGCCGCATCGACGCGCACCTGCAGGCCGGCAACCGGCATCAGTTTTCCCATGACGAAGCCTCTGGCTTCGATATCCGCCTGCGTCCAGGCAACGCGTGTCACACCGCCCTGGGGATCGCGTCCGAATTTTGCGAGGGCCTCCAGGCTCGTGCGCAGGCGATCGGGATTGATGTTGTAGGAGCCTGTGCGGGTCTGGGATCCGGCCGCTTCCGGCTCGGTCCAGCGGAGAACGCCCGCCGCGCCGGCGGCGGAGGCCAAAAGCAAGCAATTAAATTCTCTCCTTTCCATCCTGAATGCTCCTCGGAAGACCGTTGATTAGAACTCAGTCCTCAACACTGTCGTTGTGAAGGAGGAACCGGCGGATCGACCGCGCCGCCGACCGCGGGATCATGACCTTTACGTGGACGCCATCGCCTTCATGAGCCTCGGCAAGAATCCGGCCCTGATCGTGCAGCCGCGAGAGGACGCCGGCCTTGTCGTACGGAATCAGCAACTCCACTTCCATAGCATAGGATTCCAGCTCCTGCATGATTTCTTGAATCAAGACATCGATGCCCGTTTCCTTTTTTGCCGAGACCAGGACAGAACGGTGACCCGGCAGGGGAGTGGCCGGCTCGGGCAGTCTTGCGGGCAGCAGGTCGCTCTTATTGTAGACGGCTATGGCAGGTGTCTTTGTCACATTCAGCTGCGCCAGGACTTCCTCTACGGCCGCGGCCTGTTCCCGCCAGTGTGCATTGCTGATATCGATGACGTGCAACAGCAAGTTCGCCTCCCTCACTTCCTCGAGCGTTGCGCGGAAAGCCGCGACGATGTCATGGGGGAGCTTGCGCACGAAGCCCACGGTGTCGGAGAGAACCACCTCGAGCCGATTCGGCAGGACCAGGCGGCGCAGTAGCGGGTCGAGCGTGGCAAACAGGCGGCTGCTCTCCTCGGTCCCCGCACGGGTGAGGGCATTGAACAACGTCGACTTCCCGGCATTGGTATAGCCTACAAGGGCCACGATCGGCACCGGAATGGCCTGCCGCCGGGCGCGCTGCAGCTGCCGGTGCATGTGCACCTGTTCCAACTCACGGTGCAGGCGCGCGATCCGGCTGCGGATGCGGCGCCGATCCATCTCCAATTTGGTTTCGCCCGGCCCCCGCGTGCCGATTCCGCCCCCCAGCCGCGACAGGAGAGTGCCTTTTCCCGTCAGCCGCGGAAGCAGATAGCTCAGCTGGGCCAGTTCGACCTGGAGCTGACCCTCGCGCGTGCGCGCTCGGCGGGCGAAAATGTCCAGGATCAGCTGGGTGCGATCAAGGATCTTGCAGCCGATCTTGTTCTCGAGGTTGCGTTGTTGCCCGGGAGTCAATTCCTCGTCAAAGATGATCAGGTCAAGATCTTCGGATTCCGCAAGGCGGCACAGCTCGTCCGCTTTGCCGCGCCCGACAAAAAACACCGGATCCGGCGCAGAACGCTCCTGCAGCATGCGCTCGACAACTCCGGCACCGGCAGCTTCCGCCAGAGCCTCGAGTTCGTGCAGGGATTCTTCGGCCTGCTCCCGATAACGGCTGTTGAAGTAGCAGCCGACCAGGCCTGCCCGTTCGGCCTTTCGGCCGGTATCGACAGATTTCTTATGTTGACGGATGATTCCTGTACCTCCCGGCCGACAAACGGCTCAGCTGGTTTCTATCGCGAAACAACATGATTGTCCGTCCTGGACCTCGACTTGGACCTGGACATCGATGTGGACCTGGACGGGCTTGCACTCGGCAAAATTTGCAGGAATGACATTTAACGGATCGCTCTGTACCCATGCATGTCCACGTCCACGTCCAGGTCTAAGTCCAGGTCCACGATGGATAATCATGGAGTATTGCGACAGAAACCAGATATGTTCTGGTCTGTTGACAAACATGCCCTTTCTGCCCATGATCGTTTCCGGAGGAACTCCCGTGTCGATCATGCTTCGCGAAATCGCCGAGCAGCCCAAAGCTCTGGAGCGCACATTACGATCCGAGCTGCCGCGGATGCTGCGCCTCGCGTCTTTCTTGAAGAAGCGCGACCTGCGCCTGATCGTCCTGGTTGCCCGTGGAACGTCCGACAATGCCGCTCTGTTTGGACGCTATCTGCTTGAGATCAGCACCGGGATTCCGGTCTCTCTGGCCGCTCCTTCTGTGCACACGTTGTATCGCCGCGGGCTGAAGCTCCGCGATGCCCTGGTGGTCGGCATCAGCCAGTCCGGCGAGGGTGCCGACATCAACCTTGTTCTCGAAAGCTGCAGGAAAAGCGGCGCCCATGTGCTCGCCATTACTAATCACAGCCGGTCCAGCATGACAGGTGTGGCGCATGAGACTTTCGTCACTCGCGCCGGTATCGAGAAAAGCGTCGCCGCCACCAAAACCTACACGTGCCAGCTCCTGCTCCTCCACATGTTGGCCGACACACTGGGCGGCGGCAACTGTGAGCCGCTCTTCGGCATCCCCGAGACCGCGCAGGCTGCCCTCGGGCTGGCGCCGCAGATCGAAGCGGTTATTGAAAGATACCGGTTCATGAACCATTGCGCCGTGGTCGGCCGAGGTTTGAACTACGCCAACGCCTATGAGCTGGCAATCAAGCTCATGGAGACCTGCTACATCATCGCCGAACGTTTCTCTCCTGCTGACTTCCTGCACGGTCCTATCGCCATGGTGCAGCGGGATTTCCCGGTAATCCTGTTTGCCCCGCCCGGGAAGGTCTTCCGGGACACATGTGCACTTATCTCCCGACTCAAGGCGCTTCAGGCCGACACGCTCGTGTTTTCAAGCGAAAAGAGCGCACTGAAGAACGCGAGCTGCGGAATCCGGCTGCCGGTGCGCATTCCGGATCTCTATTCCGCGATTCCCTACATCATCCCCGGCCAGCTCTTCGCAGAGAGGTTATCCCGGCTCAAAGGACTGAGCCCGGACCGCCCACGAAGCCTGACAAAAGTCACCAGAACCGTCTAGGGCTTGCGTCCTGGGCTCTGCTGCTCGACCCCTCAGGATTCCAATTGGACTCCCTATTTATTTCCGTCGCGAAATTCGTTCCGCCCTCTAGAACAGCCCCGTAGGGGCGGCAAGATAATAGCCCCGGGCTTGCGCCCGGGGTTAGGCCGGAAAGCAGCGCGGAGCCCTGGAAGGGCGATAGAATAATGTTACAAACCAATGACTTTCGCCCCCGCCGGGGCTCCATAAATACAATATCCTATCCGGGGGCTCGCGCCCCCGGCTATTTTCTTTCCGCCCCTACGGGGCCCGGGTAGTGCATCCTGCAGCCGAATTTCGCGACAGGAATTACTTCAGCGCCAGGCGCAGAACTCCATTGTTACTGGGTTCCTGCCGGAGGAGGCACGGTGGGATGGCCTGACCGGTCCAGGATCCCCAATCCGCGACAGTTCGCGCATTTTCCGCTTCCGTGCGGGAAGCAGGAAGTACACGGCTTCCCTTTCTGCAAGGCCAGCCTTCCTGTGCCTTTGCAAACATGGCAGATCCCGGTTCCCCTGCAATGCGAACATTTTTTTTGGCCTTCTGTCATGGGGTTCACTTCCTTTTCCATATTCCTCCCGGCCCTTTCGCCTGGCAACGAGGACAATAGTATGTGCTTCGATTTCCCTGACGCAATCGGTGGATGATGGCAGGGCAGCAGCGGCATTTCTCTCCTTCTCTCTGGAATACCTTCAGGAAGTCCTGATGCTCTCCGGGTGCGCCGTCCGAATCCCGGAAATCGGAAAAGCTCGTGCCGCGGTGGTCGACCGCAGCCTGCAGCACTTCCCTTGTGGCACGAGCCAGTGCGGCCGCGTCCCCCGGGCTGAGCGTGTTGCAGCGCCGCTGCGGATGCAGGCGGGCGCGGAACAGCACTTCACTGGCGTAAATGTTGCCCACGCCGGCGATCCTGCGCTGGTCCAGAAGAAACGACTTGATATCCCGCCGTGTTTGGACCAGTTCCTGCCAAAGCCACGCGGCAGCTATTTTTGAGCTCAGAGGATCCTTCCCCAGCTGCTTTACCTCAGGGAGCTCCTCCAGTCTGGGTATCTCATAGACATCCATGAGGCCAAAACGTCGCGGGTCGAAATACTGCAGCTCCCCGCCGCCGGCAAAACAGATTGTGGCATGAGTGTGCCGGGGGCGTTTCGCGGTGCCGGACGTGTACGAGAGTCTTCCCGACATTCCCAGGTGGATCAGCCAGAAAGCATGCGGCCTCATTTCGACAATCAGGTATTTGCCCCTGCGATGAATTGTGCGGATCGTCCGGTCGAGAAGACGAGCGGCAAAATCTGCAGGTACCGGCCGGCGCAGGGCCTTTCCCGACAGAAAAACCGCTGCAATGCGCTTACCGGCGATGGCGGGGCGCAGTTTGCGGGCAATCGTTTCGACTTCAGGCAGCTCGGGCATGGCTTCCTAGCAGAATGACAATGGCGACAGGACATCCATGAAAGAGGAAACTGAAAAAACCGCTTTCCCCACCCCGGGCTCGCCATACCCGGGCGGGGCAGCAAGGCGGTATTTTGCATGTGTGTCCCGATAAACACGGAGCAGGCGAACATGGTACTCGAGCGGCGCCCCCCGCTGATCCCTGCCCAGGACGCTAAGAGGTTCGGGACACCAGGTTGTGAAGCGCGGCGATATGCCATGGCTCATGAAAAAATCGAGGCCTTCTTGCGTCGAGGCGATTGCGTCGTCCACCGACTCGAAAGCTCCGGGCCCCGCCACCTCGATTCCCGCCACGAAATTTGGAATTACGTGCTCCGGCGGGAATACCGTCGCTGCATCCAGGATCCGCCGGATCCACTCTTCACGGCCGATGTAGCGCGCCTTCCCCGCACACAGAGTCTCAAAAAGCTTCTTGTCCCAGATCTCGTAGTTGGGATGATAGATCTGCACTCCCGCAGCGCGCAGTTTTCGAACTTCATCCTTGGGCAGGGCCTGTACCACTGCCTTGCTGATCCAGCGCCCCGGGAACCGGCTTTCGATTGCTTCGGGATATTGCAGGTAAAAATCAACCTCCGACTTACCTTCCAGCGTCCCGATAATGCTGCCGCCGGTCACCGTATAGGCCTTGCTTTCGCTGTCTGTTTCGGCGATGATTTCGAGCGCTTCGAGAATCTCCCCCACTGATTTCACAGGGGTATATGGCCGTCCCGCCTTTTTCTGTTGCCGGTAGTTCTCATTGATGTCGCAAAACTGGCACTCCTCCTGGGCCCCGAAGTACTGGCACAGGCGGAAAACAGTCAGGTACAGCAGGTAACCCCACTCGATGGTGGGGGCGATATCGGTGATCGGCTTGCCGTTGGCAAGTGTGCGCTCGTAATAGGCAGGGGACTTCTGCAGCTCGACGGACGCTACGGAGTGTCCGTCGAGTTTTAGGGTCAGTGCGCCATCCTCTGCATCGATCCGGTAGGGAGAAGCGGGATTCAAGCGCACGGATACAATCACCGGCCTGAAGCCGAATGCACCGCCGACCAGCCGGACCTCTTCGGGAGCCTTCGTGTTTTCGTCCTGGTCCATTGCCGAGATCGGCACCATGTCGAAGGAGAAAATGAAGTAGGCCTTGCGCTTATAGCGCGCCGCCACTTCTAGCGCTTCTTTCGACCAGGCCATGCCGCGCCGCAGGAGGTCTTCCTTAAAAATCGCCTCGATCGGCAGGTCGGCATAGCGCTGCGCGAGTCTCTCAACCAGTGCCAGCGGCGACACTTCAGGCTCCAACATACGTATCATGCAGATAATCTACCACAAAATGACGGGCCTGGTTCGTGCGGCCGGAAAGCGTTGCATGGTATTGGCAGGCGCCGGATGCCAAGTGGGCGCCAGATGCCAGACGGCGCTCGGTTCACTCCGTCCGCAACACCCCAAGCCCCGTCCGGCGAGACTGGCTTAGAACTCCCTCGCGGCAGCTCCACCGCAATAGTTCATTGCTTAATCAGCCGCGGAGCGGCGGCAAATAATAGCCGGGGGCGCAAGCCCCCGGTCTGGACACAAGTCCGATATAGCCCCAGAGACATCTGAGGTACTCTGTCAAGTTTTTTATGCTCATGATTCTCT
>CAYGWQ010000268.1:0-7692 GCA_964353465.1 uncultured Acidobacteriota bacterium | reverse complement strand
CTGTCCGACGTCAACTATATCGACAGCTCGGGGATAGGCGAACTCGTGAGCAGCTATACGACGGTCACCAATCAGGGCGGGCATCTTAAGTTGGTGAATCTGACGAAGAAGATCCACGAACTCCTCGCCATTACCAAACTCCTGACGGTGTTTCAGGTCTTCGACAGCGAGCAGGCTGCAATTTCCAGCTTTTAGCGGAAGATGTTGTTAAAGCGTGGGATTTTCATGAGATCGTTGATCACGACGAATCCCATCAGGAGGATCAGGAAAACGAAGCCCACCTGAACGATCTTCTCCTTGATCCTTAGGCTTAGGTCTCTGCCGATCAAGGTTTCGATCAAAAGCAAGAAAATTACGCCTCCATCGAGGATGGGAATCGGAAGCAGGTTGAAAATCCCGAGATTGAGGCTTAACAATCCCACAAATCCGAAGAAGAGCCGGGCGCTGCCGGTGCGGGCAGCGCTCCCGGCTACGTTCGCGATCTCAATGGGGCCGGAAATAGTCTTGACGGAGGCTCTGCCGGTAAAGATCCTTCCGATTACCTTGTAGGTGATAATCGCGATATCGTAATTGTAACGGACCGACTGCACCAGGGAGCCCGCAACTCCATAATGCTCGCGGTCGGCAGGAATCTCCGTGAAGAAGCCAGCGATCACACGGCCCTTGTCTTCTGCCGGAGTGATGGTGATCTGCAGGGTTGTGCTGTCGCGTTGCAGCCCTTCGAGAAGTTCTTCCCAGCTTGCATCGGGCTTGGGTAGCGCGGCCGGGCGCCGGATCTCGAATTGCAGCGGCACCCCCTTGCTCTCCGCAATGATGTTCAGGATCTGATCGAAGCCGCGGCCCGCCCGGCCGCCTCCCTGCACCGAAAGGATTTCATCGCCGATTTTCAGGCCGGCCTTTTTCGCGGCCGAGTTCGGATCCAGATCCCGTACGATGGTCCTGGGAATCATATATTTGAAGCCAAGGCTGTCCGCGTCTATGCCTTCGGTTTGCGGAGGATCAAGGCGCAGTTCCATCCGGCGGCCGCCGCGCTCGACGGTCACAAGCAACGTATCCCGGGGAGCCGTTCCCAATGCAATCTCCATGCTCTGCCAGGTGTTGACCTCGTTGCCGTTGACCGAGACGATGTGGTCGCCCGATTGAAGTCCCGCCCGGCGGGCGATCGAATTGGGCTGAATCGGGCCGACGATCGCCGGCTCATTAATATGGCGCGGGATCCACATTCCTTGCATGTACGATGTGGCCACGATCACCACGGCCAGCAGGACGTTCATGACCGGGCCGGCAAGCGCAACGAGCAGCCGATGCCATTTGGGATGGGAGAGGAACTCGTCCGGCGCGCCCTGGCGATCTTCATCAAAGGTTTCTCCGGCCATCTTGACATAGCCGCCCAGTGGTATGGGGCTGATGCGGTACTCCGTCCCTCCATGGGTAAATCCGACCAGTCGGGGGCCGAACCCCAGGGAAAAGGTGATCACCCGTATCTTGAGGAGCTTGGCCATTGCGAAATGGCCGAACTCATGAACGGTGATCACGATTCCCAACACCACGATGAAAGCCAGAACGGTTTCAATCATCAGTCCAGGTTCCTCTTGCCCTCAAAAGAAATGATGCTCCAAAGGATATAATCTCTCAACGGGCAGCTGAACGCGCGCGAACGGCAAGGTCGCGAGCCGTCTGCCGTGCCCAGATGTCGGCATTCAGGACGGAGTTGAGTGTGGAAGCCTCCTCCGGGTGATGCGCGTCCAGCACTGCCCCGATGATCTCGGGGATGTCTCCAAATCCGATGATATCGCTTAAAAAGGTCTCGACAGCAACCTCGTTGGCGGCATTGAGCACAGCAGGAGCGGTTCCTCCCCGCTGCAGCGCCCGATACGCCAAGTCGAGGCATGGAAATTTATTTCGATCCGGTTCCAGGAATTCGAGTTTGGAGAGCCGCTGGATGTCAAGCGCGGGGAGCGGGCAGGGCCATCGTTCCGGGAACGTAAGAGCATACTGGATGGGAATGCGCATATCCGTCAGACCGAGCTGGGCCAGCACCGACCCGTCAATGAATTCGACCATCGAGTGGACGATACTCTGGGGGTGGACCACGACGTCGACCTGGTCCGATGTGACTCCAAACAACCATGAGGCCTCAATAACCTCGAGCCCTTTGTTCATGAGCGTGGCGGAATCGATGGTGATTTTTTTCCCCATGCGCCAGGTCGGGTGATTCAAGGCCTCCTCGCGGGTTACCGTCGCAAGTTTTTCCTTCGGGGTATTGCGGAATGGACCGCCGGAAGCGGTCAGGATCAAACGCCGCACCTCGTGCCGCCTGGCGTTGCGCAAGCACTGGTGGATCGCATTATGCTCGCTGTCGACCGGCAGAATCTCGACCCCCGCGGTTCGCGCTTTTTCCATCATCAACTGACCGGCCATCACCATGGTTTCCTTGTTGGCCAGCGCGATGGATTTGCCGCATTCCAGCGCGCGATAGGTCGGCATCAGCCCCGCCGCCCCCATGACGGCAGACACAACCATCGTCGCTTCCGGATGGCAGGAGACCTCGATCATGCCCTCCACTCCCTGGACGAACCGGGTACGGCCCATCGGATACCCGCGATGCCGCAAAACGCCCTGCAATTCACGAGAAATGTCTTCGTCCATAGTGGAGACAACCTGAGGGCGGACGGCCTCTATCTGGTCGGCCAGCAAGGCGATATTCCTGCCGCCGGCCAGCCCTGCCACGCGAAATGCATTGGGAAAACTCGATGTCACCCGGAGGGTATTGGTCCCGATGGAACCGGTAGAACCCAGAATTGAAATCACCTTCATGAAAGCTCGCCTCACGGGTCAATGCAAAACAGGTATTTTAGCGAATCTTCCCGCCTGGCGCCACCAAACTTCATGGAAATCTGCGGTCCAGACACTGTGTGCCCGCGTTTCTGATTTCAACTGAACCACAAAGACCTCAAAGACCTCAAAGACCTCGAAGAAAACAGGATATGCCGCCAGGCTGGTATGAATGATTCATCAAACGGAATAAATGATCTGGAGATACAGGCATAGAACGGGGAAGGCAAACAGGAGACTGTCGATGCGGTCGAGGACCCCGCCGTGGCCTGGGATCAGATTCCCGCTTTCCTTGACCTCTGCAGCGCGCTTAAGCATCGATTCAGCCAGGTCGCCCAGCTGTCCGAACAGGCCTACCAGCAGCGCGGCCGGGATCAAGTGCCTGAGGGGAAGGTCGGTGAAAAAAAGGTAGTGCAGCAGTACTGCTGCGAGAATTCCTGCCAGCAGGCCGGCTACGGCCCCTTCATCAGTCTTTTTGGGGCTGAGGCTGGGAGCAAACTTCGTCCGCCCGAATTTCTTTCCGCCGAAAAGCGCCGCAGTGTCTCCCGCCCAAATCACGGCCAGCACCGTCAGAGTCCATTCCAGGCCCAAGTGCTCGCCGAAGGCAAATCGCACCGTAAATGCGGGGTACAGACAGAGCACCATATACAAGATGCCCAACAGATTGACCATCATGCCGAGCACGCGTTCCCGAATCGGATCTCGTCGCCACATTGCTGCCAGGAAGGCAGCCAGCAGCAGGCAGGAGCTCAAAGCGATTGCGGGAATCCCATCAATGCGCAAACCGGCGAGGAGAATCCAGAAACCCGCATAGCCAAACCACGGCTGCCCCGGTACTCCCATCTTCAGCATGATTTGAAAGTACTCGTAGAGGCACAAGGTCCCGACGATTCCCAGGGCAGCCAGGTAATAGTCGGGTGTGGCATAGAAGACGACCGCCATGGCGGCGGGAATCAATATTACCGCGGAGATTATCCTCTGGAGCATATCAGCACGCGTGTTCGGGCGAAACTATCCTGCCGGCTCCGACCTGGATGCGCCCATTCCTCAACGTATGGCACCGTTCCGGATACCCCCGTAACGCCGATCCCGCTTCTGGTAGTCCAGGATGGCCTCGAACAAGTGTTTGCGCCGGAAATCGGGCCAGAAGGTCGGCGTGACGTAGATTTCGGAATAGGCAACCTGCCACAACAGAAAATTGCTGAGCCTCATTTCGCCACTGGTACGAATGAGCAGATCCGGATCCGGGATGCCCGCAGTGTAAAGGGAACTGGAGATCAAATCTTCTGTGACCGGAGCGTCAAGCCCGTCCGGCTGATGCAACAGCCGGTTGAAGGCATCGACCAGTTCCGCACGACCGCCATAGTTCAGCGCAACGATGAGCTGCATGCCGGAATTGCCGCGGGTCCTGTCCATGGCCCGTTCGAGCTCGCGCCGCACCGACAGCGCCAACTCGGCAACCCGGCCAATGGCCAGGAAGCGCACATTGGCGTCGACGAGCCTGTCAAGCTCGCGTCGAATGTACTCCTTGAGCAGGCCCATCAGTGTCCGCACTTCGGACTGGGGCCGCTTCCAGTTCTCCACGGAGAACGCATAAAGGGTCAGGACTTCCAATCCGAGGCGCGCGCCGACTTCGATGATCTCTCGGACCGAGTCTATCCCGGCGCGGTGACCGGCCACTCTGGGCAGCCTGCGCTGGCGTGCCCAACGGCCATTGCCGTCCATAATTACGGCGATGTGCCGCGGAAGCCGGTCTGGATCAATTCTCTTGAGGAGACTCGCTTCAACGGATTTGGGCTCTGCCAGGACAGCCTTTTCTTTCATAGGAAAGGGATCTCTCTCCACGCTTGGCCGCTCTATGGTAGCACATCATCGCCAAGATTCGCTCATGACAGAAAGCTTTTAGGACACGGAAGGACACGGGCAGGGCTTTTGCGGCGGCAATAGCCCTGAACACGGATCCGGTCCGTGTTTGTCTGTGTTTGTCCGTGTCCTGAGAGGTTATGCGTTCCTTTATTCATGAATGAAGCCGGCTAATAGCAGACTTTAAGCAGGATGAGCCCGTGGGCCGGGGCGGTGAAACCGGCTTGTGTGCGATCGCGTCGGTCGAAGAGAGCCTTGAATGCCGGCATGGTCATCTGCCCCCGCCCCAGTTCGAGCAACGTTCCTGCCATGTTGCGGATCATATGGTGCAAGAAGCCGTTCCCCTCAACCGTGAGTGCCAGACGGCGGCCCGTGCTTTTGAGCCGGCAGCCATAGATGTCACGCACGGTATTTTCGCGCCCCCCTCCCTTGGCGGCAAAGCTGGCAAAATCATGCGCGCCCACGAACAGGGCTGCTGCCTGCTCCATACGCTCAATGTCTATGGGATACGGATAATGGAAGAATTCCCGCGTAAGGTGCGGCGGCATGACCGCGCCGCGATATATCTGGTAACGATACACCTTGGAACGCGCGCTGCGCCTGGCGTGAAAGTCCGCGGGCACTTCCCGGGCGGAAAGGATCCGGATATCAGGCGGCAACTTGCTGTTCAGAGCGCGCACAAGGTTCGGGGCTGCGATGGCGGAGACCGTGGCAAAGCTGGCTACATAGCCTCGGGCGTGTGTGCCGGCGTCGGTCCGGCCGCTTCCCACAGGGCAGGTCTGCTCGCCGGTGATTTCCCGGATTGCATCACGGAGTTCACCCTGGACCGTCCCTTGATTCTTCTGGATCTGCCAGCCGTGATAGGACGTGCCGTCGAAGGCCAGCACGAGCTTGATATTGCGGAGCGGTTTCATCGGCTGCCCGGCTTGATGGCCTTGCTGCCGGCCCGGCACAGGGGGCAATCATCGGGCGGATAATTGGGAACGTCCAGCACCGCCAGGGCCACGCCCGGAACGCCCAGGTCCGTTCGGCCGCCGCTGCGATCTATGATGGCGCCTGCGGCCACGACAACTCCCCCGGATTGTTTCACGACATCCATCGTCTCACGAGTGGAGCCTCCGGTGGTCACCACATCCTCCACGACATAGCACCTCTCTCCCGATGCGATGTGGAAACCGCGGCGCAGCATGAGCACACCCTCCTGGCGCTCGGCAAACAGGGCTCTTACCCCAAGGGCCCGGGCAACCTCGTGAGCGACCAGAATGCCTCCGAGCGCAGGTGCGATCACTGATTCGGGCCGTTCGGCACGCTCGAGCATGAGGGCAGCGAGCGCGCTCCCCAGCGCGGTGGCGTGCTGCGGGTGCTGCAGCACGAGCGCGCACTGGAGGTAACGACTGCTGTGCAGACCGGAGGAGAGACGGAAATGCCCCTCCAGTAGCGCACCGGATTTCTTGAAAAGCTCGAGGATGTCTTCTTGCGCCATACTTGTTCCCTGGCTCCTCTATCGATTATTTGAAAACCGCTCGCACCGAAAGGTACAAAGTAACAGCATCTATGTTAAAATAAAAGCTTCCGCTGCTAAAAGGAGCGTCCTTATGTCTGGTCATTCAAAGTGGCATTCCATCAAGCACAAGAAAGCTGCGACCGATTCAAAACGCGGGCGTATCTTCACCCGCCTTATCAAGGAGATGACGGTCGCCGCTCGTTCCGGCGGAGGCGATCTCGACGCAAATCCCCGGCTGCGTCTCGTGGTCAACACCGCGAAGGCTGCCAACATGCCGGCTGAAAACATCAAGCGAGCAATCATGCGGGGCACCGGCGAGCTCCCCGGCGTGTCTTATGAAGAGATCAACTACGAAGGCTACGGGCCGGGTGGGGTTGCCATCTTCATGCGCACGCTCACCGACAATCGTAATCGCACCGTCGCGGAACTGCGGCACATCCTCTCCAAAAACGGCGGGAATCTCGGGGAGAGCGGGTGCGTGGCATGGATTTTTGAGCGAAAGGGCTACCTGGTAGTCGAGAAGGCCGCAGCCAGCGAGGAGACACTCCTGGACCTCATCCTGGGCAACGGCGGCGATGATATGAGCGAGGACGGCGACAATTACGAGATCTTCTCCGCCCCGGAAAAATTCGAGGCTCTCAAGGCGGCGTTCGAAGGTTCGAGCATCCCCCTGGCTGCCTCCGAGGTCTCCATGGTCCCCCAGAATCACATCAAGCTCGAGGGCAAAGAGGCTCAAACCATGCTGAAGCTCATGGAAGCTCTCGAGGACCAGGAAGACATCCAGAACGTCTGGGCCAACTTCGACATTGATGAGGCTGCACTGCAAGAGGCTTCTTGAGACCGTTTCCTCATGCGAATACTGGGAATTGACCCTGGAAGCGAGACTACGGGTTACGGCCTCATCGAATCGGACGGATCCCGGCATTCCGCCGTACTCTTCGGGGCGATCCGTACTTCACCCCGTCGGGCTTTTCATGAACGGCTGCTGCAGATCTACCAGCGGTTGATGGAAATCCTGTCCCGCGAGGCAATCGACGCTGTGGCGATCGAAGGGGTGTTTTATGCGGCCAACGTGAAGTCTGCCCTGAAGCTGGGCCATGCCCGGGGCGTAGCGCTCCTCGTCGCGGCTCAGCAGGGGCTCCCGGTCTTCGAGTATTCTCCCCTCGAAATCAAGAGCGCCATTGTGGGCTATGGGCGTGCAGAGAAGAGCCAGGTGCAGCTGATGGTCCGGCATCTGCTGCAACTCCCGGAGACGCCGACTCCCGATGACGCTGCGGATGCGCTGGCCATTGCCATTTGCCACAGCCACCAGATGGGTCGCACAGCATCCCGGCCGCTGCGAAAGCGGAAGCCTCGCAGGAAAAACTGATCCCGACCCGCCAGTTTCTGTCGCGGAAATAAGTAGGCCCCGGCCGCCGAGTCTGTCTCAAAACAGGGCGTCCCGGAGGGACGCAAAGAAAGTAGCCGGGGGCGAGCCGCGCAGCGGCGCT
>CAYGWQ010000267.1:0-7694 GCA_964353465.1 uncultured Acidobacteriota bacterium | reverse complement strand
ACAGAATCCAGGCGGAGCCAGTTGCGCGACAGAATCCAGCCGGGAATATTCACGACGATCCGCGTGATGAGCAGGCCAGTCCCGGGGTGTTCGGTTTCAGGCTACTGACACCTGCCGCCGGGACACCGTGCCGCAATCAGCATTCTGAGAATGGAATCATATTCCGCACCGGAGACGCTCCTGCGACGGCCGCTGGGCCCGTGCGGCGAGACCTGGGTAGTGTCCGTCTTGTGCGCCACCACCATGTCCAGCTGCGGCAATATGGTTATGAACTGCCCACCCGCTCCCATGCCGGTAAAGGCTCCCCGGTAGGATCCCGGCGAGTTCGGCGCATCCCAAACCCACCACATGCAGCCGTATCCCCAGCGATTCCCGGTGCCGAGGGAGCGATACGGGGGCGGATTCATCTCGTGAAATGGGGTCACCAGGCTCGAGATGCGGCGCACCCAATCGCCGGAGACCAGCTGGCGGTCCTGCCACCGGCCGCCGCGCAGCATCAGCAGCCCGATGCGCGCCATGTCGCGTGTCGACAGGTACATGTGATACGCCATGTGCTGCGACCTCTTGGCATCACCGCTCTTTTGCTGCTTCGAACGGTCGAAATCCTGCATGCCGATCGGCTTGGCCAAATCGGTTTCCAGCGCGTCATAGATATCTTTCCCGGTCAGCTTCTCGAAGACGGCTCCGGCCGCGTTGAAATCCCAGTTGTTGTAGAGATAATAGGTCCCCGGCCTCTGCGAGCCGCGGGGCGGAGCGCTGGCAGTGCTATCCCCCGAATTGGAGGCGGGATGATATACGCCCGACCGCGCCGTGATCAGGTGCTCGATTGTGGCTTCCTGTTCCGCCGGCAGCAGCCCATCGATATCCGTCAATCCGATTTCGCGCAGCGTTTTGTTGAGCGGAATCGTCTCATTTTCCACGTATTTGCCGTACAAAATGGCAAGCACGCTTTTCCGGACGGAAGCCAGGTAGCTCAGGTGTGCCTGATCACCAAATTCGAAGAGTGATTTCCCTCCGACAGCAACCATCATTGCCGTGGTATCGAGCGATCCCAGCCACCCATGAAGCGCCTGCAGGCGCGCCGCAGAATAGCCGGCGGTTTCCGGCTTCTCGATTTCTTCCCATGCCTGCCCGGGAAAAACGGAAATCTTGGTAATGCTTTGAACACCACCGGCCTGTCCGGTGATTGAGCCGCACAGCAGGCACAGCGCCAAAGCGCCGGCCGCGATCCAGCACATCCCGCGCCGGATGCCCCCTCTTATTTCCAAACCAGTTGCCGGATGTCTCATGTCAATGTCCCCCCGTTTTTTGCTGCAACTATGCCCCCGGGCAAGATAAAAGCAAGCGGAAACTTGGTACTTCGTTTCATAAATACGGCCACGTATTGGGTCGAGAAGCAACCCGCGTAGATGGATACAGCGCAGCCGGCGGCAGCTGCAACAAAAACCACGAATTACACGAAATACACGAAAACGCGCCGGCGACAAACAAAGGATATCCGGCGCTTCTGCTGCCCCAAGGGAGGCCTCCGGCCATCATCTTGGTTCGGACCCAGTGGGGAAACGCGCTCGGAATCGACTGGCTGGAGGAAGACTTGATACCCGCGCTTCCCCACCGGGTCCGAACCAAGATGGCACAACGCGAAGCGTTGTCCCCCGTGGGGCGGGCTGGGGAACCTCCTATCGGGCGCTATCTTCAGAGAGTACAGACATCTCGATCCTTATTAATATTTATGCCCCGAATCAGACATTTCGTGTATTTCGTGTATTTCGTGGTTTATAAAAGCAGCGACGGGCGCCGAATCTCGAAAATTGATCGAGGTATCGTATCGGCAATAACCACTGATTGGCATGTTATGATGGATGCAGGTACGACGCGCGGTGTGGCGGTAGCGGCACACCTGTGCCCTGCAGTCACAGGCGCCTGAAACCTATCTTATTTCTTATGAAGCACTTACGGATTGGCTTGCCTCGTGCAATCTACGTGGGCATGAAAAATACACACTTACTCACAATCTTTTTGATTCTCTTCCTGCCGGCGGAAGTGCTGGCCGGCACCCAGAAACACGGATCTAACGTCAACGAGCAATATGTCGTCGAAGGCGTCGAGCTCACAGGAGTCGCCGAGTCCAGGATCGGCAAAGCTCTGCGCGACGACATGCAGAAGCTGGTTGGTGAAAAGTTCAACCAGGCAGCTGCGGACGAGCTGGCCGGCCGGCTGCGCCATCAGCTCTCGGACTTTGACGTTTCGTTGAAGGTGAAACGCGGTGACAAGGAGAAACAGGTCAAGGTCGTTTTTGTGGCAGAGAGGAACTGGTGGAAGCGTTTCGAGATCACCGTTCCGCCGGTGGTGTATCACTCCAAGGAGGGCTTCAGCGGCGCCCTCGATCTGGTCATAGATGGGCACAATAATACTTTCACCTTCGGCGCGGTCAATTCTGCCGACGAGCTTCTGGAGCGCAATGCCGGGTTCCGGTTCCGCTATGCACACAGCAAGGTGGGGACGGACAGGGTGCAAATCCGGATCGACTTCGACACCTACCATCAAAAATGGAATCCGGCAACGGAAGCGGCTTTGGAAACCACCTCGGAGGTGCCCGGGATTTATCGTTGGCGGCAGAATTTCGCCCCGTCGGTGTCGCTGATTCCTTTCCGAGACCTTAAAGTGAGCGTGGGCACGAGTTTCCAGCGCTTGGAAACCCAGTATCCTGTACCCCGCACAGAGACGGCCTATGCCGGGACTGCGGACATCCAATACCGCCGCCGGACGGGCAGCGGCCGCAGCTACCGGCAGGACTTTCGAGCCGGATATAGCCTGCGCACGGCCACCCGAATCCTCGAGAGTGACTTTGTATATACCCGTCACTTCGCGACTGCCGATTACACGCTGTTCAAGGGCAAGAATCTTTTCGGCGCCCATTTTCAAGGAGGATTTCTCATTGGGCGCGCACCGCTGTTTGAGCGTTTTTCCCTTGGCAACAGCTTCACCTTGCGGGGATGGAACAAGTTCGACATCGCGCCCCTGGGTGCAACCCGTTCTGCGCACGGTTCTCTGGAATATCGCTACCGGCCATTTCAGATCTTCTATGACATGGGGGCGGTCTGGGATAGCGGACAGGACATCCAGGTCCGGCATGGGTTCGGATTCGGATTGGCAATCCGGAATGGCGGGTTTGTATCGTTGGCATTCCCGGTCAGGCTCCACCGTGTGGTCCCGTTATTCATGTTCGGATTCAGGTTTTAGGGGGCCGCATGAGAACGGATCGCTATGCCATCCTCCTGATTTGCATCTCCGGAATTGCCTGGTTCCAGCTCCTTGCCCAGGCTCCGCCCCTGGTAGTGGAACGTCAGGGAAACTATCTTCATGTCGCTGCGCCGCGCATGCACTTTCTCGAGGGCAAGCCACTGGAGCAGCTGCACAACGGCGCTTCCGTGACATTTGAGTTCGTGCTGACACTCCATGCGGATCAGCGGAGCAGGCCGGTCACCCGCATCGAGGAACGCTTCGTGATCAGTTTCGACCTGTGGGAGGAGAAATTCTCCATTGTCCAGGCAGGGGCTGCCGGGCGTTCCGGATCGCATCTGACGGCCGCCCAAGCCGAGGCTTGGTGCCTCGAGACCATGCCCGTGCCTCTGCCGTCGTTTCCTGCGGAAAAGACCTTTGTGTTAAAGTTGGTATGCAGGGTCGCGGAAAATGGTAGTTCCAGCAGCGGCGAAGGCGGCTCGGGACTGACGCTGGCAGGCTTGATTGATATTTTCAGCCGCAAGGGGCATGATGCGCCGTTCCGCTGCGAGGCAGAATCCGGCTCCCTGCGACTGGCAGAGCTGAAGGAGAAGAAGTAAGACACCAAACCCATCGAGAAACCGCGTGAACCGGCTTCGCACCAAGCTCATCCTGGTATTCCTGGCGGCAACTCTGGCGCCTCTGGCTGCTATTCTATGGATGAGTGCGGCGCTCCTGGAACACAGCCTTTCCTATGCAGTCACAGATGATCTTGACCGGCTCTCCAAATCCCTGGAAGGAATCGCTCGCGAGTATTACCGGCAGGCGCGCGAGGAGTTGAAAGCCGCCGCCGCCTCGGGCCAGCTCCAGGCACAGTCATTCACCTCGGCAGACAAAACAGCCTGGCCGGTTTTTGTGCAGCAGTTCTGGGAAAGCCCGGATGTCGAGCGTTTCCAGTTGTCAGAACCGGAAGGCGGTCATTTGAATTACCTCGTCCGGCGCGGCTCGGAGATCCGGCTTTACTCCAAGCGCCTCGACGGCGTGCGCATGGAGGAGATAGCCCGGCAGATTCGGCAGGCCCGGTCTCAGGTGGAGAATCTCCAGCAGCGCGATTTGCGCCGCGGATTCATCTACACCCTGATTCTGCTGAGCGTGATCATCTGGATCCTGGCTCTGGTAAGTGTGATCTTCCTGGCTCATCGCATCAGCCGGCCCATCCAGGAATTGACCGCCGGGCTGTTCCAACTGGCAGGAGGAAATTTCGAGTGGCGGATTCAGTCCGGGCGACGGGATGAGATCGGCCGTGCCGTAGAAGCATTCAATCACACGGCGGATCATCTTCAGCAGAGCCGTGCCCGGCTGGTATATCTGACGCAGATTGCCAGCTGGCAAACGCTGGCGCGCAAGATGGCTCACGAGCTGAAAAACTCGCTGACGCCGATCCGCCTGACGGTAGAGGAGATGCTGGCGCGGCAGCCGGCCGCCGATCGGCCCTTCATGGACCAGGCAGCCCAGATCGTGGTCGACGAGGTGGACAGCCTGGAAAGGCGGGTGCGCGCCTTCTCCCAGTTCGCTGCCGAACCGACGGCCAAACCGACGGCGCTTGATCTTAATGCGCTGCTGGAGGAGCGCATTCAGTTCCTTCAAGTGGCTCATCCGGACGTTACCTATGAGATCCGCCCCGCTGCAAATCTCCCCTATGCCTGGGCAGATGCCGACCAGGCAAAGGGCATCCTGACCAACCTGCTGGAAAATGCAGCAGAAGCGGCGGCAGGGGGGAGGGTCTTGGGAATAACCGGCGTGGCGCAGGGCAAGGTTCAGGTCGAAGTGCACGACTCCGGTCCCGGATTGAGTGCAGATGCCCGCTCTTCGCTTTTCGAGCCTTCGATATCCTTCAAGAAGCACGGCATGGGATTGGGGCTGTCCATCTCGCGCAAAAATGCCCTGCTGGCCGGAGGAGATCTTCAAGCCATCGAGGGCGCACTGGGCGGGGCTGGTTTTCGTCTGCTGCTGCCTCAAATGCAAAAATCGGAGGTCTGAAGGACTGCAAAGGCGCGGCCGGCGGTTCTGTGCTGCTTTTCAGATCTTCCCGGCGGGCACCACGGTGCCGGCCCTTTGGAGGTGAAAACAGTTGGCGGCCAAAAAAATCCTGGTGGTGGATGATGAAGCAAATGTCGGCACCTCATTGCGGCTGGTGCTGGAAGGAGCCGGTTACGGAGTCGTGATTTGCCGCTCGGCCGCCGAGTTCAGGGGGCGGTTGCTTCGCTGGCGCGCAGACGCCTATCTGCTCGATGTGCGGCTGCCGGATGGCAACGGTATTGATCTGCTGCTCGCTCTCCGGCAGACGGACAATCAGGCTCCTGTGATCATGATTTCCGGGCACGGAACGATCGCCGATGCCGTGGCGGCCACCCGGGCCGGAGCTTTCGATTTCCTGGAGAAGCCTTTGAGCCGTGACCGGCTGCTCCTGGTGTTGAAGAATGCCCTGGAGCGGGCGGCGCTGCAGCAGGAGAATGCCCGGCTCCGCGAGTTGGTGGGAGAAGCGCCCCGCATGATCGGCGCCAGTCCCGCCTTTCAGCGAGTCTTCGAGCAGGCCAGCCAGGTGGCCCGCTCCGATGCCCGCGTGCTCCTGACGGGCGAGTCGGGCACCGGCAAAGAACTCATCGCCATGCACCTGCACCGTCAGAGCCCTTTTGCCGCCGGCCCTTTCATCAAAGTCAATTGCGCCGCCATCCCCGTGGAATTGCTGGAAAGCGAGTTGTTCGGCCATGAGAAAGGCGCATTTACCGGTGCGACCTCCAGCCGGCGCGGCAAATTCGAATTGGCCGATGGGGGCACGATTTTCCTCGACGAAGTGAGCGATCTCCATGAGGCTTCCCAGGCCAAGCTGCTGCGCGTCCTCCAGGAAGGGGAATTCCAGCGTGTCGGCGGTGAAGAGACGCTGCACGTTGTGGTGCGCATCATCTCTGCGACAAACCGGGATCTGGCAGCCCTGGTGGAGCAGAAAAAGTTCCGGGAGGATTTGTACTATCGTTTGAGCGTGGTGCCGATCCGAATGCCGCCGTTGCGCGAACGGCCCGAAGATATCCGCCCGCTGGCCGAGTACTTCCTGGAAGAGTTCTGCCGCCGCAACAATTTCCGGCCCAAGCGCATCGAGCCTGAAGTGTTCGCCGAGCTGCGCAACTACCGCTGGCCCGGCAATGTGCGTGAATTGCGCAATTTTATCGAACGCATCGCCATATTGGCCCCGGCTGACGAGATCACGGCTGAATCCATCCCCCTGGAAATCCGCCTGCCCCATGACAACGGCCTCCCCTCCAGTCTGGAAGCCACCCGCGCCCAGGCGGAGCGCGACCTCCTCCGGCAGGCGCTGGAACGAGCCGGCGGCAACGTTTCCGCGGCCGCCCGCGCACTCGGCATCGAACGCACCCGCCTGCACAAGCGCATCCGCGCACTGGGACTCGCCAAAAACCGGACGCACTGATGCCGGGCGCCGAAATTTGGCTGGACTTCCCTCGGCCCGCGATACAAACAATGGCGCCTGGGGCATTAAGCCTCCCTTCTGGATTGAAACTGCACTGCGTCGCCGTCGCAGCATGAGGGAAAAGTGCACCTTGGAGAGGGTGCCGGCGGTGGAAGGGGAGCGGTTCCCGACATGGGGGAACGCTCCCATCTATCCTTTCAGGATCGCATCGCAGTTTACAGGGAACATCGCCGATTGCGTGAAGATTACCGGGCAGCGGGTCATCCGCAGCGGAAGGCTATCGTCAGATCCACTTTCGTAGCGCATCGGGCCGGAAATAGCAGGCTGCGACGGTGATTAGTATATGCAGCGCCGATTGCCGGTTGTTGCAGAGTAGGATTTTTATGTGTGACATCGAATCTTGAAGAGTAGCATATGGCTTAACTGCCTGACGAAATTCCCGAACATTGGAGGTCCTGGCATGCGGATCAAGCTGGCCCTTTTCGATATGGCGGGTACCACCGTTGACGACACAATCGATGGGCGCCCTCTGGTGCTGCAGAGCTTCGCCGATACGCTCGATGCGGCCCACATACCCGTGCCCTGGGAGGTACTAAACAGGCAGCGCGGAAAGGACAAGCTCGAGGTATTTCGCACCCTCCTGGGGAGCCATGGCGGTTTACATGGCGAGGCATTGGAGAACACTTCCCGACGCCTGCGCGACCTCTTCACCGCGCAACTCCTGCGCAACATTGAGCGGCTGCGCGAGATGCCCGGCGCGACTGCCGCCTTCCGATTCCTGAGGCAGCGCGGCGTTTTTGTCGCCCTCGGAAGTGGTTTTCCGTTAAGCGTGACACAGGCCATTGCCTGCCATCTCGGATTGACGAGTGCAGGTCCGGTGGATTATGTCACGTGCGGTGAAGAGGCCGGCGCCGGGCGCCCGCATCCGCACATGCTGCATCGTGCCCTGCAGGCAGCGGGATTGTTGCGGCTGGACAGTCCTGTAGAC
>CAYGWQ010000266.1:0-7699 GCA_964353465.1 uncultured Acidobacteriota bacterium | reverse complement strand
GCCAAGATCGCAAAAGACGCGGGAATCCCGAAGCGTCAGGCTGAAGTTGTGATTAATTCTCTTATTGGAGTCATCAAGTCCGCAATGAAGAAACAGAAGGTTACCCTCGTCGGTTTTGGTACCTTCTCGGTCGTCAAGAGGAAGGCGCGCAAGGGTCGGAACCCGCAAACCGGCGCCCCGATCAAGATCGCAGCGCGCAAGGTCCCCAAGTTCACGCCGGGGAAAGAGCTGAAGGAGTCGGTGAAGTAAGAGTTGGCGGCGGGCTGCAGGCGATAATAAGAAAGAAGGCGGTGGCACCGCGGCAGCAGACAAAAAAACAGCAGGCAGTGGCTTCGATAGTAACTGCCAACTGCCTGCTGCTTTTCAGTTTTTGCTGACGAAATCGGCAAACTCGCGGAGTTTGCTGGAGCGGTATGGGCTGCGCAGCTTCAGGAGGGCTTTCTCCTCAATCTGGCGGATCCGCTCACGCGTGACCTGGAACATCTCCCCCACTTCCTGCAGGGTATACTCTTTCCCTGTTTCGTTCAGGCCGTATCGCATGCGGACGATCTCCTGTTCACGGGGAGAGAGAGTCTGCAGCGCTGCATCCGTGACATCCCGCAAGCTGTGTTTCATCACGTCATCGTCCGGGGAGATCGCGCTCTTGTCTTCGATGAACTTGTTCAGGACCGCATCTTTATTGTCGGAAATCGTGGCTTCCAATGAGATGGGCTCCTGAGCCGCTTTGAGAATCTGCGTGACCTTTGAAACCGGGGTCTTCAGTTCTTTCGCCAGCTCGTGCACGGAAGGCTCACGACCCATCCGTTTCGACAGCTCATTCGAGGTTTTCAGCACCCGGTTCATGGCCTCGACCATGTGCACGGGTATCCGGATGGTCCTCCCCTGGTCCGCGATGGCGCGGGTAATGCTCTGGCGGATCCACCAGGTGGCATAGGTGGAGAACTTGTGACCGAGCCGATAGTTGAACTTGTCGACCGCCTTCATCAATCCGATGTTTCCTTCCTGCACCAGGTCAAGAAGGTCGAGCCCGGGATACGAGTAGTTTTTCGCAATGCTGAGAACCAGCCTCAGGTTGGCGCGGACGAATTCATCCTTGGCCCGGGCCATCTCCATCTTGTTTTCATTGATGAGATTGACGATCTTGCGCAGCTCACCGGCGTCGGTCAGGTACTCAACCTCCAAAGCCCGGCGACGTGCCCGGGCGGCGCGAACCTTGCTCCGATCTTTTGCCGCGGAGCGGGACATTCCGCAGATCTTCTCACTCCATTCAATCTGGTTTAGGACATCCGCCAGCCCGTCAACGAGATGATTAACCTGATTTTCGGTCAATTCGATGCGCGAAAGGGTCTGGAAAACTGCCTCACGGCAGCTCTTGATTTTGGCGAGTTCCCGGGTACGGCCGCTGTGCCGGATACCCTTGCGCTTCATATCGAGCTTCATCTGGCGATACCGCTTCTCGAGGCGCTCGAGGCGGCGCAGGATACGCTGGATCTCCTGATCACGCAATCGGTTGCGTTCTTCCAGAGGAACTTCGTAATCCGTCTCCTGCGGAGTCTCCGTAACGTTGGCTATGGCCATATTCTGTGTCATGGATGCCGGCTGCAACTCTGCACCCAACTCCATGAGCTTGGCAGAACTGATCGCTGTCAGCGAAAGCAGCCGGAGCGTGTTGATTTTGGCTGCCTCGATCTTCTTTGCCAGATAGACCTCTTCCTCGCGGGTGAGTAAAGGAATCTTGCTCATGCTGCGGTAATAAATGTAGAGAGGATCGGTCGAAGGAGCAGATTCACCTTTTACCACAGGGCGGTCTTCCGACGGCATGCGGCTGAACCGGACACGATCGACGTAGTTTGCCCGAGTAACTCCGGCAAACTCATCGTCCATCCCCACCCCGTCCGACTCGGCCGCATCGTAGAGATCCGAATTCTCTAACAACTCCTCGTCATCGTTTAGTTCGATCATAGTAGTTTTCGCCCTAACCCTGTTGCCTGCCTTTGGCAGGCGGTTTCTTAATACCTTCTTTTGCAGTTACTTAGGAGCAACCGGCAAACATGATTGCCGGCCCCCTCCGCTTCCCCGAGAAACAATCACAAATAATAGATAGCGACCGTGAGGAAATAGTTTCAAAAAGCGGGATTTTTTTGTGCTATCAGAAACTTGATTTTTCAAGCCGATGCCTCACTTCATATAATAGTTCCAACCTTAATACGCCGGCGTGGAGAACCGGTTCCCTCCTCCTTGATTTTCCCCGGGCTAATCGGATTCCGGAGCCGGCGCTTTTGCCGGGTCCGGCAGTTCCATCAGGATTGACTTCTGCGCATGACCGTCAAGGGAGCTACGATGCCGTGACGGAAGTAGGATCTGAGAACGTGGGCCGCTATGGGCAGCGCAAAGAACATGAAAAATATATAAAAGAGCATCAAACAAACTATCATTAATACAATTAAAAAGTCTCCATTGCAACAATTATTTTAAAAATTTTTATTAGCCCCATTTTACGAACGTCGTTGGCACATGCATGAAAAACAGTGCACGGTGCCTGAATTGCAGTCTAAAAATCGTTAGTTATCCCCTGTCTGCAATATCCCGGCTTCTTTGAGGTCTTAGCGGTCTTTGTGGTTCCATCGTCATGTCAATTCCGGCATGCAGTGTTGGAATGACAGGTTCCTCTTGCGTTGAAGTTGACGGATCGGCCATGATTCACTAATATTGCCTATTTTGTGAGCAAGTCTCGGGAGGTTCAGGCGTGATAGAAGTAGATCATCTGACCAAGGTTTTTAACGGCCGCAAGGCCGTGGATGGAATTTCCTTCACGGTTCAGAAGGGTGAAATCCTCGGGTTCCTGGGGCCGAACGGAGCAGGCAAGACGACCACCATGCGGATCCTGACCTGCTACATGCCCGCTTCGGAAGGCACCGCGCGCGTCGCCGGTTATGACGTCTTCGACGAGAGCATTGAGGTCAGGCGCCGGATCGGCTATCTGCCGGAAAGCCCGCCCTTGTATCCGGAAATGACCGTTGCCTCGTATCTGCATTTTGTGGCCAAGATCAAAGGTGCGCCTTCTGCCCGCCGCAAATCGATGGTCGACGACGTGATGCAGAAATGCTCGATCGGTGATGTTCGCAACCGGATCATCAGCAAGCTGTCCAAAGGATACAAGCAACGCGTGGGACTGGCGCAAGCGCTGCTGAACAACCCGGAGGTGCTCATCCTTGATGAGCCGACGATCGGGCTGGATCCGAAGCAGATCCACGATGTTCGCTCTCTCATCAAGAGCCTGGCGGGCGATCACACCGTCATTCTCTCAACGCATATCCTTCCCGAAGTCAGCATGACCTGCAACCGCGTGGTCATCATCCACAACGGCAAGGTTGTCGCCATGGACACGCCGACCGGCCTGACCAACCAGATGAAGGGCGCCGAAAAGGTCGCCCTGTCGGTCAACGGTCCGCGTCCGGCGGTGATCGAAAAACTCAAGGAGATCGAAGGCGTGCTTGGCGTGAAAGTGGAAGGCGAAGGGGATGGGGGGCCTTCGAACTACATGGTCGAGTGCAAGTTGCAGACCGACCTGCGCGGTATCCTGGCCCGGGAAATCGTCTCCCAGGGCTGGGATTTGCTCGAACTGCGCGGTGTATCGATGAGCCTCGAAGACGTTTTCATTAACCTTGTAACACAGGAGTAGGCGGGCGACGAAGCCGCCGGACCTGCTCTGCGCCGAGGATTCCGCTATGCAAAACATACTGGCTATCTGGCAGCGTGAGATGAAGAGTTACTTCGTCTCCCCCATAGCCTACGTGGTATTGACGGTTTTCGTCTTCTTCACGGGGTTCTTCTTTTACAGCATCCTGTCGGCAGTCATTCAGTCCGCCATGTATCAATCGGCGTACGGCCAGGGCTCACCGCCCATGGACATGCCCGGGATCATCACCCGCAACGTCTTCGGCACCCTGAGCGTTGTTCTGCTGTTCATGATCCCGATGCTGACGATGGGCCTTTTCGCCGAAGAGAAAAAGCGCGGGACCATCGAGCTCCTGCTGACGACGCCGGTGGGCAACCTGCAGGCCCTGCTGGGAAAATACCTGGCGACGCTGACCTTCCTGCTGATCATGCTGCTGGCCAGCGGGATCACGATCTCCATCCTCTTTATATACGGGGATCCTGAACTGAAGCCCATCCTGGGCGCTTACCTCGGCCTGTTCCTTTACGGCGCGGCCCTGCTCGCTGTGGGGCTTTTCATCTCGACTCTCACCGAGAACCAGATCGTGGCCGGCCTGATTACCTTCGGGGTCATCCTGGTCCTCTGGCTGGTCGACTCCTTCGCCAACAGCATGCAGGGCGCCCTGCGGGATGTGCTCAGCTATTTATCGGTGATCAGTCACTTGGACGATTTCATCAAAGGTGTGGTCGATACGGCGAACGTGATCTTCTACGCCACATTCGCCTTCGTCGGACTCTTTCTTACGTATCGCTCCCTTGAATCGCTGCGGTGGAAAAGCTAATGAGTAAACTTCTGCAAAAGCTGGATTGGCTGGGCCTGCTGCTGCTGGTGGCCGCAGCCCTCTATTATTCTGTGGCCGGCATCTGGGACCGGTGGGCGATTTCCCTGTTCGTGCTGGGTGCCATCACCATCGTGATAGGGCTGGTTGCCAACTACAAGCAGATCCTGCAAACCCTTGGCAAACGCTCGACCAAATATTTCACAAACTACGTGGTCTCAGTCCTGCTGGTCCTTGCCCTGGTGGCGGGGCTCAATTTCTTCGGACAGAGACATGCCAAGCGCTTCGACATGACGGCAAGCGGCAGGTACACCCTGGCGCCGCAGACCACCCAAATCCTCGGCAAGCTGACCAAGGATCTTGAGGTCAAGGCCTTTTTCCCGGGGGCGACCTACCCGCCGCTGAAAGAGCTGTTGACCCAGTATCGAGGCGCCAGCCGTTATGTGCGCTTCGAATTCATCGATGCGGAAAAAAGCCCCGAACTGGCCAGGCAATACGACGTCAAGAGCTACGGCACCTACCAGAACATCATGACCGGTTCCCAGCTGAAATTTGGCACTGTAGTCCTGGTATACGGGGACCGCAAGGAAAAGATCGAGAAGAAACAGCAGGAGGTTTCCGAGGAAGATCTTACAAATGCCATCATCAAGGTCCAGCGGACCGAGACCAAGAAGATCTACTTTGTCCAGGGACACGGGGAGAAGGATCCCTCGGAAACGGAGCGGGAGGGTTACGCGGTCGCCAAGCAGGCGCTGGAGAACCAGAGCTTTGTGGTGGATACTCTCAACGTGGCCGCCAAGAATGAGATTCCTCCCGACGCCAAGGTCCTGATCCTCGCGGGGCCGACCAATGAACCCATGCCGGAGCAAATCCATTTGATGACGGACTTCCTGAATCGCGGCGGCGGCATGCTCGTCATGATCGATCCGGCGCCGTCGGCCGGCCTGAGCGCCTTTCTGGCCGCCTGGGGAGTGGTACCCGACAACGACCTCATCGTGAGTCCTGCCGGATATGTGCGCACGCCTGTGTGGCCCGCCGTCACCCGCGCGGAATATGAGGCAAGTCCCATCACCGAGCGGTTCCGGCTCAATTCATTCTTCCCTGAAGCCCGCTCCGTTCAGCCGGCCAAGACCAGCGTAGATGGCGTCACGGTGAACACTCTGTTCAAGAGCATGCCCGATAGCTGGGGCAAAACGGATCTCAAAAGCACCTCTATGGCCTTCAACGAAAAAACCGACCTCAAAGGGCCTTTGCCCCTTGCGCTCACGGTCTCCAAGGATATCAAGCCCGCGGACAATGCGCTGCCGGCGGCGAAAGCCCGCATGGTGGTGGTGGGCAACTCCTCTTTTGCCGCCAATAATTTCATTCAGGGCGAAGGCAACGCGAACCTGTTCCTGAACATGGTAAGCTGGCTGGCTGCGGAGGAAGATCTGATTTCGGTGCGCCCGAAAGCCCCCGAAGACCGCAAGGTGATCTTGTCCCAGGGTCAGGAAAAAATGATCCAATGGCTCTGCCTGCTCGTCCTCCCGGGCGCCGCCCTGGTGAGCGGCATCATTGTTTGGACTCGCCGGAGAAGATAGTATGCGTTTCAAAGGGACCCTGATTCTCCTGATCCTCTGTGCCGGCCTGGGGGCTTTCCTCTACTTCTATGAGTTCAAGGGAGCCGAAGAACGCACCAAGGCCAAACAAGAAGAAAACGTGGTCTGGAAAGTGCCGAGCGCCGATGTCTCGCAGCTGGATTTGAGCACGCCGGACCAGCATATTACCGCAACCCGCAACGGCGATCAGCGCTGGCGGATCACTGCTCCCCGCTCTCTGGATGCGGACACAGACGAGCTCAACCGGCTGGCGAATTCGGCTGCCGAAATCAGCCGCGAACGGGTGGTAGAGGAGAACGCCGGCAATCTTGCGCAGTTCGGCCTCGATCCGGCGCAGATCACGGTTGCGGTCAAGACCAAGGACGGCAAGGTACACGAGATTCGTTTCGGTCAGAGCAGCCCCAACGGCGAATCCAACTACGCGGTCTTGAAGGGGCAGAACAAGGTGTTCCTGGTTTCCAGCTACGTTGCCAGCGGCTTCAGCAAGAAGCTCGACGATTTGCGCAGCCGCGTGGTCCTCGGCTTCGAGCAGTTCGAGACGCAGTCGCTGGATCTGAAAAACGCCAAAGGCACCGTGGCTCTGGCCAAGGAGAGCGACCGCTGGTGGATTCAGGGGAAGGACCGTTGGGCGGCGGACTCCTCGGCCGTCAATACCCTCTTGGGCGATATTGTCAATGGGCGCCTCAAAGAGTTTTTCGACGAGAACCCGGATGACTACGCCAATCTGGGTCTTGATAAGCCGCTGGTAGACGTGCGCCTGACCGTGGGCAAGGACAGGGCAATCAAACACCTCATGATCGGCCTGGAAAAGTCCAAGCTGGTCAAGAAGAGCCAAAACAAGGCCAAGACGGCGGAGAAAAAGGCCGAAGCGGAATCCGCCGCAGAAGCCGTTGCCGAGCTCTACATCGCACGCGATGAAAGCCGCGCGGAGATGTTTTTCGTCGACAAGGAATTTGTCGACAAGCTGCTGAAGACTCCCGGCGACCTGAGAGACAAAACCCTGGCCTTTTTCCAGCGCACCGACATCGACGCCGTCGCCGTCACGAATGCCAAAGGCGCCGTACGCATCGCCAAGGCGCAGGCGGGCGGGGACTGGCTCGTCGGTGAAGGCAAAAAGAAGGCGAAGTGGGATGCCGTCAACGACATCTTCGATGCCCTCGAGAAGCCGGTCAAGGGATTTGTCGACGCGCCCGGCGCCCTCTCGAATTACGGGCTCGATAAGCCCGTGGCTCACGTGGTGCTCAAGCAGGGAGCGCAGGTCAGGGTCGATTGCATTTTCGGCAAGGAAGCCAAAGACGGCGTCTATGCCCAGGTCCAGGGCGAGCCCTATGTAAAAATCGTTGAGAAGGAGATCCTGGATAAACTGGGAAAGAGCGAAGCCGATTATCTGGAGCCCCCGCCGCCCCCTCCGACTCCGAAAAAATAAACCACAAAGACCTCGAAGACCTCAAAGAAATAAAATATATTCTTTGAGGTCTTCGAGGTCTTTGTGGTTCATTACAGGGATGACCGCCGCGGGATTTCAAACCCGGCGAACTTGATATTCCACTTTTTTTCCTATAAGATACCGCTTGGCTAACTTTGCAAAAAGTGGGCTCACGCCCA
>CAYGWQ010000265.1:0-7736 GCA_964353465.1 uncultured Acidobacteriota bacterium | reverse complement strand
CAGGTCGAGGTCCAAGTATTGGAACTTATCTTAGCGCTTAAGGGCTAAAGCCCGCACCCGCGAAGAATGACAAGGCATGAAAGCGTCTCTGAATCAGTGATTCGTGGTGTAGGGCTTCAGCCCGTCTGCTTGGGCGGCTGAAACTCCAGGCACTTGAAATCCACCGAATCCGCAGGGAAAGAGGAAATTATGAAGCGCGTTATCTCCCTCTCGATCGTTTTGATCCTGAGCATGGTAATGGCAGTGCCGCAAACGAAGCGCCACACATTCGCGCTGGGCGAGAAAGATTTTTTGCTCGACGGCAAGCCTATCCAGATGATCAGCGGGGAAATGCACCCGGCGCGCATCCCTAGAGAATACTGGCGGCATCGCATCCAGATGGCGAAGGCAATGGGGTGTAATACCATTGCGGCCTATATCTTCTGGAACTATCACGAAAGCGAGCCGGGCAAATTCGATTTTAAAACGGAAAACCGGGACATTGCCGAATTCGTCAGGATAGCCCAGCAGGAAGGGATGTGGGTGCTGTTCCGTCCGGGGCCCTACGTGTGTGCGGAATGGGAACTCGGGGGCATCCCGCCGTATCTGCTCCGGATACCCGACATCAAGATACGCTGCATGGACCCGCGCTACATGGAAGCGGTCGAGCGCTATCTGAAGGCGATGGCGGTTGTGATCCGGCCGCTCCTGGTGACCAACGGCGGACCCATCCTGATGGTGCAGATTGAAAACGAATATGGCAGCTACGGGAACGACAAGAACTACCTGGAAGAGCTGCGCAGAATCTGGCTGAAGAACGGAGTGAATGTGCCGTTTTTCACGGCGGACGGCCCGACGCCCTACATGCTGGAGGCCGGCAACATCGACGGCGCCGCCATAGGACTTGATTCCGGTTCCAACGAACGGGCGTTCCAGCAGGCCGCGCTGCGCAATCCCAAAGTGCCTGCGTTCAGCAGCGAGACGTATCCCGGCTGGCTCACGCACTGGGGCGAGCCCTGGGCGCGTCCTGATCCCGAAAAAGGTCTGTATCGCGAGGTGAAATTCCTTCTCGACAACAAGAAGTCATTCAATTTTTATGTCATCCATGGCGGGACCAACTTCGGATTCAGCGCGGGTGCGAACTCCGGCGGCAAGGGGTATGAGCCCGACGTTACGAGCTATGACTACGATGCGCCGATCAACGAGCAGGGGCTGCCGACCAAAAAGTACTTCGCGCTGCGGGAAATGATATCCAAGTATGCCGGCGCCCTGCCGGAGTTGCCTACGCCCGTCCCGGCGATGGATGTACCGGAAATCCCCATGACCGCTTTCACCTCGGTGTGGAGTAACCTGCCGAAACCGGTGATGTCGGTCCAGCCGAAGCCCTTCGAAGCCTACAACCAGGATTACGGCTTTATCGTGTACAAAACGAAACTCATCGGCCACAAGAACGGCAAGCTGACCATCACAGACCTGCATGATTACGCTACGGTGTTCGTGAACGGGAGCTACGTCGGCAAG
Source organism: uncultured Acidobacteriota bacterium (assembly GCA_964353465.1). Classification (GTDB taxonomy): domain Bacteria; phylum Acidobacteriota; class UBA6911; order UBA6911; family UBA6911; genus JAFNAG01. Next base: position 6,236 of record CAYGWQ010000265.1, on the reverse strand, counting down.
CTCGACCGCCGCGAGGCGGATAAGACCATCGACATCCCGAAAAGCGATGTGAAGGATCCGGTCCTGGAGATTTTGGTGGAGGGTATGGGGCGGATCAATTTTGCCCAGTACTTGATTGACCGCAAGGGGATCACGGAACGGGTTACGCTCAACGGGATGACGCTGATGAACTGGGAGGTGTACAACCTGCCGTTTGACGAACGCTACATCCGGATGTTGCAGGCGGCCCCGATCGATCCCGCCCGGCGGGGCACTTTCTTCAAAGGGTCTTTCGATCTGAAGGAAACGGCCGACACGTTCATCGACATGACGAACTACAAGAAGGGACTTGTCTGGATGAACGGCCGCAACCTGGGCCGTTTTTGGGAAATCGGCCCGCAAAAGCGGTTGTATTGCCCGGCGCCCTGGCTGAAACCCGGCCGGAACGAGATCCTGATCTTCGACCTCCTGCAAAACGAAGCCAGGCCGGTATTAGGGGCCAAGTCGATCGATTAAGTTTCGGTGACAGGCGCCTCAACCTCGAAATTCCGCGCGCCTTTTGCTGCGGGGTTGACAAATGGACTAACTTAGTTTAGTCTTATGGATCATTGGAGGCTACCTCGATGAAAACCCTGAATGTTCATGAAGCCAAGACCCGGTTGTCGGCGGTCCTGGCGGAGATCGCGGAGAAGGGGGAGAAGTACCTTATCTGCCGCAACGGCAAGCCGGTAGCCGATCTGGTTCCTCATGTCAAAAAGAGCCGGCTGGTGCCACACCCGATCCTGAGCCGGATCCGCATCAAGTATGATGCGACGGAACCCCTGAGCGCGGACGAGTGGGCGGAGGAACCATGATGATCCTGGATACATGCGCTCTCCTGTGGCTCGCCGATGGGGGGAAACAGCTGTCAAAAGAAGCGCGGGAACGCATTGAGGACGCTCCGGTCGTCTACGTTTCGGCCATCAGCGCCTTCGAGGTCGCCGTCAAATGCCGTTCCGGGAAGCTTAAGCTGCCTGTTCCCCCGGTGGAGTGGTTTCAAGGCGTTGTGGACCATCATGGGCTGGCCGTCCAGGCGCTCGATTGGGATGTCTGCATGGCGGCTGTGGCATTGCCTCCCGTTCACAAGGACCCCTGTGATCGGTTCATCATCGCAGCCGCAAAGATGCGCCGCCTGACCGTTGTGACCGGAGATCCCGTTTTCCGCTCCTACGGCATCGACACGGTGTGCTGACTTTGCTCGCTTCGCTCGCTAACTCAAGGGGCAAAGGGACAAAGGGGTAAAGGGGCAGAGGGAATAATCATCGGAACCCCTCAGCCCCTTGATCGCTTTCCCCCTTGCCCCTTTGAACATCTTGAGATGATGTATCTGGAGCCAATGTACTTTCAACCAGATATGTAATTTTCGAAATCATGAAACGACTTGCATGGGTGACGGACATTCACCTGAATTTTGTCACTCGCTCCCGCATCGAACGTTTTTGCCGTGCGATCCTGGATGGCTCGCCGGATGCAGTTCTTGTGGGAGGGGACATCGGGGAAGCCGCCAGCGTCACGAATTACCTGCGTTACCTGGAGGGTTTACTCAAGCGGCCCCTCTATTTTGTGCTCGGGAACCACGATTCCTATTACGGGCGCCTCTCGGAAGTCCGGACTTCGATTTCGGCGCTGTGCCGTGCTTCATCGCTTCTGCACTGGCTTGTCGCGGAGCCTGTGATCGAGCTCACGCCGGTTACCGGTCTGGTCGGGCACGATTCCTGGGCCGACGGCAGATTTGGCAAGGGCATTCACTCGAGCATGATGCTCAACGATTACCTGCTTATTAGCGACTTTGTCGGATTGTCACAGTCTCGCCGCTTCAGCCTGCTCAACGAGCTGGGAGACATCGCCGCCGCCCACTTCGCACGGATCCTGCCCGATGCGTTCGCTCGGTTTCAGTCGGTGATTCTGCTTACGCACGTGCCGCCTTTTAGGGAATCCTGCTGGTATGAGGGCTGCATTTCGGACGACGAAGCCCTGCCGCATTTCGCCTGCAAAGCCGTGGGTGAGGTGCTAAAGCGCGAAATGACAGCCAGGCCTGATCGCAATCTCACAGTTCTCTGCGGCCATACGCATGGAGCGGGAATGGTGGATATTCTCCCGAACCTGCGCGTCATCACAGGTGGCGCTGAATATGGAAAGCCTCAAGTCCAGGCGCCTATTTTGGTTCCATGAGGTATCCGGATTGCCTGGATTGGGAGTGCGGCGCTTATGCGCCGCCCTAGTGGGCCGGGCCGCGGCCCGGCGTGCGAAAGCGGCGACACGTCCTGCACCTTATACCCATCTCAAGTTGCGTAAAATCTTTCTTTCGCCCCTTCCAGGGCTCTTACGCTTTTTGCCAAGAACCCCGGGCTCGCAGACTCGCCCAGGGCTATTCTCTCCCGCGCCTCCGGCGCTAGATACTCCATTGCATCGGCCAATGTATGAGAACGGCAGCTTGAGCCCCGGAAGGGTGGAGAGATAATAGCCGGGGACGCAAGCCCGCGGCTAGGATATTATATTTATGGAGCTCCGGCAGGGGCGAAAGTCATTGGTTCGCAACATGATTCTGTCGCCCTTCCAGGGCTCCGTGCTACCCTCGCTTCCAACCCCGGGTTTGCACCCGGGGCTATTATCTTTCCGCCCCTTCGGGGCTTGCCTATTGGCCGGACAAATTTCGCGACAGAAACGAGCCAGATCCTATTCGATCCAGGATTGAAGCTTTTCGAGGAGTGTGGCGGAGAGCCTTGCGGCGGCTTCCTCAGCGGGAGCTTCGGCCACAACGCGGACGACGGGCTCCGTGTTCGAACCGCGCACGATAAACCAACCATCCGGCAGAATCACTTTGACACCATCACGCACATCGATCGGATAGGCTGCATACTCCCGCTTGAGGCGCGAGAGCATTTCGCCGATGCGATGGGAGGGGAAGGGGAGCTGCTTCTTGATCATGAAAAAGGCGGGAAGTTCCTCCACCAGTTGCGATACGGTTCGTCCCGATTGCGCCAATAAATGAAGAATGAGGGCCATCCCCACCATGCTGTCCCGGGCGAAATTGATCGGTGGGTAGATGACGCCGCCGTTCCCTTCGCCGCCGATGACGGCCTTGTACCGCTGCATTGCCTTGGCGACATTCGCCTCTCCGATCTGCGAACGGTACACCTTGCAGCCATACCGGGACGCGAGGGCATCCAGCCCGTGCGTCGTGGCCAGATTGCCCACCACCGGGCCCGGCGTCCGGCCGAGCACGAACTGAGTCGCCAGCAGCAACGTGCGCTCTTCGCCGATGGGCTGGCCCTGCTCCGAGACCACGGCCAGACGATCCGCGTCCATGTCCTGGGCAAGCCCCACATCCGCACCGTGATCCCTGACCGCTTGGCACAGGGCCCCGAGGTTTTCAGGAAGAGGCTCGGCCGGCCTCGGGAAACGGCCGTCGGGTGTGACATAGATACCGAACACTTCGGCGCCCAGGGCTTCCAGGAGGCGGGGGGCAGGAATCGAACCGGCGCCATTGCCGGCATCGATCACCACCCGCAATCTACGCCTGCCGATCGGCAGCGGACCCAGCATCTGGACGATCTTGCGGACGTGTTCGTCTGCAGCCTGCGGCCTTAACTCCACCGGCCTCATCATCGAGCCTGCCACTTTGGTGTAGTCGCCCTGATGGTAGATGTCCAGCAGCTCCCGGGCGTGATTGCCGTCCAGGAACAGCCCGTCCGCCCCGACAAATTTCAGGGCATTCCATTCCGGCGGATTGTGGCTGGCGGTAATTGCGATGCCGCCCTGCGCCGCCAATCGGCGCACGGTCAGCTGCACGGTCGGAGTCGGGCAGATGCCTAAATCGATGATGCGGCAGCCGGTGGACAGCAGTCCTGACACCACCGCCTGGCGCACCATCTCCCCGGACGTGCGTGTGTCGCGTCCCACCACGATGCGGCCGAAGCCGGCGTAGGTGCCGAAAGCCTGGGAAAAGCGCGCCAGCAGGGCGGGAGTCAGAGATTCGCCCACCACACCGCGGACTCCGGAGATGCTGATCTTGAGAGTTGGGATTGCCCGCATATCTTTCTCGGCCGCAGATCAGCCGCGCAGCCGTTCCCGCGCCCAATCCACCAGCTCGTGTGCGCGTGACTCCTGCTCGGCCTCTGCAATCACTCGAATAATCGACTCCGTGTTCGAAACGCGTACGTGAACCCAGCCGTCCGGCCAATCGAGCCGCACGCCGTCGGACAAATCCACGGCAGAGCTTGCCTCGTCCTGCACCCGGTCACGGAACATCTGCAAGGTTGAATAAATCAGGTTCGGCTCGATCGGGATGGTCGATTTGACCATCGAAAGCCGCGGCAATTGACCGGCCAGGACCGACAGCGGATGCCCGGTCAGGGCCATATGCTCCATGAAAAGGCCGATAGCAGCCATGCTGTCGGGCACCGCCTGGATCTCGGGAATAATGACGCTGCCGCTGCCTTCTCCTCCGATCACCGCACGATGTTCAAGCACCGCCTCGGACACGTAAGGCACACCAACAGGAGTTCGAATGACCGGGACCTTGTAGCATGATCCGATCCGGTCGACCATCGCGCTGGTCGATACATTGGTAACAATGGGACCCAGGCGCTGGGAGAGGCGGATGGCGGCGGCGAGAGCCAGGGTAACCTCTTCCGGCAGTATGCGCCCGGTTTCATCCACGAGTCCCAGTCGTTCGCCATCGGCGTCAAGCACGAAACCGACGTCTGCGCCGCCTGCCTTTACCACGGCCCGCACTTGCGCCATGGTGTCCGGTCTCGGCTCCGGATCATGCGGAAACGGGGCGTTCATATCGTCATTGATTGTCAGGACCTGGCTGCCCACTTCTGCGATCCATCGGGGAGCCAGGGCGGAGCCGGCGCCATTGCAGCAGTCGATGGCGACCCGCAGGGCACGCTTGCGGATGGCAGTCACATCGAAGGAGCGCGCCAGTATCGACAGGTGGTGATCGACGGCGTCTCCCCGTTCGATCATGGGCCGGATGAGATCCCAGGGTGTTTTCTCAAATTCGTGCTGATGGTAGATGTCAAGCAGCTCGGTCGCCTGCATGGCATTAAGATAGAGACCGTCTGCCCGGATGAACTTCAACGCGTTCCAGGGTGCCGCATTATGCCCGCCTGTGATGGCGATGCCGCCCTGGGCATTCAGCCAGGGGATCGCCAGTTGCAGGCTCGGAGTAGGACACACTCCAAGATCGATCACCTCGCAGCCGGATGCCAGCAGCCCGGAGGCGACTGCCGAGGCCACCATGGGGCCGGATGGCCTCGTGTCGCGGCAGATCAGGATGCGGCCCGAGTTGAGATACGTGGCAAAAGCCTGCGCGAAACTGACCGCCAGTTCCGGCGTGAAGGTCTCCCCGACAATTCCACGAACACCGCTGATGCCGATCTTTAGTGGTTTCATCGCCTGTCGTCTTGCAGTTGAGCTGCAGCCATCCATCCGTGGAGGGGAGAATATCACAGCCAGTCGGTGTTCGCGTATGGCTTTCTACAGCTTGCTCCAGTTCGGATCGAGCATAATGACTGCCGCCAGCGTTTCGGTAACCGTCTCCCCCTGAAAAGACAACCTGCCGGTCAAACACTCACCCCCATGCCCACTGCCTGGCCGCGGACGGGCTCCTGACGCCGGACGGCTCGCTATTCCCGATCCCCGAACCTGATCCCGTCCAGATCATGCTGCGGTTTCGCCGCCGCCTGCTGCAGATTCTGCTGGCCACGGAGAAGATCAGCCAGCGGCTGGTCGAGGTCCTCCTGAGTTGGCGGCACCCGGGATTCTCAGTGTTTCAAGGGGATCCGGTGCATGCAGAAGACCATGAGGCGCGAGAACGCCTGGCCCGATATATGGCTCACCCTCCCGTTGGTCTGGTTCGATTACACTATGATCCCCAGATGCGACAGGTTGCCTACGCCCCCAAGCATCATCAGGGTGGCGCCGGCCCGGATTCTCCAGGCACGATTACCTGTCCAGCACTCGACTTCCTGGCCGCCCTGTGCACCCATATCCCGGACGCCGGACAGCAGCTCATCCGGTACTATGGCGCGTGGTCCCATGTCCGCCGTGCACGTGCCCGAAAAGGCGGCTGTGCCGCAGCCCGGCCCGCGCCTTCGCCCGACACTCAGGATGGCTGCGCCCACCCCAGCAAACGCACGTGGGCGCGCTTGATTAAGGCGGCGTAAATATATTAACTTTACAACTGTTTCAGAGATTGCTTCGGTAGG
>CAYGWQ010000264.1:0-7775 GCA_964353465.1 uncultured Acidobacteriota bacterium | reverse complement strand
GGCCAGGTCAGCGATGCCGAAATGACTTAACTTAGCGCTTAAGGGCTAAAGCCCGTCCCCACATTTGACTTCAATCCAGCCGGCGCTGCGGGTTGGACAATGAGTTTCGCGGAAGATACTTGACTAGCGCTTCTCGTAGGAGTCGACGATCGCCTGATAGACGAGCGCCCGGAATTTCTTGTGCAGGTCGCTGTTGGTTGCCGGAAGCAGCTGGGTCATGAGGATGCAAACCAGCTGCTCTGCCGGATCGACCCAGTAAGTCGTGTGGTAAGCTCCACCCCAGCGGTAGGTCCCCACGGTACCGGGGTCGCCGTTGCCGCCCAGCGCCTCGGTTATTGCGAAGCCCAGGCCGAAACCTTCCGCGCCATAGAGCTGGCCCGCGTGATTGACCGTCATGAGCTCGACGGTTTTCGGGCTCAGGATCCGGGCCCCTTGCAGCTCGCCGCCGTTCAGGAGCATCTGCAGGAATCGTGCGTAGTCCTCCGCGGTCGACAGCAGGCCGGCGCCGCCTGCATAGCACATCCGGGGCCCCTTTACGTAGAAGCTTTCCCGCGCGTCCTCGACCAGACGGAGGCCGCCCTTTTCCTCAACGCCATAGACTGTAGTGAACCGGTCCAGCTTGCTCTCCGGGAGGAAGAAATGCGTGTCTGTCATTCCGAGCGGGGCCGTGATCCTGTTCGTGAAAAAATCGGCCAGGCTCATTCCGGACACCCGCTCCACGAGATAGCCTAGAATGTCGGTGTTGTAGCCATACACGAACTTTTCACCGGGCTGCGCGTCGAAGGGGAGCGTAGCCAGCTTTTTGATGACATCGCCGATGGGCATCGGCTTGTCGGCGAGGAACCAGCCCGAGATCCCTGCTGCCGTATAGAGCTCTCTGGCCGGACCGCTGCCGTAGGAGATGCCTGCGGTGTGTGTCAGCAGATCGCGGGTCGTAATAGGGCGCTTGACGGGAACGGTGGTAAAGCCCTTGGCGTCCTTCTCGGCCGCCTGGACCGCAACACGGGCACCTGCGAACTCGGGGATATATTTCGCGACAGGATCATCGATGAGGAGTTTTCCCTCTTCCTGGAGCATCATCACTGCGACACTTGTCACTGCCTTGGTCTGGGAAGCGATACGGAAAATGGCGTTAGCCGGCATGGGAGACCCCTTCGCCAGGTCCAGTTTGCCGAAAGCCTTGAGGTAGGGTACGGTGCCTTTCCTGGCGATGAGGGTCACGAGCCCCGCGACTTTGCCCTGATCCACATATTCCTGCATGGCTCGCGTCAATCGTTCAAGGCGCTCGGCTGACAGCCCCACGTCCGCGGGCTTCGCGACGGGGAGCTGACCGGCCTGCAGAAGTGCGGCAGCGAGAAACCACACAGCGGCAAACACCAGTAATACGCGAGCGAATTGGCTTTGTCTAAGTCTGCGCATATTCAATCTCCCTCCCTCTCTGAAGGCATGCCCGGGCCGGCACGCGGTTACCGGCCGCCGGGGCATTCCTGTTTGTTGCGTGCCATCATCAGTGCGATCTCGGCGATGGGCCGACGCCTCAAGCTGAATAGCCCGTTACCCACTCCCGGGCGAGCCCGGCAATGCGGGCTAGAGACGCCAGAGCGTGACCCCTTTGGGTGTCTTCTCGCGAGGCAGGACCTTGCGAACATCCGCAACTACCCCTTCGCCACCCCGGAGCAGCCCCGTCACGAGCTGCCAGGGGTTGGCCTTGAATTGATCGTGCGACACGGCGAGGATCACAGCATTGGCGGGTTTCAAGTCCTCAAAACGCGTCAGCGTGATGCCATACTCGTGTCGCGCTTCTTCCGGGTAGGCAAGCGGGTCGTAAATCTGCACGTCGAAGCTGTAAGATTTCAGGGCATTGACGATGTCGATGACGCGCGTGTTGCGCAGGTCGCTGACGTTTTCCTTGAAGGTGAATCCGAGGATCGTAGCCAGGGGCCGGTGTCCATCAAAGCTGACCTGGCCGCACGCCAGAGTGCGCTTGACGACTTCCTTGGCAACAAAGACTCCCATGCCGTCGTTGATGCGCCGCCCGGAGAGGATGACTTGAGGGATATAGCCGAGCTGTTCAGCCTTGTGGGTCAGGTAGTAGGGATCCACACCGATGCAGTGCCCGCCGACAAGCCCGGGAGAAAACTTAAGAAAATTCCACTTTGTGCCGGCGGCCTCCAGTACATCGTTGGTATCAATCCCCATGCGGTGGAAGATGATGGCCAGTTCGTTGATCAGAGCGATGTTCAGGTCGCGCTGGGTGTTTTCGATCACCTTTGCGGCCTCAGCAACTTTGATGGTGGCGGCTTTGTGCACCCCGGCGGTGATGACCGAAGCATAGACCGAGGCTACAATGTCGAGCGTTTCTGCGTCCTGTCCTGAAACGACTTTGAGGATCTTCGTGAAGCTGTGTTCGTGATCGCCGGGATTAATCCGCTCCGGCGAGTACCCGACCTTGAATTCCCTGCCGCACTTGAATCCCGATTCTTTTTCAAGGATTGGTATGCAGATTTCTTCGGTTGCCCCCGGATAGACGGTGGACTCGTAGACAATGATCGATCCGGGACGGAAGTTGCGCCCGACGGTTTCCGAAGAACGGACCAGCGGTGTCAGATCGGGCCGCTTGGCTTCATCTACTGGGGTGGGCACGGCGACGATTATAAAATCAGCTACTTTCAGCCTTGCAGGGTCTGTCGTGAATTCCGCTTTGCAACCACTGAAGTCAGATGGGAAAACATCCTTGTTCCGGTCATGCCCGGACTTCAACTCTGCGATGCGCGCTTGATTGATATCAAAAGCAATGACAGGCTCTTTTTTCCCGAAAGCTACAGCAATAGGCAGGCCGACGTAGCCAAGCCCCACAATGGCAACTTTTCGATCATGGCTCATGAAACTCTCTCCATTCCGTATATTCATCGGTTGCTGACGGTGCAGGATAACATAAAAAGCGGCGGATGGGGGGGTCGGCAACGGCCGGTTCGCCCTGCCATCGCCGACATGCACCAGGGCCCGTTTCGGTGTACAATGGGTCTACGGGATGCCGCGTGGCAGCGGGGAGGTGTCTGTGACCGACGCAGGACATTTGAATCACGAGAAACTTGCCGAACTCATGACAACTCAGAGCGAACCCGAAGCCAATATTGTGAAGGGCATTCTGGAGGCATCAGGCATTGAGTGTGTCCTGGTGACTCAAGTGCCTCACAACCTCTATCCGTTTACCGTCGACGGACTAGCCGCAATCCGGATCAAAGTCCTGGCCTCGCAGCTGGCAGCGGCCCAGGAACTGCTCCGCGATTATGAAGGGAACCCGGAGGCCGGCGCGGATGACGGTTCGGATGATGACGGTACGCCTTTTTTCTAAACCACGAAATACACGAAACCCACGAAATGTTTGAATCAGGGCACAATCAGGAATTGAAACATCTGAATGCAAAGCCCTACAGGCCTTCCGTGGATTGAACAGAAGAGCCATGCGTCCTTCGCTCGTCGCCTGTCCCTTTTTGTGTATTTCGTGTATTTCGTGGTTTTCTTTGTTGCTGTTTTGGCTGTTTGCTATTGGACCTGGTAACTGCGTCTGAAGTGGATGATGTAGTTCTTCCCTGGCACCCGTACCTCAACACGCCTCGGCTTTTTTTCTGCTGCGCCGATCTCCGTCAGGTATCCCAGTACGTAGTGGTTTTTCAGCGAAAAAGCGATCTTGCGGCAAACTCCCTCAACATCCTCGGTATCGGCAGAAAAATTCCTTCCCCCGGATTCCTGCATGAGCTGGTTCTTGCTGATCTGGTCCCCTCCCAGGGTTGCCCAGCGGGCCGCTTTGTTGTCGAATTCCAGAGTCGACAGCATGCAGTCTGACTCTCGAATATGTTCTACGGTGACGGGGCCCAGCCCTCGAAAGCGGTTCGAGATCACCAACAGAGCCTTTTTCCCTTTTGGCACCGCACGAACTTTTTTGAGCGCCAGGTCGATGGCAAGCCCTGTCAAAGGCTGCTTGCCGAAAAGCTCCTTCAAAACGCCGCCGGATTTGCCGGAAGGGACGCCAATGTTTTCCAGAGCCTCCAGAATATGCAGCCGGCTCGGCGTGAAATCCTGTTCCAGGTATGCATCCCGTGTGTCAAAGGTAAACAGGCAAATTTCGTCGGTGCGTGCCAGCCGGTGCGCGAGCTCGACAATGAAACGCTTGCACCTGGTGAGCTTGTCGGTGGAGATGGCACTCGTATCCAGCACGATCGCCAGGCTGACAGTCCTTTCGGACTGCCAGGCGAAGTGAGAGATGTCGACCGGCTTGCCCCCTTCCTTAACGGAAAAATCATTCTGTGTGAGACCCAGCACCGGATTTCCGGATTGATCGAGCACTTCAACATCCAGAGACACAAGATTGACCTGGACGTTGAACCTGGGTTGCTGCGGGTTCTGCTCTCTCTGCGCTGGCCCCGCCATGGGCACCATCAGAAGTCCCAGAAGTGTCCGAGCGGCAAATGTCACCCTGCACATGGTTCCTGACCCGCCATTTTTCTTTCTATGCAGCGGATGCGTTGCTTTTGGCATCACATATCTGCATGATAGGGCTGCATTGGAGAAAGATATCATGCTTATTCATTCGGTACTGCAAATTCTCGAATGGATCCTTCTGGTCCCCATCGTAGGCGGGTCGGTCTTTGCGGTCCTGTGCCTGCTTGCCGTGATACGCCTCCGCACGCGCGCTCCGCAACTGCCGGAACACTCTTTCTCCTCATGGCCTCCGGTCACCTTTTTAAAACCGGTGTACGGCCTTGAGAAGAACCTGCGTGAGAACCTGCGCAGTGCCTGCCTCCAGGATTATCCGGCATACCAGCTGGTGCTTTCTGTTCAAAGACGTGATGATCCTGCCATACCTTTGCTGCAGGAAATCCAGCGGGAGTTCGGCAGCGAGTTGGTTACCGTTGCGATCGAAGACTGCCGGGCCGGCACCAACGGCAAGATCAACAATCTGGTCGGCGGCCTGAAGCATGCGCGCCACGACATCCTGGTCATCGGAGACAGTGATATTCTGTTGCGGCCCGATTACCTGAAGACCATAGTCGCCCCTCTGGCGGATCCGGAAGTCGGATTTGTCTGTACCTTGTACAAAGCGGCCCACGCGGATACCTGGCATGAAAAGGTTGAACTCCTCACCCTGAATGCGGATTTGATGACCAGCATCATTTTTGCCCATGTCGCGGGCGTCACAAAATTCTGCCTGGGCGCCACGACGGCGTTGCGCCGTGACACCCTGGAAGCCATCGGCGGACTGCCCGCGCTGGCCGACTACCTCGTCGAAGATTTTGAAATGGGCCGCCGCATCTGGAGTTTGGGAAAGAAGGATGTGATTATCCCCTACTTTATCGATACGATCATGGATCTCAAGAATCCCTCACAATGGTGGGGACACCAGGTCTACTGGGATCAAAATAGCCGCGCAGCCCGGCCCATCGCATTTGCGGCGACGGTCGTTATCCGCTCGGTCCCTTTTGCCCTCCTTTATGCGATTGCGCGCCTGGGTGATGCTCTGGGAGTATCGGTTTTGCTGGCTGCTCTTTTGTTGAGGCTGGCGACTTCCGCTGTAATCCTGAGGTTGGGTCTGCGCGACCGGGAAGGGCTGCGCAGTCTGTATCTGCTCCCCTTTCGGGACCTGGCCGCCCTGGTCTCCTTCTTCCTTGCCTACACCAAACGCACGACCGTCTGGCGCGGCGCCCATTTCACCCTTACAAGGGACGGACGCCTCATCGCAAGAGAGGGGAGCGCGTGAGACGAGTGATCATCAACGGCGACGATTTTGGCCTCGCCGTATCGGTGAATGAGGCAATCGTGGAGGCTCATCGCCGGGGTGTGCTAACCTCCGCGAGCTTGATGGTTGGTGAGGCAGCGGCGGCCGATGCCATCGAACGCGCTCGGCGGACGCCATCGCTGAAAGTCGGACTGCATCTCGTCCTGGTCGAGGGCCGCTCCGTCCTGCCTCCGCAGGCGATCCCCGATCTGGTGAATTCCCGTGGGGAATTTTCCGATCATTCCGCGCGCTCTGGATTCAAGTATGCGCTGTGGCCGGGCATACGGAAGCAGCTCGAGGCGGAAATCCGAGCCCAATTTGAGGCATTCCGGAAGACCGGGCTGCCCCTGGATCATGTCAACAGTCACAATCACCTGCATTTGCACCCGAGGATCCTGAACCTGATACTGAAAGTGGGGCGCGAATACGGTCTTTCAGCCATAAGGCTTCCCAGGGAGCCTGCGCTTCCGTCCTGGCGCGCCGCTGGAAAGTCGCTGATCGCCAGGCTGTCGGGGAGCATCTTTCTTGCTCCTCTGCTGTGGTTGATGAAACGCAGGCTGCTACAGTCCCGAGTGCGAAGCAACGATTTCATCTTCGGCATGATGGACACCGGTGCGATGACCACGGACCTGGTGGCGCGGTTTCTGCAGCAGCTTCCGGAGGGCGTTACCGAGATCTACTTCCACCCTGCCACCCGTCGCTGCGCGGAAATCGAACGCACCATGCCCGCTTATCGCCACATGGAGGAATTTCAAGCGCTCACGAGCAGACGGCTCCACGAAGTCATCACGGCGGCCGGGATCCAAAGGATCGCCTTCAGTGACTTGTAGCGCTGCCGGAGCTCAACGGGGTTTGAGGGAATTTATTGCGGCCGCTTGCCCATGCGGATGCCGATAATGATATACTTCACCGGGAGTTGCGCGGCATGCGTCAAGGCATGACCGAACTCTACAATCAATGTACTCGAGATAGCAAAGGAGAATGTTCCATGCGTTTGACAACCATAGGCTTATTGATAGTCCTGTCATTGCTCTGTGCCTTCACCGTGGCGCCTGCTGCTGACCGGGCCGGGGTAGCACCCAACAAGGAGAAGCTCATGAACCCTGCTACGCTGACCGAAAAAGCGCCCGATGTCTTTCATGCAAGATTTGAAACCAGCAGTGGTGCCTTCGTGATCGAGGTAACTCGCGCCTGGGCCCCGGTCGGAGCCGACCGTTTCTATAATCTGGTCAAGAACGGCTATTATAATAACTGCCGGTTTTTCCGGGTCCTTGCCAAATTCATGGCGCAATTCGGCATCAATGGCGACCCGAAACTGAATGCGGTTTGGAACCAGGCGCGCATTAAGGACGACCCGGTCCGCGAGTCCAACAAGCGCGGATACGTTACTTATGCCAAAGCCTCCATTCCTAATACCCGCACCACCCAGGTTTTTATCAACTATCGTGACAATTCAGGACTTGATGCTGATGGTTTCGCGCCCTTTGGCAAGGTCGTCGGGGGCATGGAAGTCGTGGATCTCCTTTATGCGGATTATGGTGAAGGCGGGGCGGGAGGGCCGGAGCAGGGCCGCATCCAGATGGAAGGCAATGCATATCTGGAAAAGAGTTTCCCGAAGCTCGACTACATCAAGTCGGCGGTTATCGTAACGAAATAGTAACTATCGCGAAACACCTTTTCGACTCTCGCGCTGCAGTCCCGGAGGGCCATGAGAGAGTAGCCGGGGGCGCAAGCCCCCGGATAGGATGCTGCATTTAAGGAGCCCTGACAGGGGCAAGAGATCTCTGTCCCCAACTTTTTCTGTCGCCCCTCCCGGGCTCCGAGCTGCTTTCCGATCTAACCCCAGGCTTGCGCCCGAGGCTATTCTCCACCAGGCTTTTCCAAATTAGCTCAAGAGAAGGCGGGTTCATGCTGTGCGCCGCAGGTCCCTTGGAGTGCGGTGAGGCATCCTGAACCTTATACGGAACCGGGTACGGATATTCGTGTGCCGCACCTTCGG
>CAYGWQ010000263.1:0-7836 GCA_964353465.1 uncultured Acidobacteriota bacterium | reverse complement strand
GTCGCAACTGGCGTCATGCAGGTCAAATGAGTGATGGTAAGCAACGCCCCGCTATTTATCAATCCATTGGACAAGCAGGAGGAATCATGAAGGTCGAAGTACGAGTGAAATCCGCGCGCTCTTTTGTGGCCGCGGCACTATTCATCATCGCCCTGGCCCCGTGTCTGGTGCGGGCGCAGGGGACTCTGGCCGATTATCAACGCGGCCGGGACTTGCAGGAAAAGGCCCAAGACCTTGTGGTCAATACTCCGGGAAGTGTCACCTGGATCGGCCAGTCCAATCATTTCTGGTACTCCACGCCGGTTAAGGGCGGCACGGAATTTGTCCTGGTGGACGCAACCACGGCGACCAAGAAACCGGCCTTCGACCAGGAGAAACTCGCAGCCGCCATATCGGCTGCATCAGGCAAGCAGTGGACCGCGCTGCGGCTGCCGTTCGCTCCCCCACGCGGTGGCTCGCGTGGCGGCGGGACCGCGCAGACCGTTATCCCTCCCAGTGGTGCTGGCCCGGAGACTAGCTCACTCGAATTCGTCGACCAGGAGAGTGCCATCAGGTTTGGATTCGATTATTATCTTTGGAAGTGCACACTCACCGACTACAAGTGTACTAAAGAGGGACTGATTCCCCAACCTCCGGCCGGCGGCCGTGGGGGGCGGGGCGGTCGGGGAGGCCGCGGCGGCGCACCCGTCAGCGCCCCTTTCACCGCGGTTGATGACCCGCTCGCTCCCCCCGAACTGGTAGGGGGCGATCCGGTGGATGGTTTCGAATATCTCCCGCCTCCCCCACAACTGGGTGGTGGACAAGAGGGCGGTCGCGGCCAGGGTCAAGGCGGCTGTGCTCCGCGCCGCGGAACTCAAGCAGCAGCGCAAGGTCAGGGCCGTGGTGGCGCAGGCGGCGGTGGCCGTGGTGCGGGCGGACAGGCGTCCGCAGGACCGCAAGTGTGCGGCTCTTTCGACGGCAAGTGGGATGCCTATATCTACAACTTCAATGTGTACCTGCGGCCCGCCGATCCGAAAGACCCGGCTGCGCCAACGCCGCTCAGCTTCGACGGCTGGGAGGACGATTACTATACAACAGAGAGCATGGCCTGGTCGCCGGATTCCAGGAAGCTGGTGGCGAGCCATACAACTCCGGGCTATGACCGGCAGGTTCATTACATCCAATCGTCACCAGCGAATCAGATTCAGCCGATACACAGCTCGATCCTCTATCGCAAGCCGGGTGATACTATGCCTATCGCCCATCCCGCTCTTTTCGACATAGCTACCAAGACGCAAGTCGAGGTTGATCGAGCCCTCTTCTCGAACGCGTACACCATCAGCCGTCCCGCCTGGTGGAGGGACGGTCGCGCCTTCACCTTCGAGTACAACCAGCGCGGCCACCAGGGATATCGCGTCATCGAGGTGGATGCCCAAACCGGCAAGGCGCGGGCGCTTATCTCGGAAGAAAGCAAGACGTTTTTCTACTACAACCCGTTAGGATCTGGCCTCTCGGCCGGCAGGAGGTACCGCCGCGACATCAATGACGGCAAGGAGATCATCTGGGCCTCGGAACGCGACGGCTGGGAGCACCTGTATCTCTACGACGGCGTCACCGGACAGGTGAAGAACCAGATAACCAAGGGTGACTGGCTGGTGCGCGAGGTCGACTTTGTGGATGAGACCAAGAGGCAGATCTGGTTCTATGCCGGCGGCATGATTCCCGGCCAGGATCCCTACTTCACCCAGTATTGCCGCATCAATTTTGACGGCACCGGCCTGATCAAACTCACTGAGGCTGACGGCACCCACACGGTGACGTTCTCCCAGGACGGCAAGTATTACGTCGATTCCTGGCAGCGGGTCGATCTGCCGGCAGTAGCGCAGCTGCGCAGCACCGAAGACCAGAAGGTGATCATGGATATCGACAAGGGGAACGCATCCGCGCTGCTTACAGCCGGTTTCCGGTTCCCGGAAGTCTTTGTCACGAAAGGCCGCGACGGCAAGACCGATATCTGGGGAACCATCGTCCGTCCATCCAACTTCGACCCGCAAAAGAAGTATCCCGTCATCGAGCAGATCTACGCCGGGCCGCAGGGGTCCTTCGTCCCCAAGACGTTCAGTGCGGTCCCGGGAACTCAAGCTCTCGCCGAACTCGGCTTCATCGTGGTCCAGATTGACGGCATGGGCACCAGCAACCGCTCCAAGGCCTTCCACGACGTTGCCTGGAAGAACCTGGGCGATGCCGGTTTCCCCGACCGCATTCTCTGGCACAAGGCCGTGGCCGCCAAGTATCCTTACTATGACATCACCCGCGTGGGGATTTACGGCAATTCGGCCGGCGGGCAGAATTCCTTGGGCGGCGTCTTGTTCTATCCGGAGTTTTACAAAGTGGTGGTTACCAATAGCGGCTGCCACGACAACCGCATGGACAAGATCTGGTGGAACGAGCAGTGGATGGGGTGGCCGATCGGGCCGCAGTATGCCGCGTCCTCCAACGTGGACAACGCCTACCGGTTGGTGGGCAAGGCGTTGATTATCATCGGGGAGATGGACAGCAACGTGGACCCTGCTTCGTCTCTGCAAGTGGTGAACGCTTTGGTCAAGGCCAGGAAGCAGTTCGATATGCTCTACATTCCTGGTGAGAACCACGGAGTCGGTGTGTTGAGCCGCCCGCCAGATGAGAAGGGCCGCCAGTTCCACTTCCTGCAAGACTATTTCGTCCGTCACCTGCTGGGTGTCGAACCGCCGGATTGGAACAAGGTGACATTGCGCCCGGAAAACCCGGGCGGCAACTAGTCGGTTTCTGTCGCAAAACTCGCTCCGCCCCTCAAGCAAGCCCCAGCGGGGCGGAGAGAGAATAGCCCCGGGCGCAAGCCTGGGGTTGGTTCGGTGAGCAGCTCGGAGCCCTGACGGGGCGACAGAAAAAAGTTGCGGACAAATGCCTTTCGCCCCTGCCGGGGCTGATAAATGCAATATCCTATCCGGGGGCTTGTGCCCCCGGCTAGTATCTTTCGGCCCCTCCGGGGCTTCGCAGCGAGGGTTCGAACAGCAATTCGCGACAGAAACCAGTTGGAGATAATGGATCCTAGGCGGCGCCCCAAGGGGCACCCCCTTCCCAATCCCTGCGGATCGGCGATACAAGTATATGCTCGTTTGTTGTAGGCGATCGGCCATGCTCCCGGTTTTTCCGATTAACTAGTTTCTGTCGCGAAACTCGTTTTCATGTCGAATCACCGGCTCATCAACTTGGACCTGGATCTGGACGTCGACGTGGACCTGGACAATCCCATGCGAGGTAATCTCCTGCAAATGCGACATTTAGAAGAATCCCATTCATTCTTGCCACATCTGCGTCCACGTCGAGGTCCAAGTCCAAGTCCTAGTCCAGGACAGATAATTATGGAGTTTCGCGACAGAAACTAACTAGCGGAATCATGCCATGAGTCGGCGCAGCGTTGCACCCGGTGATCGCAACCCGGGCGCGAAAACCGTAGCTCAAGGACGCGGAAGGGATGGGCAGCGGTCTGTCCGTCGACCGTGGAGATTGCCGGCCTTCACGCTCGCCGCTCCCCGGGATAAACGCGGCCTTCACTGGGCTCTGCTGGTAGCGGCGATCGTCTATCTCCTGACCTTCAGCACCATCCCGGTAACGAATTCCGACGACCAACTGATGCTCAGCAGTGCGATGAGCTTTGTCGAAACCGGCAAGTTCACTGCGCCTTCCCGTTTTGCCGTCCTGCCCAGGGGCGGCCAATATTTCGGCAAGCAAGCCGTAACCGGCGAAGTCTATTCGAAATACACCGTCGGATACCCTCTGGTTCTGGTTGTCTTCATCCTGCTTGCGCGCGGCGCCGGCCTGCTGCTTGGGAGCACTGCCGCCGAGGTAGTCCTGTGTCTCCCTTCGATGCTCGCCATACTGGGGAGCATGGTCCTTCTCTGGCGCGCAGCATTGCGACTTGGGTTTGGTCCGGCAACCGCCAATTGTCTGGCCGTCGGGTTGGCGCTGGGATCGTATCTCTGGCCGTATGCCGGGATCAACTGGAGCGAACCCATGCAGATCTTCTGTCTGGTGGCATCGTTCTATTGCCTGATTGCCGCACGGCAGGATGAGAGCCATTGGCGCTTCTACACAATCCTGGGCGGCATCGCACTCGGCTACGGCATTCTGATCAAGGCCACCTTGGCGGTTCTGGCCCCGATTCTGGTCCTCTCGGTCTTTTTTATCTGGTACGGGCATTGCGGGCTCAATAAGGCACTTTCCAAGGCGGCGATCTTCGCTGCGCCGGCGCTGCTCGCGAGTCTTTACCTTTTGGCGGCCAATTTTGTTCTCTTCGGGAATCCGATGGATTTCGGATATCGCGAGGAATTCTTTACCGCTCCGATCTTCGAGGGTCTGCGAGGGTTGACGATCGGCTGGCGCAAAGGGATCCTCTGGTTCCTCCCGATCTGCCTGCTTGCTCCTTGGGGACCCTGGAAGCTGGCACGCAGCCCGCAGAAATGGGTGGCGGCCGCGCTGGCGGGGACAGTGCTGCTGCATTTCCTGCTGATCTCACGCTGGCACATGTATGAAGGAGGCAGCTGTTGGGGGCCCAGGTTGCTGCTCCCGGTCGTGCCTTTCATGGTTCTGCTTGCCGGCGCGGCCATGGACACGGCTTGGAGGCGGTGGGCCGGATGGGTGTTGGTCGCCGGCGGCATGGCTCTCAACACGCTGGGCGCTCTGATAGAGTATCAGGTCTTCTTTGGGATCGCGGGCAATGCCAATGCACCTTTCGAGCAGCCGGATCCGCTATTCAGCCAGATTTCCGGGCATTTCTGGTTGCTCCGCGTCGAGAGCATGTCTCTTGCCACCGGCAAGCCCGCATCCGAGATCCCGTTGTGGAAACAACCTCCCTGGATCTCGAAGTATCCTGACTTTGTCCCGACCAGATACCCGAAGATCCTGAATCCCTGGCCCTTGCACCTTCTGGCATATGGCTCCTCATGGAAGCGTCATGAAACATGGCTGCTGCGCGTTTTCCTGGAAGTCGCCATTGAGAAATATGAACAGAATGACTTTCGTGGGGCTCTCAGGGTCCTGGACAAAGCGCTGGCAATCGACCCTACCTACAAGCGGTGCGTCGCCGCGAAGGGGATGGTTTACCTGTCGTTGCAGGATTTTCCCCGAGCCCTGACCCACTTTCAGCATTCTCTGGAACTGGATCCGCAATTCGAGCTGGGGCTCTACGGCAAGGGGATGGTGATGGAGATTCTGGGGAATGTTACAGAAGCCAGGGCTGCGTATCAGATGCTGCTTACTCTGCCACTTGAATCGTTGAACCGGGGCGACATCCAGGTGCGGCTCGCCCGGCTGGATGCGGTGAAAGACGCGCCCAACCGTTGACCGATCGCGCGCAAGACCGGATCTGATGAAACACGCTACTCGAGATAAGGTCACACGCAAGCCCGTGAAAACACAGCGGCCACCGGCTCAATCCGCCATGGCCCGTGCCGATGCCTCCAGCCCGCGTCGTTGGGACGCGCTTATTGTCCCTGCAGCCTTCGTGTTGCTTGCGGTCCTGGCCTGGCAGGTTTTGGCCTTTATCGTGGCCAGCTCGCGAACCTCAGACGAATCAGCGCACATCATGGCAGGCTATTCCTACCTCACGCGCCGTGATTTCCGGCTCAATCCGGAACATCCCCGCAAGGCCGTGGCTGCCGGAATCCGAGACCGCAGACAACCGGTGGCGCAGGTTTATCTCCATCGCCGCTGTTTTTTGTGCAGCCTTGGCCATCAGCCTGTTGGTGCTGCTTGCCTGCTACTTCGTAATCCGATTCCCGAGTTACCTGGAGGGGATGCGCGCGGGCATGCAACACAGCTGGGACGGCCATGCCTCCTTCCTCCTCGGAATGTATTCCCAGCACGGGTGGTGGTACCACTTCCTGGTGGCGTTCGGCGTAAAAGCGCCTCCGGGCACGCTGGCGCTGCTGGGCCTTGCCGCCGCCTTCGTTGTGCCGTTGACGATTGCTGGCACTCGACAGGAACGGATCGCGAAGAGCGTCTTCCTGCTGGTACCGGTAGCAGTCATCGCTGTGATCACGGCCGGCTTGGGCATCAATATCGGTTTGCGATATGCGCTGCCGGCGTTTCCATTCATCTATCTTTTTGCGGGAGCGCTCCTCCGGCCGGTGCGCTCCGCGGCCAGGTTGAGTAAGGCTCTGGTTATTCCGGCTTTGCTTTGCGTGGCCTGGAATGCAGTCGAAGCCGTTCGGATCTCCCCATACGATCTTGCCTATTTCAATCCCTTCGCCGGAGGCACGGAAAGAGGACCCCAATACCTCAGTGATTCCAACATAGACTGGGGGCAGTCTGCCAAGGCTCTCCGCCGATATGTCGATCGGGCCGGGGTGCCGGCCATCTATTGTGCCTTTGCGGGGAATGTCGATCCCTGGGATTACGGCGTTCAATATCAGTATGTGCCGGGCTCGAAAAACACTCCCAAATCGCAGCAGCGCGGTTTCCTTCTACCCCGGAACGCGCCGCGCGAACTCCTCGCCGTGAGCGTTATAGTTGCGCAGGGGCTTTACCTAAGCGACGTGCAAGCTTACGACTGGCTCAGATACCGCACACCGATCGACAGGATCGGACATTCGCTGCTGGTTTACGACATCACCCGGGACGACATGGCCCATGTGCGCATTGCCTATGGATGCTTTGGCTATAAGCTCTACGACCTTGCTGCGCACGAGGCGCGCCGCGCCCTGGAGATCAATCCTGCAAATGAGTATGCGACCCGTCTGCTGGCGACGCTTTCAGCACTCGCATCTCCGCGCTCTCCGTAGCTCAAATGCCAGAATGTCTGTGGCCGCGCGAGCCTTTTCATAAACCACGAAATACACGAAATACACGAAATGTCTGAATCAGGGCATACATGGGGATTGGAATGTCTGTACGCTCTGAAGATAAAGCCGGATAGGACGCTCCCCAGCACGCCCGACGGGGGACAACGCTTCGCGTTGTGCCCTCTTGGTTCAGACCTGGTGGGGAAGCGCGCGCATCAAGTCTTCCTCCAGCAAGTCGACCCCGAGCGCGTTTCCCCACCAGGTCTGAGCCAAGAGGGCGGCCGAAGGCCCCCCGTGGGGAGAGTAGAAGAGCCGGGTATCCTTTGCTTGTCGCCGGCACGTTTTCGTGTATTTCGTGGTTGTCGTTTTGGCGGTCATTGACCGCGCTGCATCCAACTGCGAAGGTTGCTACTTCATCAAATACGTTACCGCATTTCTGAAACGGAGTACTGCGTTGACCTCTATACCCCTTGACCCCTTGGTCCCTTTGCCTCTAAAGTTGGCAGTCGAATCGAGCTGAATTCCGATAAAGGGGGAATGTGATGAACACGAGCAGAAGGCAATTCCTTTTCATGTCGACCGGGCTAGCAGGCGCGGCAACGCTTTCGTGCGGCACGCGGGAGCCTGCAGCAGATCGGGGGGCGAGTCCGGCGCAGGGTTCTGCCGACTCCTCGATGCCCGGACCGGTGCGCCCGCTCCGTCCCATGACCGATGGCATCGTCCCCATCTCCACCGAGGAACGGCGCTCGCGCCTGGCAAAGGCTCAGCGCCTGATGACAGAAAACGGCATGCACGCCATCCTGATGGAGGGCGGCTCGAGCATGTTTTATTTCACAGGGGTGCGGTGGGGCAACAGCGAGCGCATGTTCGCCGTGGTCTTGCCTGCGCGCGGCGAGCCGGTCTGGCTGTGTCCGAAATTCGAGGAGGCGCGCGCCCACGAACTGATCCAGTTCGGGATCGACATCCGCACCTGGGAGGAGGACGAAAGTCCGTATCGACTTGTCGCCGGGATCTTCAGGGACCAGCGCATTGCGAC
>CAYGWQ010000262.1:0-7853 GCA_964353465.1 uncultured Acidobacteriota bacterium | reverse complement strand
CATGTGCAGCAGGCCGAGGAAGCCGCACCGGAAACCGAATCCGAGCGCACCCGAAGTGTCCGGCTCATAGAAGAAGGATGAGTCGTTGAGCTGGAGCTTCTCGAGCGCATCCCGCAGGTCCTCGTATTGGGCGTTGTCGATCGGATACAAGCCGGCAAAGACCATCGGCTTCACTTCCTGGAAACCGGGGAACGGCTCGGCGGTGGGGCGCAAATCATCGGTGATGGTGTCGCCGATCTTGGAGTCGGCAATACGCCTGATGCCGGCTGCGACAAAGCCCACTTCTCCCACCGATAGTTCTTCCACCGTCTGGAATTTGGGAGTGATCACGCCCACCTGTTCCACGGTAAACGCCTGCTGGGTAGCTATGAGCCGGATTTTCATTCCCTGGCGCAAGGTGCCGTCAACCACCCGGATCAGCACGATAACGCCGCGGTACGGGTCGAACCAGGAATCAAAGATAAGGGCTTTGAGCGGCTTTTCATACTCGCCCCGGGGGGGCGGAATATGGTGGACGATCGCCTCGAGTATATCCTCAGTGCCCACCCCCTCCTTCGCGCTGGCAAGAATCGCACCCTTCGCATCCAATCCGATAATATTCTCGATTTGCTCTTTTGTGCGGGCCACGTCGGCGCTGGGGAGATCGATCTTGTTGACCACCGGCACGATCTCCAGTCGGTAATCCAGCGCCATATAGGTATTGGCCAGAGTTTGCGCCTCCACTCCCTGCGAGGCGTCCACGATCAGAAGTGCACCCTCACACGCAGAGAGGCTGCGCGAGACTTCATAGGAGAAATCGACATGGCCGGGGGTGTCGATGAGATTCAAAATATAATCATTGCCGTCCTCTGCGCGATACTTCAAGCGCACTGCGTGAGCCTTGATGGTGATGCCGCGCTCGCGCTCCAGGTCCATGGCATCCAGCACCTGATCGGACATCTCCCGCTTGGTGAGGGCCCCTGTCAGCTCCAGCAGGCGATCGGCCAGGGTCGACTTGCCGTGGTCGATGTGGGCGATGATGGAAAAATTGCGGATATATGCTTTGTCCGTCAAAAGCGGCGATCCCCAAGAATTTGCTTATGGCAAATCAATAATGATAGCACACAATCGTTGCAGAAGCGCACCTCGGCGGGCCGCGAAAGTAGACCCCGGCCGCCAGACGGGATTTGGAGTACTGTTTACTGCCAAGCGCCGTCTGGCAGCCGGCGCCCACTCTGCATACCCCGGAGAATATGCTACAATGCCCCCCCTCATGAGCTCACGCCTCCTCGGCTTGTTTCTGCCTGCAGAGCAATGGCGCCGGAACCGGCTGGCCATCAACATCGCTGCAGCCCTCGTGTTTTCCGGCTTCACCTTTGTGATGCCCTTCCTGCCCCTCTATGTCAAAGAGCTGGGGGTGAAGGGGGAGGCCAACATCGCCACCTGGTCAGGCCTGCTCCTGACCATTGCCCCGCTTCTGGCGGCTCTCCTTGCCCCTGCATGGGGAAGGATCGGGGACCGGTACGGGATGAAACTCATGGTCGAGCGTTGTGCACTGGCGATGGCCCTGCACTGGGCGTTCTTCGGTTTTGCGAACAGCGTCTATCAACTGCTGGTCTTGCGCGTGGCGTTGGGCCTCGCCGGAGGATTTGCCACTCTGTCCATGCCCCTGCTTGTCTCCTCTACCCCCAAAGATCACCTGGGCCGGTCTATCGGAATCCTCCAGACGGTGCAGATGATCTCTTCCGCAACGGGGCCGTTTGTTGGGGGGGTGCTTGCCGACTGGATCGGCATCCGCCGAACCTGCGCGGTCACCGCCGTCATGGCGGTGGCAGCCCTGATTATGATCGACCGGCTGTATAGAGATCAGGATTCCGCGGCGACCGTCGCGACGCGCGGAGCTTCGGACAGGAAAATCTCATGGAAACAGGCAGCGGCCATACCTTCGTTCGGCGTCATGATGACGGTGCTCTTTTCCGTGAATTTTGTGGAGCGCAGTTTCGCTCCCGTGATTCCGCTCTACATCCTTAATCTCGGCACGAGCCTGAAAAACGCGGCAAAAACAGCGGGATTGATCATTTCTCTCGGGCTTCTAGCCGAAGCAGTCTCGGCCTTGGTGCTGGGGCGCCGACTGAAAGCGGGCTCGGCGCGGCGCCTGCTGCTTTGGCGCTTGAGCGCCGGTGTTCTGCTTTGCCTGCCCATGGGCCTCGTCTGGTCGACGCCGCAACTGCTGGTGCTGCGTCTGGCGCTCGGGCTCCTGGCGGGCGGCTGCATGGTCGTGATCTACACGCTCGCAAGTCTGGTCATTCCCCAGGAGACACGGGCGACATCCTTCTCCTTTCTGGCCAGCGCGTCGCTCATGGGTGCTGCCCTGGGACCGGTCATGGCGGGCGCACTCACCCACTTGAGCATGCGCGCGATTTTTTTCTTCAACGGCTTCGTTTTCCTGCTCCTTCTCGGTTACGCCTGGAGATCGATCGGGCCTGCCATCCAGGCTGCCGCCCGATCGCGACCCGACCTCCGGCCTCCGGGTTCCGACTTCCGACCTCCGGGTTCCGACGTCCGCCTATCTTAACGGCGCATGGTCACTCGATGTAAAGGGGGGGGTGTGGCCTGATTCAGGAACCGTAAATCCACTTCCAGTCGAAGGTCGGAACTCGGAGGTCGGAGGCCGGAATTCACCGGTGCCGGCTCACGCCCACTTTTCTGCAGTACTGCGCGAGCGGGCACCGGCTGCACCATGGGGAGACCGGCAGACATAGGTTCTGGCCGAAGGTTACCAGAAGGTCATTGTACGTCCTCCAGTGCTTTCTCGGCAGCTTGTCGCGCAGAGCAGACTCGGTCTGTTCGGGCGTCCTGGTTTTGACGTAGGCCCAGCGGTTCGAGATCCGATGCACGTGAGTGTCGACGCAAATCCCGTAGCCCCCGTAGCCCACGGTAATAACCAGATTGGCGGTCTTCCTGCCCACGCCGGGGAGCTCGAGCAGTTCCGCCATGGTGCGCGGCACTTTTCCCCCATAGTCCTGCAGCAGAATCCGGGCGGTCTCCCGGAGATTTCTTGCCTTGGTGTGGTAGAAACCTGCCGGATAGATCAATGTCTCGATCCGTGCGATCGGGAGCGCGGCGATAGCCTCGGGTGTCGGAGCACGCGAAAGCAGGCGGCAGGAAGCCTGCTCGGTTACAGCGTCCTTGGTACGCAAAGACAGGATTGTGCTGACCAGAGTCTCAAAGGGCCGGTCGACCGCCTGTTCGGCCACAATGCCGACGGCGGGAACTTTCCATTTGCGGACTTCCCTCCGCAGGATGCTCAATACCTTCTCCATCGTGGCTGTGTTCATTGGAATTCAGATACCGAAATAAAAACCACAAAGACCTCGAAGACCTCGAAGGATTGATGGTTTGATCTTTGGGACCTTACCCTGTCAGCCTCAGACTCAGTACACGATTTCATAAATCCGGCAACACAGTCAAATGCCAAAATGCCTGCAATCGCTCCATTAGACTAGTTTCTGTCGCGAAACTCGTTCGGCCAGCGGGCTAGCCCCAGAGGGGCGGAAAGATAATAGCCCCGGGCGCGAGCCCGGGGTTAGGACAGAAATCGACGCGGAGCCCTGAAGGGGCGACAGAAATAGTTGCCGACAAAGATCTTTCGCCCCTGCCGGGGCTCATCAAATGCAACATCCTATCCGGGGGTTCACACCCCCGGCTATTATCTGCTGACCCCTCCGGGGCCGCGCTGCGAGGACTCGATGGGAGTTTCGTGACAGAAACTAGACTACTTCCTCGTAACTCCTTTGCCACCCGGCAAGAACTTTTCCGGAGAGACGCGAAGGCGCCACGACTCAAAGTCAGCGAAATGGATGGCCGCATGTTTTGCATCTTAGCGCCCCCGATGCTGTGAATTAATTGCCGGAGGCGAGGAGAAGTCAGGAGAAGGACTCTCCGGTCGATCGGCATGTAGTAGCGGCGTAAAGTATGCCTTTGATTTGGCTTGCAGCATTCACTTCAAATTGGGGTCGATCTTGACGCATTCTGACTCCTGACTCCTGACTCCTGTCTCCCGTCTTCTTCATGCTTGGCCAATTTAATCACAGCTTCTCCACGTCTTTGTGGTGTGATTCTTTAGCTGCGGCTATGCTGGGTCGTGCATTTCGTAGTCGGTTTTTGCCGTGCGATGCTGTTCTTTCGGGTGCCAACGCCTGCTGCCTGCAATGCAGTTGGCGGACAGAGAAGCGGGGAAGCGGCAGGGGCACTTGGGGTATAATAAAAGTTTGGGCTGCTCGCCAGGAAGCCCTTCTGGCGCGGCGGCTTGCGGGGCCCGTTTTCGCCATGGATAAAAAGCCTTCCACAGCCGGGACAGAGTTCTCCTATTCGAATGTCCAGTATGGAAGAGCGCTCATTCAATCCTCGACGTTCCGGATCAGCACCGGATTTGTGCCTTGCGGCGACCAGGCCGAGGCCATTGAGAAGCTGACGCGCGGATTCCAGGATGGGGAAAAACACCAGGTGTTACTGGGGGTGACCGGCTCCGGCAAAACATTTACCATGGCGAAAGTCATCGAAACCCTGCAGAGGCCGACTCTGGTTCTCGCTCACAACAAGACCCTTGCGGCGCAACTGTACCGTGAATTCAAGGGCTTCTTTCCCAGCAATGCGGTCGAGTACTTCGTTTCCTACTACGATTACTACCAGCCCGAGGCCTACATCGCCGCAACGGACACCTATATCGAGAAAGACGCCCTGATCAATGACGAGATCGATCAGCTGCGGCACTCGGCAACGCGTTCGCTGTTCGAGCGCCGGGATTGCATTATCGTTGCCAGCGTTTCCTGCATCTATGGCCTGGGTTCGCCGGAAGCCTACTACGGCATGCTGCTCTTTCTGGAGAGGGGACAGCGTATCAGGCGGGACGAGCTGCTGCGCCGCCTGGTTGAAATGCAGTTTGCGCGCCAGGATTTTGAACTCGAGCGCGGGCACTTCCGCGCGCGTGGAGATGTGGTGGAGGTATATCCCACCTATGAGGATTACGCGATCCGGATCCAGATGTTCGGCGACGAAATCGATTCGATCGCGCAGATCGATCCGCTGACCGGCCGCACATTGAAAAAGCACGAGCGGCTGCCCATTTACCCGAAGTCCCACTATGTCCAGCCCCGCGGCCAGCTCCTGCATGCCATCGAAGGCATTAAGGAAGAGCTCGAGCAGTGGCACACGCATCTGATGCAGGAAGCGAAAGAGCTGGAAGCACACAGAATCCGGCAGCGCACTCTCTTCGACCTGGAGATGATGAAAGAACTGGGATACTGCCGTGGCATCGAGAACTACTCCCGCTATCTCACCGGCCGTCAGACGGGCGAACCACCTCCCACCTTGCTGGACTATATGCCGCGCGATTGGATTCTCTTCATTGATGAGAGCCACGCGACCATTCCCCAGGTTCGCGGCATGTTCTTCGGAGACCGCTCGCGCAAAGAGAACCTGGTAAAGTACGGATTCCGGCTGCCGTCGGCACTGGACAACCGGCCGCTGAACTTCAGGGAATTCGAAGAGCGGGCAAACCAGATCGTGTACGTTTCGGCAACCCCTGGGCCTTATGAGTTAACCAAATCCGGCGGGCTGGTTGTGGAGCAGATCGTCCGCCCGACCGGGCTGACCGACCCGGAAATGGAAATCCGCCCGGTCGCAGGACAGGTTGACAGCCTGATGGAAGAGATCCGGACCCGGGCCGAGCGCAACGAGCGCGTACTGGTGACCACGCTGACCAAACGCATGGCGGAAGATCTCGCGGATTACTTTACGGAGCTCGGCTTGCGGGTGCGCTACCTGCACTCCGAGATCGAGACGCTCGAGCGGGTGCAGATCCTGCGTGCTTTACGGGCAGGTGAGTTCGACGCTCTCATTGGGATCAATCTGCTTCGCGAGGGCCTGGATCTTCCCGAAGTTTCCATGGTGGCCATTCTCGATGCGGACAAGGAGGGATTCCTGCGCTCCACCACATCCCTGATCCAGACCATGGGGCGCGCGGCGCGGCACATCAATGGCAAAGCGATCCTGTTCGCCGATACAATTACCGCCTCGATGCAGGCTGCCATCCAGGAAACCAACAGGCGGCGCGCGGCTCAGCGACAATACAACGAGGAGAACCACATCATTCCCCAGTCGGTCATCAAGCCGCTTGATCCCGAGATGATCCGGATCTACGAGGGTGACTATTATGAAGTGCCGGAGGTAGCCGAAGCGACCGGGCGCTATTCATCGCCCGAAGAACTGGAGCGGGAAGTCCGTCGTCTGGAGCAGGAAATGCGGGAGGCGGCCAGGCAGTTCGAGTTTGAAAAGGCCGCCGCGCTGCGCGACCAGGTCAGAAAACTCAAGAAAGTGGAAATGGATTTCCTTCACTCGGAGCCCGCATCATGATCCGCTCAATCCAACCCGGAGAGCCCTTGCGCGGTGCCATTCCATGTCCGGGCGACAAGTCGATTTCCCACCGATACGCCATGCTGGCAGCGCTCGCCCGGGGGAGGTCGGAACTGCGGCATTTCGCCGGCAGCCAGGATTGTCAGAGCACCCTGCGCTGCCTGCGCGGATTGGGAGTCGAGGTTGAAACCCGGGCCACCAGCGTTTTCATCACCGGCGACGGGCTGTTTGGCTTGCATTCGCCCAGTGCCATGCTCGATGCCGGGAACTCCGGCACTACCATGCGCTTGCTCTCCGGCATTTTGGCCGGCCAGCCCTTTCCTGCGGTGCTCACGGGTGATGCGTCACTCTCGCGGCGCCCCATGGGCAGAATCATGACGCCCCTGCGCCTGATGGGTGCCCGGATCGGTTCCGGCGAAGGAGGCTTTCCGCCGTTGAGCATCCTGGGCGGCCCCCTCCGCGCGATACGCTACTCGCTCCCGGTCGCCAGCGCCCAGGTCAAATCCTGTGTTCTGCTCGCAGGCCTGTATGCCGATGGCGTGACCGCGGTGGAAGAAAAGGTCGCGACGCGTGATCACACCGAGATCGCGCTGCGGCATTTCGGCGGTACGGTGCGGCAACGGGGGCACTGGATCGAAGTTGAGCCAGGTCCGAGCCTCGAAGCCCGGCAACTTGACATCCCGGGGGACTTGTCGGGTGCTGCTTTTTTTATGGTCGCCGCGGCTTTGGTGCCCGGCTCGGCAATACTCCTTCCCCAGGTTGCGCTGAATCCGCGGCGCCGTGCGCTGATCGACTACCTGAAAGCGGCAGGAGTAAATCTCTCGGTGGAGAACGAATCGCACCATGCCGGCGAAGCGCGGGGCGATCTCCGGGTACTCTGTGACCCATCTGCCCTGGGAGAGAGGCTGCCGCCGGTTCAGGGGGAGTTGACCGCAGCGCTGATTGATGAGATTCCGATCCTTGCCGTGTATGCATCGCAGGCCGGCGGTCTGGCTATTCGCGACGCGGCCGAACTGCGCATCAAGGAAAGCGACCGGATTGCGACCATTGCCGCGAACCTGCGCGCCATGGGGGCGGTCGTCGAAGAGCAATCCGACGGACTTGCTATCCCGGGCGGACAGCGTCTCCGGGGCGCAGAAATCGAGACTTACGGCGATCACAGGATTGCAATGACCTTTGCCGTTGCGGGTTTAGTGGCCTCCGGCGAGACGCACATCCATGCGGCTGAGTGCGCGGATGTGAGCTTCCCCGGATTCTACGAGATTCTCGACCGCGCCCGCGCGATTCATCCCCTACAACACCGCTGAGGTTCTGTTCGCGCACTGCGCCGGCGATGCGGCCGCACGGCCCCCATGGAGAACCAGGGAGGCCATGGCGCGATTGCTGGAGATCCGGCAGCCCTTCTAGCCCGCATTTCTCACCAGATTTCGTAGCGAGGCGGTGCAGACGGGCATGGATAC
>CAYGWQ010000261.1:0-7863 GCA_964353465.1 uncultured Acidobacteriota bacterium | reverse complement strand
CGATTTCATGGCTTCATTGAAGGGGGGCATGAGAATGGGGGGCGCGACAAATGCATTGAAGGCAATATAACCAATATCCGAACCGATGCTTCTGGTATCGATCCAGACATGCCCTGACGGCAAGTTTCCGATCTGGAACTTCATGCCGCGCGTTTCGGCAAGGCGCAGAGAATGCTGAACGGTCTTGTTATTGCCGTCGAGAAACGACACCATTATGCTCTCCCCGATGTTGCTCTCCAGCCTGCCTGCGACGGCGTCGGAGAGCACCAGGTCTTGCAACGTCTTGCCCTCGAACTCTTTCGCAAGGGCGGCCAGGCGCGCAGGGACTTCCTCCTTCCCGATTTGAACGATCTCCCACCCTGGCTTCACACCCGCCTTTTCCGCGGGCGAACCCGGATCGACAGAAATCACCAAAGCATGACCATTTACAGCGCGGGCGTTGATCCCTGTCACCCCGCTTCCGGAACTCTTGCCGCCGGTCTTGTTCATGTCCTCATACAGCTCGGACGGAATGATGCTGAAATGAGTCAGCTTCAACCGGGACAGCATTTGCCGCATGACGGTGCGGGCTTCTTTCTTGTTTCTGGCAGCTTCAATTTGCGGCAGGAACTCCAGGCGCACCGTTTTCCAGTCCACCCCGCCAAAGGTGGGATCAAAGTGTTTTTCGTGGATGGTCTTCCAGAGGTACTCAAACGAATCGATATTCAGCTGCTTCTCTAGAGAGGTCAGCTGCGGCTTTTCCTGAGCGCACACGAGGCCGGCACACAGGACCAAAGCCGTAACGAAACCCAGCAGCCATCCACGGCAGTCGAGCTTTCTCATCTTCATGACTCCCTCTTCCTCCACCACAGCCATCCAATCCTGTGGTCATACACTCCCGAGTTCCTTTGAGCCCGACGCGACCTGATTACCTGCAGGTGCGTTCAGGGATCAACTCGATCCGCCCAAACTGAGCCTTGACCAGCTGGTAGGCACCTGCCAATGCGCCGGCGCAAAGAAGCCAAACCGTCAGGACGCCTCCCGGCAGAAAATCAACTGCCTGGCGGATAAGAATCCTTACAAATGCTTCCACGACTTCCAGCCTGAAAAAGCCGAAGATGACTGCGGGAACCGACGCGATATTGATCAGCAATACCACCGCCAGCATCCCAAAATACACTCCCTTGCGCCCGGCGTCGGTTACCGTCGCCCGGCACGCCCGGAAATAGAGGGTCGCCATCAGAAACCAGGAGACCCCGATGAGCAGCATGACGACGGGAAACAGCGGAATTTCCCGCACCGGTATCAGGCTCGGGTAGTCCTGAAGGATCGGTGCGCCCCCATTTTTCAGTCCGACACACACGTTGTCTTTGACTTCCAGATAGCGCTCCAGCACCTGTTCGTGTGGCACCGACTGGCCGTATATGGCCTGAATGGCCTTGCTGATCTGCAGCGCGACGAATTGCGGCGTACTGTCCTGGGGAGTGCTGAACGGCGAATAGACAGTGATGCGGCTTCCGGAGTAGAGGGAATCCTGCCGCGACGGATGGGATTCGCCCCACGGCGAACCGTTCGCCGGCGCCATGCCATCCCAGGCAATCTCGAGATACTGTGCGGGGACCCGAACCTGAGGGTACTTCGACGAATAGGTGGGGAGCAGGCTCGAAGATTCCATCTGAAACTTCACCATCAGCCTCGAGCTTTGCGTGAGAGCCTTGCCGGCACTGCCGGCTCCATATCCCAGAGAGACGGCCAGCAGGCCCGGCAACATCAGCAACGACAGGAGGCGTGTGCGCGAGATCGGCAGCAGAGAAATGAACTGGAGCTGGACCAGCTGCGCCGGCAGGAACGAAAACAGTAAATACGCTGTTAGAAAGAGCCAGGCGAGCTGCGGCAATTCGATGTCTTTCCAGACTGACATGAATCCGGAGAAAATCACTCCCAGCAGGAAAAGGAGCGGATAGAAAGCAAAAAATGCATACCATCTCAGTGCCGGCTTGCCGTTGAGCATAGGGAATAAAAGCCCGCCTGTGCCTCTGCTTCCGGATTTTCCAGAGCCGGCATCGCTGAGGAGATCCTTCGCTGCGGCTCCCCGATGCCGAATCGCGGAGACCTCAGGCGCATCACTTTCAAAGGGCACCAGCGTGAAAGCCGCCGGCACGGAACGATACGTCCGACAGCCGATCCCGAGGGCGACTGCCAAAGGCACGATAGCCGTCCAAGGCGGCAGCAGGGCGAGAACGAGAATCAGCCCCAGGGAGAGGCAGACGATCAGGATCGAATACAGGACATGTTTCCGGGTGCGCGGGATCCTGTGAAGAGACGGATGCACGCATTGAAGCAGAACTACGACCAGCACCAGCCCGGCTGCCATAGGAAGAGCCAAGCTGGCCAGGGCCTGAGGGAAAGAGGCGGAATCGGAAGGAACCTTGTGCAGGGCCTGGAAAGCCAGTTGCAGGACTCCAACCGTAAGAGCGAGAAGCGCCAGGCCGAACAACGCCAGAGCTATGACATGCGCCAGCCAGAGCCGCCGCGCCGCTATCGGCATCGCCATGTCAACCGGCAGGCAACGTTCGCTGACCTTTCCAATGAGCAGGATCGGAGCCAGGGAAAACCAGATGGGGATCGCCAGCAAAACCAGGCGCGCGAACGGCCCGATCGTCCCGACACCCGCAGAGGCAGCCAGAAATGTCGCCAGTCCCGCAAGCACCCCGGCATTCAAGGCGACGAAAAGGCCTTTTTTTGCCACCTGGGAACCGATCAGGGGATCTCTGCGCAAAAGGGCCAACATCACGACCTCCCTCCCGCCAGCTCGATGAACAGGTCTTCGAGCGCGACGGGCGTGCAATAGGCGTTGTGAATGCCGAGATCCCGCTCCACGATGGAACGGCAGCGCTCCGGCTCGCAGGAGAAAATCGCGTGCAGCGCATCACCCTGATCACGGATCGACAGGCATCCCTGCAAACCCAGCAGCTGCTCGCGCCTCCCTTCGGGGCCGTGCGGCACAAGAACGAGAGAGTATTTCTCGCGCAGATCGTCCAGGGTGTTGTCCAGCAGCAGCCTGCCTTCGTGGATCATGACGATGCGTCCCGCCATGCGCTCCACGTCGGTCATATAGTGTGAAGAGAACAGGATGCTGGTACCGGCTTCGTTGAGCAGCTGGATCGATGTTTCCAGAAATTCGCGGCGCGCGGACGGGTCAAGGCCGCCGGCGGGCTCATCGAGCAGCAGAAGCTCCGGCCGGTGCGCCACCGCACAGAGCAGCGCCACCTGCCGCGCTTGTCCCTTGCTGAGCGTCTTGATCTTCGCCTTCGGCGACAGAGAAAAGCGCTCGAACAAACGGCGCTCCAGAGCGCCATCCCAGGTCGGGAAGAACCCACGGTGCAGCCGGATGATTTCAGCCACCGTAAGAAACTCGGGGAGGATCTGATCTTCCGACACGTAACCGACACGGCGCTTGACCTCGAGAGCATCCTTGCGCGGATCCAGCCCAAAAATCTTCACGCTCCCCTTCTGGGCTTCAATCATGCCCATGGCGATCCGCATCAGCGTGGTCTTGCCCGCGCCGTTCTTCCCCAGGAGGCCGACGACCTCCCCCGGGTCTAGGGAGAAGCTGATTCCCCGCAGGACATCGGCGCCGCGCTGATAGGCTCGCACCACACGGTCGAACTCGAGTACTTTCATCGCTCTATTCCTTTCTGGATCTCATCCAGCAGACTCACCACTTCTTCGAAGGGGACACCGCTCAATGCCGCCTGCGAAAGCAGGCGCTGAGCCGCGTCGCGCAAACGTTCGCGCCGCTGCGCCGGCTCAACGGCAGGAAATGTCTCACTGATGAAGGAACCCCGCCCGCGCTGCGTGACGATAAGCCCCTGCTGCTCGAGTTCGTCATACGCCTTCTTGACCGTCAGAGGCGCGATGACGAGCTGCACCGCCAGATCCCTGTGGGATGGCAGCTGCTCGCCCGGCGCCAGTCGTCCGCCGGCGACCGCATCGATGATCTGCCGCATGATCTGCCGGTAGATGGGCAATTCATCGCTGGGATTGATGTGGAGTTGCATGGACTCCCCCTATGTGGGAAGGATGGGACGCGCAACCAGCAAGGTTACGTCATCCGCGAGGTGATGGCCGCTGAACTCCTGGACCGCGGCCGCCATTGCCTGTACCAGCGCCGAAAGCGGGAGGTGCCGGAATGCTCTCAGCGCCTCCAGCAGACGGATTTCCCCAAACTCCTCGCCGGATGCATTCATCGCTTCGGTCACGCCATCCGTGTAAAGCAACAGCCTGTCACCCGGTTGAAGAACAATTTCGCGGACCGAGCAGCTCCAGTCCGGGAACATGCCCAGGACTGTAGCGGTCGATTCAAGCCTGTCGATGGAAAAGTCCCGATGAACAACCAGGGGAGAAGTCTGCCCGCAGTTGGCATAACGCAGCCTGCGGGTTGCATCATTATATTCCCCGAGAAACAGGCTGGCAAAATGGCTCTCCCCCGTGCATTCACAAAACTGCCGGTTTGCCGAACGAAGCAAGCGCGCAAGATCGTTTGTGAAGGCGGCCGACTGGCTCCGCAGGATTGCCTGGAGGCTGGCCATCATCAAGGCTGCCGGCACTCCCTTGCCCGAGATGTCTCCCAGCACCAGCCCGACTCTTCCCAGACCCATGTGAATGAAATCGTAATAGTCTCCGCCGATGCCGCGCGCCGGCAGGTAGCATAAAGCGCACTCAAGCGTCTCCAGGTGAGGAGCTCTGCGACCCAAAAGGCGAGTCTGAACCTCCCTGGCGCTTGCCATCTCCTCTGCGGAGGGGCACATCGCTCCGCGGGGAGGCTGGGTCATCTCGATTATCGCGTTGCCGGACTGCATGGCGCCTCTCCTTTCGACTACTGCTATATAACACTATAGCACTATCTCTGTATATTGCAAGAAAAAAAGAGGAATTTTTTGTCAGGTTGGCAAGTGATTATTTGTTAAATAGATAGGGTGGGATCAAGGCATCCCGGGAGTGAATTCCGCCGGCCTGAAGAGCCCGGGACGGCTTTGGGCCAACCACCAGAAGGCACAGATTACCAGAGCGTGATCAATGCCGCCTGAGGCGATGATTCCGGGGATGTCGCGCAGGGGGCGCGTCAACACCTCGATATCTTCATCGTGATCGGGCTCCGGCTCATGGGTGCGCCGGCAGTTTTCCACCAGATGGGTGTGGCAGCGGTTATTGAACAATGCCGGATTGGGTGTAACCACGCCAAGCTTCATGGGCTCGCCACCCGCGTAGCCGGACTCTTCGCGCAGCTCGCGGATCGCTGCCTGGGCAGGGCTTTCCCCCTGGTCTACCATGCCACCGGGGATCTCAAGGGTAAAATCCCCGGTTCCGTGGCGGAATTGGCGGACCAGCACGACTTCCCCTTCCTCGGTCAATGCGATGATGTTGACCCAATCCACGGCGTCGAGCACGCTGAAGGTGCGATATTGTCCTGTGCGAGGGGACCGGGCGCGCAACCAGTGTAAGCGGAAGATGCCCATGTCGGCAATCTGATCCCGCTCCTCATGAAACCAAGGCTGGAGGGTCATAGACTACTTCCGTCGGGCAACGCCCTTGGTGTAGACCTGGAATTCCCCACCGGGCATTGCTATCGAAAACGTGATGGTCATGCTGCGATCGGCATATAACTGATGCTCCAAACGGAAGCGAGGCCCTTTCTGGGATGCCTCCGACTCAAACATTACATGCCCGTCCTTTGGGAGTGTAACCAGATAGTGGATGGCGTGCCCTTCGTTGTCGACATAGAAAGCCCTGCATTGCGTTTCTTCCGACAACTGATAAAGGGTAAGCAGATCTTGATGGGACAGTCCGGCTTTCTCTCCCGCTTTCGGTGCATAGTCTGCGCGATTCCTGCGCACAAGGATTTTTCCGCCAAGGTCGAAGGAAAAGGAAAAGCCCCCTGAAACAGCCTCACCCGGTTTTCCTGAGCCTTCAACTGCAATCCAATCTCCCAGGAGAAAGCGGAAGGCAGCCCATGGATCCGCAGCGCCGGGGGTTTGGGTATCCGATCGCGCGGTTCCGTTCTGACCGGTGAGACTTCCCGGTGAGATCGCCGTGAGACCAAAACCAAGCAGCATCAGCATGCCTGCTCGTGTTACTTTCATAATCATCCCTCGCGGACTGTGCGGCACTAAGCACCCCGACAAGCTGCCACAGAGCTGAAAGCGCATCGTCAAACGGCGGCGACAAGAAACGACCCGATCATACCCGCTCAGGAGCGAAAAACCAGGCATTTCTGCTGTATGATGGCGTGGGCAAGCGCGGGGGAGGAAATCTCCCGGGGCGATCGTTCAGGCTTCGCGAGCAGGATCGAGTCGACGGCGGAGAAACCGATGATACATGCCGAAGCACGCATTACAAAATACGTGGCTGCACATCAGGATGAAATAACCGGAACTCTCGCAGAGCTGGTTGCCATCCCGACGGTAAATCCGCCAGGCCGGTCGTACTGGGAGTGTGCGGACTATCTTTCAAGGCTCCTCCAATCCTGGGAAGTCGAGCACGAACTACTCTCCATCCCGCATGAATGCCATCCTCGATATGCCCTCGTGGGGACTTTTGGCGAAGGCGCCGACGGGCTCCACCTTCACGGCCACTACGATGTGGTTGCCGCGCAATCCCCCACGCAATTCCGGCCCCGGCAGCAGGACGGCCGTCTTTACGGGCGCGGCAGCTCGGACATGAAAGGCGGGATCGTCGCCATGCTCTTTGCCGTGCGCGCGCTCCAGGAGTGCGGCGTGAAGCTCTCCAGGCGGATCTCTTTCACACTGGTTCCCGATGAGGAAACCGGCGGCCCCCTCGGAGTCCGGCATCTTGCCGGTGCCGGACTCCTGCCCCGGGCCGGCTTGGGAATGCTGATGCCCGAACCGACCAGCGGCGTCATCTGGCACGCCTGCCGGGGAGCGCTTACCCTGCGCGTCCGCATTATCGGCAAGGCGGCGCATGTTGGGCTTCCTCACCAGGGCGTTAACGCCTTCGAAGGGATGATACACGTGATGGACTCGCTACTCGCCTTGAAGCCCCGCATTACGGCGAGACGGACTTCATTGCCGATCCATCCGCCCGAGGCGAGCCGTTCGGTGATGGTCCTCGGCGGAGAATCGGGCAGCGGCGTCAACTTTAATTCCGTGCCTGAAAGCGCCTGGTTCTCTATCGACCGGAGAATCAATCCCGAGGAAAGCCTTCCCCAGGCAAAGGAAGAGTTGGACAGGGTCTTCCAACAGCATCGCAAGGAAGGCATCGAAATCGAGGTGACCGTCTTGCAGGAAGGGGAACCGGCCGTCGCCCCCGCGGACTCCCGGTTGGGTGAGATACTGGCGCAGACCGTGAAGGATGTCACCGGCAAGCGGCCCTCCTTTGAACTGTGCCCCGGCGTCCTGGAAACCCGCTTCTTCACCAGCCGCGGCATCCCCGGCTACAGCTATGGCCCCGGTCTGCTCGATAT
This sequence comes from uncultured Acidobacteriota bacterium, assembly GCA_964353465.1. Lineage (GTDB taxonomy): Bacteria > Acidobacteriota > UBA6911 > UBA6911 > UBA6911 > JAFNAG01. The sequence continues at coordinate 401 of CAYGWQ010000261.1, read as the reverse complement.
CTCGCACGGCCCAGACGAATACGTCGAGCTGAGTTCCCTCTTTCGCTGCACGACGGTTTATGCCCTCACCGCGCTCCGGTTGCTGGCATGATAGCGAACCCGGATGTTTCTTGTGCGGTCCTAGTGATTGTGAAAGCCTTCCCGCGGGTTAGAGATACTCTAACTGGTTTCTGTCGCGAAACTCGTTGTTCGACCCGTAGCTCCGGCCGGATGGAAGTCAAATGTGGGGGCGGGCTTTAGCCCGCGCATTAAAGATAACAACCACGATGCGATCGATTTCATGAGCTAATTCATTTGCTATTAAGGCGATGTGTGGATAGAAGCACCGATCCCTCATTCAGGCACACCGGGCACGGGCTAAAGCCCTTAAGCGCTAAGTTAAGTCATTTCGGCATCGCTTA
>CAYGWQ010000260.1:0-7873 GCA_964353465.1 uncultured Acidobacteriota bacterium | reverse complement strand
GCCTTCTCGTCAGAGACATAGCCGGCAGCATCGCCATGGATGAACTTGACTTGATGGGCGACGCCGAGTTCTTCAGCACGGAGTTTCGCTTGCTCGGTGAACAACTGGCTCATGTCGATGCCGATGCCGATGACGCCGTGATCGCGTGCCCAGGTGCACAGCATCTCCCCCGAACCGCTGCCGAGGTCGAGCACTCGGGCCCCCGATTCCAGACGCAGCGCCGCGCCGAGAGTGGCGAGCTTTTCGGGTGTGATCGGGTTGTGGATGCGGTGAGCACTCTCAGTGATGTTGAATATCCGTGGGATGTCCATTGTGGAAAATTTCCTTACGAGTGTGAATAGATTCGGTCATGGCCTAACTTAGATTATACAGAACTTGCGAAATAATTCGCTGGGTGAACAGTGTTGGTGTACCCAGGAATCCCAATTGCTTGGATAGCCATTAATATTTGAAGCACGCTCAACGATCTCAGCCATATACCCCCCCCTGGTCCATTTTGGCAATGCGCGCGCAAGCCCGCGCGCCCGGTCTCCGGCCGGTTGATCCAGAGAATTGGATCCCCCTCCCCATGGTGTCCACCAGTTCCGGATCTATCCCCACCGACCATCGCTCGCAGCGGTCTTCCGGTTGTGACATCGCCTGCAGAGTGCCTGCCAATTCGATTCGTTCCAGAAAAGATGAGGATCGCCCTTGTGGGGAACGATGTGATCCACGACCGTTGCTGCCGTAAGCCTGCCCACTTGCTCACATTCGGCACAAAGCGGGTGGGCCGTAAGATAGAGCTTCCTTGCAGCCCGCCACCTGGCGTCATAGCCGCGGCGAGCAGCTGAGCCGCGTCTCCGGTCGATCTCCATGCGTTCCTGGGCGCGGTGTCTTTCGCAGCGCCGATGAGCGGGATCCACAAGATTCGGACATCCCGGAAATCCGCATGGATGCTGTGGTGCGTATGGGCTCAAGCGGCCTTCCGCTTCGCTTTGCGAAGAGCGATCGCCAGGCGTGCACAGCCAGTCTCCTGTGGGCGCCTTCGAGGCCGCCGTCCATTCTCGATCACGTATCCCGGGCGCTTCCGTTCCTGGCGATAAACCTGCTTCCAGTCGGAAGTCACCTCTGCCTGCCTCGCCTCTTGGCTCGGACCGCGCGCAGAGCCTCTATCCTGCAGCACCGTTTTGAGTTAGGATCAACCTCGAGGCTGGAAAAAGATCCAAGTTTACAGATTGCATCTTATCGGAAACTGAGGGAACCACCTGCAGGGGGGCGCGCCAGCAGGAGCCTGAGAACATCAGGCAGCTTGTCCTTCCTATGTGCAAAAAACGTGCTCAAACTCGCGCCTCGGTGCGACTCCCAAATGATGCTCATCTGCCACCGACGGAAACACTCCCTGTGGGCCGATCCCGTCCAGTCACGGGCAAGCCATCCCATGTGCGGCCGTCGAGCAATCGGCCCGCTCTCTTCTTGTTGGCACCGCCCCATTGTTTGAAGAAAAAGGGAATACCGGTGGCGACACATTGCTCCTTAATCTCCACCACCCACGATGGTTCCATCGGTCGGGCGCCGGGACCGGACTCACCGCCCAGGATTACCCAATCGATTCCGGCGAGATCGATCTTGTCGATGCGCTCTAGCAGGGGTTCGAAAGAGATGAACCGGACGCCGGCCGGTATCGTACGCAGGCAGTCAATTCTCTCCAGATACTTCCGACTCTCAACGCTCACGCCGGCCCAGACGTTGGCGGGCCATTGGAGGCTTTGGCCGAGGCCATTCATGCGCTCAGCCCGTTTGGTCAGAACCTGAAATGTATGCCATGAAGCGCGGATCATAACGTCAAACACTCGCCGGATGAAGGCATCGGGAACTTCTTCGTTGAAAAGGTCGCTCATGGAATTCACAAAAACTGTCTGAGGCTTTTTCCAGGTAAGTGGCAACTCCAGCATATGCTCCTGCAGCGACACCTTAAATCCGCGCTGGTAATTTGGTTGTCCCATGGCTTTGAGGCGGATCGCCATGCGCTCGGCGTAGCAGTGATGGCATCCCGAACTGATCTTTGTGCAGCCGGTTACGGGATTCCATGTGGATTCGGTCCACTCGATGCCGGACCCTTGTGCCATCAGCGCAGATCCTTCAACAGATGTCCTGCAATCCGCAGCGCCACCTCGGCGCCGCGTTCGTTGGCGGCGGCAAAACACAGCAGGTAAAGCGGATTGTTCGTGGAGCTCCGCAACACCCCCGGTTCCTCTGCAACGCCCGGGAAAATGCTCTTGAGACGCTCGACGAAGTAGCGGCCGATCGTTGCCATACTGGCCTTCACAACATGCTCCCGATCGCTGGCGAATAGCGTGGGCGTCCTCTCCACTTTGTCAAATTCATCATACCACGCGGCAGTTCCCAGCAAGTCGTCCAGGCGCCTGCGCCATGCCGTGTGGATATCGCTGGACTTTGTCAGCAACCGGGTGATGCCCATTCCCGAGCTAGGGTTCCGCAGAAAGGAATCGCAAATACTACTTTTCTTGAGAACCAATAAATCCGATTGGCCGGCGGCGAGGGCGCGAAGGTTTCATAAGCTTTTTGAGGAAAGAGAAAATCTGTTGAATTTGAGCGTCGTGAGCAGAGCCTTTGTGCTCCAGATCCTCGATCCGGCGAGCCAGGTCCTTGTGAGTCATCAGAAGCTCTCGAAGCCTGACAAAAGCCCGAACAACCTGGATGCTGGTGCGAACCGCAACGGGGCTATTGAGGACATTCGCTGCCATGAAAGCACCGTGCTCTGTAAAGGCATAGGGGGAATACTTGAGGTGTTGTCCCCGCTTTAAGGTCGCAAAATGCGACCTTAAAGCCAAAAGCGCATTGCCCTCCTCCCGGGTTAACTGGAACATAAAATCCTCAGGAAACCGTTCGCGGTTGCGCTTGACCTGCTCGTTAAGCCTCTTCGTCGAAACACCATAAAGCTGGGCTAGATCTCGATCGAGCATGATCTTCTGGCCGCGAATCAGGAAGATCCTGTCCGCGATCGCCTCTACGGGGATGAGTGGCTGAGATGAAATGGCTATAGGTGTTTGCTTTGGCATAGGCGATCATTTGAGATCAGGACACGACGATTACCAGAGAGTACATGGTGCCGGTGATTGAGGGCACATGCCGTCACCGATTTATTCGCATCGAATACGGTAGGCCCTCATGGCTTCCGGGGGCGCCTCGCCCCTTCTTACCGAACGGATGCGCTCGATGACCTTCGGCTCGGCTGCCCACTCGATGGCGTGCACCAGGACGGTACTGCCGGCCAGGGAAAATGGTCGGACGTCCCCAAATTCCCAGCCTATTTCATGGCCTCGGGAGGCAGGGATTTTTTGCGGGCGGCCTCAGCTTTCTGCAATATGGCTTTCCGGTACTCCTCCTTCAGTCCCGCGGCGATCTCCCCGACTCCGGGACTCGTCATGTAGGGCGCCAGCTTCAAATCGACTTTCATCTCTATCTCCCGGATAGCACGCTCCACATCCCCTGGGTTGTGAGGATCGAAAGAGGCCTTCTCGACCGCTCCGTCGAGTGCCCTCTTGAGTGCCTCCATGTTTCTCGTCACCTCGCTCAAGCCTGTCAGTTTGATCGGCATTCCGTCGCCCTCCCGGTTCTTCCTGCCTTTTGGCGGCGATTATATCGCCTGGGGAATATTCGACACGGATTTCAACGCCTGCGCTGGCGCCTCTGGCGTTTGCGTTAGACCACGGGTTTCTTCTTCTCATCGTCGCGAACAACATGAGCGACGTAATTGAGTAAAGAGATCGCTTTCAGGCCGTTCTTCTTGGTGCCGTATTTTAGATCCTCGCCGTGCAAGACCGCATGCCGATTGAGCGCATCACATCCTTTGACCCGCTCCCCTTCCGAGGCGTTGATTGGCGTCGTCTCGGCGAGCGGACTCAAGAGCGCCGCCCTGAAGGTATCTTCCATTATCTGCTCGACATAGATCGCCGTGCGCGGCTTGTTCGCGGTCCACCCTTTCCTGTGCGACTTCATGAACGGAGACTGCTTCATGACCTCCTGGCAGATGCCGTCCGCCTGCGAGAGGAGGACGGGAATCGAGAGCACATATTCCCCCCGGCGGTGTGCGTCGAATGCCGGGTGGATCAGATGCGCTCTGTGCGGGAATTTGGCCGCGACTGACTCTTCGATCTCCGAAAGTCGTGATTCGAAGTGCTCGCAGAGCGCTTCCTCGGCTTCGGACGCGTCGCCTTTGGCCAGGGCTTCTTCCAGTTCGAAAAGGCTCGGAAAGGGCATGTCCAGATCGAGATACCAGCCATGGTCGGCGAGCACAAGAAGAGCCCGCTGCGTCCGTGGCGGGAGATCGTGGAATGATTTTCGGATCTCCTCCAGGACCGGAGAGATCGCACGTTCCATCGCCTTGGCTGCCTCTGCCGCCTGGGTTGCGTAGTCGGGGATGTCGGGCATCGCGATAACCGGCATCCGAATCGAATCGAGCACTTGCTTCTGTTTGGCAGCCGTGGCCTCCCAGGCTTCAATGGCTTTCCTCTGCGAGTCGAGAATCGACTGGCTGTAGAGTTCAAGCGAGCGCGAAATCCCTTCGTATACGCGCCGCTGCTCTTCGAGGTACTTCTCGAAAAGAAGTCGCGTTTTGTTGTCGATGGCCATGCATTCTTTATAGCATAGAGCAGACCGGATGCGACAACTTCCTCCGGGACGCGAAAACGCTGCTACGGAGCAGGTTCGTGGTTGATGGATTCGCTGCGGAATAAGGGACATTCACCACTGTCCCCGTTTCACTTCAGGCCGAACGGGGACACTGATGGCTCATTTTCGCATTTCTTATCGCATCACTCAGTTTCTTGCTCTTCATCATCTTCGCTAAGATTGAGGGGCATTTGTTTGGGAGGGGGAAGCGGCAAATCAGCAATCCCGATGACTCTTATCCGGCTGTCCTTCAGACGCCGCGAAATGTCGCCGTCATCTGTATAGATAGCTTCCGCGCCGACGACAATCGCGATCGCGACGATCTGCATGTCAAATTTGGCCTTCCCCCAGGTGGAGGCCGGTCCCTTCTTCTCCTCATTTTTGAGTGCGGCACGGATGAATTCAGCACATTCAATTGCAGCCTTCTGGTCAAACGGGCATATTTCAAACCACCGCGAAGAACATAGAATCTCAAAAACCTCCTGAGCCTTTGGAACCACTACCAGGATTTCGGCAAGCGCGGGGGTGGGAACGATGATCTTTTGCTTCGACCTCCGAAGCGTTTCAATCAGGAACTCAACCCGCTCCTTGGCTCTGGGCACGGGCTGATTTGTTAAAGGATCCAGCGGGGCTTGCGATTCGGGATACAGAAGGTAGGAGAGGAAAGTCGCATCAAATACGACCATGGGCTATTGAACCCTCTTCGATCCGTGGCGCATTTCCTGCAGCGTTGCCTGCACGTCTTCGGATTCAGGCAGGCCCGCTGCCGTGCGCAGCCTCGCTACGGCATCTTCCAGCGGCTCGTCAGTCAGCGGCGTGAAGTCGGTGATCGCAAAGTGATCCCGCATCCAAACCCCGTCCGGATCCCGATGCCAGCGGGCATTTCCGGTGACACGGACGATAGCGGCAAAAAGATGCTCGGCCAGCCGTTTTGCCACAGCCCGCGACGCATGGCAGAGATGGACGATCTCGCCCTCTTCGAGATGGACAGGAACGGGATCGGTCTTGCCGCCAATCATGATGGGTACGCCATCGATCGTTTCTTGCTGCATGATCGGGCCGTAAGTCTGCGACGCAGGACGGGATCGTCCCGGGAAGTCAATCAGGTTGTCGCGCGCGGACGAAATCAAATTCCCGACGGCGTTATCGCAGGCGAGACGCCGGTCAATCGAACGGTAGGCTCTCATGGCTTCCGGGGGCGCCTCGTCCCTTTTTACCGAACGGATGCGCTCGATGACCTTCGGGTCGGCTTCCCACTCGACAGCGTGCACCAGCACGGTGCTGCCGGCTTCCAGGCGGACGAAGTGGACCTTCTCTTCGTTGCCGAGAAGGACTGCCAGGTCAGCCATGTATTCCGCTAGTCGCGCCATCGGCATCGTCCCGGGCGTGAATGCGTCGATTTGGAATCTGTATTGGACAGGCTTGTGAAGCATGGCCGTATCCTCCCGAATGCTATGCCAATAGCTTATCCTACCACATAACGGGCATGGTCCTGTCGTCCATCAAAAGTCATCCGCTGCCATCCCTTACGGCGCGGCTCACGGATGATCGGCCGTCATCCCATGCCCCCGGCCGTGTTGGCGATCAGGCTCCCGATAATATTTTCTGTCGTGGACGCAGAAGCTGCCTTTTTCGGAGGTCCATCTTCTGCGTTCGGCGGCCACGAATTTCCTGATTCCATTGTCCCGTATGATCTCCAGATTTTCGATCTGGCTCGTTCCGTACCGCGTCCGATACCGTTGATCGAGGCGCCCTAACCGGTCGCAGGGGAACTCCGCGCAGTCGCAACAATACTGGCCCCTGCGTTTGCCACAGATCCGAAGACGGCAATATACCCGGGTCTTGGGCTTGTTCAACCCGGCGTTGTTGCAGCCGTGGCAGGGATTCTTTTGCCGCAGGAATGCTTTGCAAATGCCGCAGTTCATGCCGCAAGGGGCGATCAAGTTTTGGGTGATTCGGTTACGCATAGATCATAGTTCTCCGGCGAAGGCGCGGGAGAGGATTGAAGGCATAAGGGCGTTGAGCTCCTGTTCCGATTCCTCCTGGAGCTTCTTTACTGTATCTACTTTTGCCTGCAAGTCGTCAAGATAGGCGACGATGCGGAGCTGTTCTGGGATGGATGGGACCGGAATTGAGATTGACGAGATGTGGTGTTGGTTTATTTTCCAGATGCCTGATGTAGTTTTCGCGTGGTGATGAATAAATTCTCGCGTGTAAGCAGAGTTCCAAACAGCTACGAAAAAGGATGCCAACAGAACAGTATTGTCGAGAGGGACGCGAATGAAAAGATCAGGGAAAACCAGTCCCTTGCAATCTTTTTCGACCAGTCCGGCTCGTCCAACAAGTTCTTTGCTCCCATTTCCTCGAACAACAAACACATCTCCAGGTCGGACAAAGTATGGCTCTGATTGCTCTGTAGACATCGGGACAGGTTTTGAGTCCGCACAGTCAATTCGGCCGTTACGCATCGAGGAAATTCTTAGGCAACGCACGCCGGAGTCACCAGTGCTTTTCAGCGATATGCCATTCTTGAGATTGGCACGACCAACTAATTCCTCCATTGTTCGTAGTGGCCAAAGGCGGTGTTTGAGAACTGATGCAGTCGTATTAGCTAAAATCGCCTGGGTCGCTTCGGATGCTTGCCCGCGTAAGACACGCGCGTCTTCGATTTTGGCGGAAAGTTCTTCGATGCGGCCGACGATGCGGCGCTGTTCGGGAAGGGGCGGGAGGGGGATTTCTATCTCTAAGAATTTCTCCGGCCGGATGCGATTCTTTCCACTAGTTCCCCTCGATTTTTCGTCGCACTGTGCCCAAAAGGAGACCGTCTTCGTGATCCAATGGAACCATCGCGGTTCTAACTTATCGCGGATCGGACTAAAAATCGGAAACTCACCGGATGCATAACAACCCGCGAGTGAAGCTGGAACCACGGCCACGCTTCCGTTCCTTGCCCAAATTTTGTTTACTATGATGTCGTCCTTTTCAACGCGAGAAAGGGTTCTGTATTTTGTCTGGCCACCGTCAAGCGGCTCGCGCTCATATGCCCCCCTGCCCCATAATTGAACGCCGATCTGCCGGTATTGTTGTCCCGGAATCGGTACTGCTGGACGTTCGACCGGCGACACGATCTTCTTGAGAGTGGAAGTCGAAAATTTCTTCATTTCACTTCCTTGGCAAGCGCCTGCTTTATCTCCCCCATCAA
>CAYGWQ010000259.1:0-7945 GCA_964353465.1 uncultured Acidobacteriota bacterium | reverse complement strand
CGCAGCTCTTCGCTGAGGCGGCGAGCATCATCACCAGGCTGCTTGACGAACGCGAGACACCACTATTCGATGTCTGGACTGAACCAGACGACCTGGAGGACTACGATGACCAAGCACTTTGATACCGAATTCAAGGTTCCCGATACTCGCACTTGCCGTGATAGACAGGACGACGCGATCACCAAGATGGCAGGTCAAATAGACCTGCTGAATGACGTGTCTCAATTCATCCTGGGAGAGTTGACTAGCATTCGCTCTCGTTTGGCCGTGTTGGAAGCCAAGCCCGCCGGTACTGTCATATGGGATACCGGCGCGGTGACCTGGGATGAGTGCTACACGCCGAAGTTCGCGCACTCGCCGGGCTATCCGGCGCCCGAGGAGGCGACATGACCACATCTGTCGAGTTGGACGCGCGCGGCCAGTGCGACGATCTGCGCCGCGAGGTGGCAACGCTGCGCGGCGACCTGAGCGCCCGGAACGCCCAGGTACACAGGCTGAACGCGATGCTCGTCAGCTATGAAAAGACCATTGATGCGCAGGCAGGCATCATCGCAAAGCTACGCGGCGATCTGAGCACCCGGAACGCCCGCGCGGAGAAGACTCTGCTTGACGCGCAAGAGTTGCCATACTGATGACTGCTCGGGGGACTAGATTCATGCTCAGCGGGTGCAACTCCCGCGCCCCCATTGGAGCGTCAACGGGACGCCCGGAGCCGGCCGATCCGGTACAAAGTGGGTAGAATAGGAAGGGGACAGCACGGCCCGGCCTGCTGCGGAAGCGCCCGTCTGGTCAACGGGAAAGGTGGCTCGACACCACCAGGCCGGCATGAGGGAAATATGGATACACTTTTCGCTATGCCGGAACAAAACAAAGCGCATCCCGCCCGATATACCGACGCGCTGCTGACCACGTTCGCCCGAATGCTGCGAGGGTGTCAGCGCATCCTTGATCCGTTCGGCGGTACTGGCAAGGTATTCCTGCTGGAGCATTGGCTGCCTGGCGTCCAAATCGAAGCAGTGGAAATCGAACCTGAGTGGGCCGCAATCAATCCGCGAACGACGCTCGGCAATGCCCTGGCGCTGCCGTGGCCTGACGGGTACTTCGATGCTCTGTGCACCAGCCCCACCTACGGCAATCGCATGGCAGATTCTCCCAGGCCAGATACGTCTATCTGGAAAACGGGAGTAACGACATACGCTGATAAATTGGGCCGCCGATTGGCTGATGATAACACCGGAGCCTATGAGTGGGGCGTAGGGTATCGCGCTTTGCACATCAGAGCATGGCGAGAGGCGCGCCGAGTCATGCACCCAGGCGGCCGGTTCGTGTTGAACATAAAGGATCACATTGGCAACGGCGAACGCCAGCATGTCACTGACTGGCACATCGAAGCATTGACCGCGCTTGGCTTCGTCATGTGCGAGCATGTCAAGATCGACTGCCCCGGTATGCGCTATGGCCGCAACGGCGACAAGCGCGTCAAATACGAGAGCGTTATCCTGCTGGCGCGGGATATGGAATTGACATGAACGACGAATACTCACAGGCATTCCTCGACTTGCTGCGCCCGGGCCAAACGCTGCGCATCTACTATGGGCCGGCGAACATAAACAACAAGCGTCTGCATGTCCGGGCGATTGTAGATGGCGAGATTGTTGTCTATCGGGTATGGAGTCGGCGGCACGGATGGATATACCAAGTCGAGAATCGCGGTTCATTGCATTGGCAATGGCAAAAAGGCATACTGCGCCTAGCTTAAAGTTTGGCGAAAAGTTCAACTTGGACCTTGACATTGCATGATAAAGGTGTATAATGTCTAACATGAACGATAACGAATTGCTGACTCTCCAAGAAGCGGCCGCCATTCTGCGCAAGCATCCACGCACGCTTACGCGGTGGCATGACGCCGGATTGCTGCGACTGATACCACTGCCGAAAGGCTATCTTATCGAGCGTGCCGAGCTTGACCGTTTCATCGCGGAGACCAATCGCCTGACGACGCTGATTATGTCAGAGCCGGAGGCTTGACGATGAGCAACAAGCCCTACGCCGCCGATCTTTTCGGCAATACCATCCAAGAACCCACCACGGAACAGGTTTATTTGACTTACATCAATTCGGCCGCCTGGAAACGTCGCGCCGAAGCCGCCATAGTCAAGGCTGGCTATCGTTGCGAACGTTGCGGACGCTCGAAATTTTCACGCCCTTTGACCGTTCACCACTTGAATTATGAGCATCTGGGCCATGAAGAAAATAACGACCTTCAGGTGCTATGTCCGCCCTGTCACACTGAGGCCGATGCCGAACGTGTCAAGGTTGAACAACAGACAAAGGAGCATAGACATAAGCACGGCGCTTTAGTGTCAGGCTTTGCCGCTTGGATGAGCAAGGGATCGGCGGGCGAAAACTGGCAGAATCTCAGTAGTCGTGAGATTCAACGCTCCTGGGAAATCTTTGTCACGCGCATCTACCAGGGCCGGGATACACATATCGAGCCGGGAACTTGTCCGTTCCTCAAAGGATAAAGGCGTATCATGGCTTACGTCGAAGCTCACGCCGCATTGCGCGAACATCCCAAGACAAAGCGGGCCGCGCGTTTGCTTGGCGTTACGCCAGTCGCCATTGTAGGTCATCTCTTGTTTTTGTGGTGGTGGTGTCAGGACTACGCCCAAGACGGCAACATTTCCGCATGGTCAGCCGAGGAAATAGCCGAGGCCGCAAGCTGGCCCGGTGATCCATCCGCTTTTATCGAAGCTCTGCTGAATTGCGGGCACCCGGGATTTTTAGAGATCGACAACGAGGGTGCGCTGCTGGTTCACGACTGGCTAAAATACGGCGGGAAGCTATTCAAGACTCGCCAGCAAGGGGCTGTGAGACAAGCAAACTGGCGTGCGCGACACAGTAACGGTAACGTAACGCCCATTCCAAGCGTCAGTAACGCGTTACTGACGCGTTACGTAACGCAGAGTAACGCGTATAGAGAAGATAAGATAAGAGAAGAGAAGACGATAGAAGACGCGTCTGTCGTCGTCCTTGACAAAGCTTACGCTCAAGCCCTACGTGCTTTTGAGAATGACATCAGCCTACTCAGCGGAACATTAGCCGATGACATGGCTGATATGTGGAATCTGTTACTTAGCAACAATACGCCAGATTGGTGGTACAAGGCTATCGAGGTAGCAGTCGGTGCGAACAAGCGCGAATGGCGTTATATGCGCGGTATCCTGCAAAGATGCTTGACCGAAGGCCATCCACCACGAACGCGCAACGGTAACAGCGCAGCGGCGGAACCGGAGTTAGACTTTGATTTGCGGCCTACCACCCTCGACGCAATGGAGGCATTACAGTGAGTATGCCAATTCCTGCTAATCCTGACGCTGAAGCTGCGGTGTTGGGTTCGCTGATTCTGGACAGTAACGGCATGGCTGAAGTTGCCACCCTGCAAGCAAGTGATTTTTACGCCGAGCGCAACGGACGTATTTTCCAGGTGATTGCCGATCTGGTAGCGCGTGGGCGCGTGGTGGACTTTGTAACGCTGGTTGATTGGCTGGAAAGCCAACACATGCTCAGCGCGGTGGGTGGCCCGGCTTACATTACGCAGCTCGTCAATGCCGTGCCATCATCAGTCTACATCGGGCATTACGGCGGTATCGTGGAACGTTATGCTCGGCGGCGCAAGCTGATTGCTGCGGCTACGCAGATTGTAAGTATGGCCTATGACACCGCACAGGATGACGCCGATGTCGAAGCTAAGAGCCGGGTCGCTTTGGAAGGCGCGCTTTACATGGCGCATGGTACGGACCTACTAACTTGGGACGCCAGCTTCAATGCCTTTGCAGACTGGCAACTCTTAGACGCGGCTGAACGAGCGGAGAATCGGCCCACCCTGGCGCTACCCTGGCAGGCTCTCAGTTTCGTTAGGCCATTGCAAGGCGGCGCGTTCGGCATCGTTGGCGCGGAGTCGGGGGTAGGTAAGTCGATCTTTATGGAGTGCTGCGCTGAGACCTGGGCGCGGCGGGGGTTTCAGGTGGCATTTTTTCACACCGAACTGATGCATAAGGATATGTTGAAGCGCCGCATGTGCCGGTGGGCGGGCATGACCATGTTTGACGTTGACGGCATGGGTTTGACTGAGGCTATGCAACAGGCTGATACCCTCGCCCGCTCATGGCCTGGCGCGGTCAACTATGTGAGTTGCGCCGGTTGGCGGGCGGGGCAGATCGTTAGCCGAGCACATACCATGCGGCAACAAGGACAGGCCGACGTGGTGATTCTGGACTATCTGCAAGACCTTGCCATGACTGAATATGTCAAAGGTCAGAACCCGGCTGACATGCGCGGTGGGGATGCCAAGCTACTTAAAGCATTTGCTGAACGGGATAACGTCGCCCTGTTGGCCGGATCGCAGTTCAACCGGGCGAAACCCGGTGAAAGCGGGCGGACGCGTAGCAATCTGCGAGATTCTGCGGTTTACGATCAAAAGGCCAGCTTGGTGATCCTGTTGGAGCGGCCGATCTTGAAAGCGCCGATCTTCGCGGACGGTAAACGCGTGGCCGATGTGGGCGAGCAATCGCCGGAAACAACCGTTAAGGTGGACAAACAAACGTTTGGCCGCACAGGTAACGCCCAACTGTGGACGGAAGCCAAGCGCTTCCTGATGACTGACATTGCAAAGGGCAAACGATGAATGGTGCCGCGACGGTCTGGAAAGCTGAGGGGGCAGGATGGATATCGCTGAAGCCAAACGCAAACGGTGCGATCTGGAGAACACGATCACGAAGTTGGTTGACGATTTCGAGCGCGAGACAGGCTTACTGATCGACTCTCTCGAAATCAGGCACAAGGACGATGAGGGGTGGACGAAGGAACAGTACATCAAAACGTGGCCCGAGGTGCGGGCGATCATACGGCTATAGAGGAGCTTGGAATGCCAACAGCACATGAGCGATATGCCGAACAGGTATCAGCGGGGGAGTGGCAGCCGTACAACGATGCAATCGTCTTTTCCCTGCAAGAGCAGGTGGCCGGCCTGGCTGCCGAGCGCGATGCGATGCGCAAACAGATCGCGGCACTCGTCGCTGAGCGCGACGCGCTGCGGGAGCAGGTGGCTGCGCTGGTCGAAGACCTCGACGCGCTACAGGAGCTGGTGGCGGCGTTGGTCGAAGAACGTGACGCGTTGAAAGAAGCGCTAGACGGCGCTTACAATTACACTACAGCGGATGAATGATATGACAACGATCCCGGCTGACACAATCGCAGCAGCGGCCTGGCGCGCCTACAGCGTCGGAACGCCGGAGAGCGAAGCGCGCGAGTCCTATACAGCGCGTATTGGGATGCAGCCGGCAGTTGTGGGACTGGATCAGTGGGGCAAGGTGCTGGCCGGGCCGGTGCCGGAATCCGCATTAGACGCCCTGAGGGGCAGATAGGCGGAAAGTTTCCGTATACATACTGTTAGGACGGACTCTATGATAGACGATGAACTTGCCAACCTAATTGGGTTACGACCAGGCGAAGACCAGGATACAGCGATTCGTCGCTACGTCCGCGAAACCCAAAATGCCTATGGGGCGTTGCAGAGTCGCACCGATGCGGCAGAGCAAGAACTGAAGCGCATACGTAAGATGCTAAGGAGAACGGAAAAGACTCTTGTCGTATACGCAAATCCTGATCACTGGCGACTTGGGGCCGGAATATGGGAATGGGCTGATGACAGTGCCGATCCCTGGACATCCGCAGAGAAGGCGATGAGGAGGAATCATGTGGGAAATTAACTCGTGCTATCGTGACAATGGCGATTTACCTGCGGCGCTTGATGAAGCCGCCGAGGTCATCCGGCGTGTGGGATCTGAGAACGTCCTACACGTAATCGCTAGGCAGGACGAGAACATTCTTGGTGCGTGGTGGGTGGACGTGATCTACCGCAAAATGTCGGCCCGTCCGTCCTAACAAATGGATGAAGCTGACCCGTGGAGAGACACGGGATGACCCAGGGAGACGCCGCACCGAACCGCAGTGAGCGGGCAGCTTATCCCAACCGTTAGGACGAAATCCATGAGTAACTTTGATCCTACAGACAACCCGTTGTATCGCAGGTTTCTGGCAATGAGCCATCAGGAGCAAGAAGAATTCGTCTCTGCTATGGCTGAGTTGTTCGCCAGTCTGGATTTCATCCTAACAACGGCTTCCACCGTGACGGCTGCGCCGGCGTCAACGTTCGGTGCGGCAGAATCCACCGGCGCAGATTGAGAGGGCAACTGGAGTTTCCAACATGCAAGACACAGACGAAAGCGAGCGTTTGCGGACTGCGCTAAAACGCCTCGTTGATGAATCTGAGCGGGTCGCATGGCAAGGTGCGAACGACGAGCCGCCGACCTATCCACACCTAGCTGCAATCATCGAGGTGGCGAAAGAGGCACTAAGAACGAATCAAGAGGATCAGCGACCATACTGCTTTTGTTTGATCCAGCAGCGCGATCCGTGGACGGATAGCTGCGCGATCTGTGGCGGAAAGATCGTCACGATGGCGAGGTAGACATGATTCGCTGCCCAAAGTGTCAGATCACAGGAAACGTGATCGAGTTTGCAAGTTCTCCGATGAACGTTGTGCAACGACATTATATGTTCTGCGACCATGATTGGGTGCTGTCGTGGCAGCAGTTTGAGGCGGAGTGCGCGCCGTCTAACAACGAAATGAAGCTGACCCGAAGTGGGTCGGATGGTAGCGAAGTTGAGCCCTCGGATGCACCGGAGCTGTACCGTCAGACGTGTGACGGGCAGCTTATTTCAACCGTTAGGCCGGACTACCGGCGAGGATGTAGGACAATGACACAACTGAATCGAGTATTTACTGAGACAATCGAACATTGGAATATCAGCGCGGCCAGACTGTCGAAAAACATGGCAGAGATGCCAGAGCATGGCTTGTATGCCGTGTGGATGAAAGGCGAGCTGCGTGACTTGCTGTCAACCTATGATCGTTTGGCAGCCTTGCAGGAAGCGGGAGCCGTGCGCCGTGATTTGCGGGGAGCGCCGTCTGATACAGCGACAGCGAATGGGAACGCTCTCACGCGCGAGAATGCCGAGCTGAGAGAGTGGATCATCGAGGCATCATCAGCGTTCCGCGACGATGGCGGGCAAGACACCCTGGCGGAAGCTGCTGGCCTCGTGCGCATGTGTCACATGGGCGCCGAAGCTTTGACGGCCATGTCGAATCAGCCATGAAGAAGAACTTACGTAAAGCGCTAGGCTTACTGCAGACGCACGTTATCGAAATCGATAGGCGCTTGGTTGTTTTGCAAGCGCTTGTTGATGAACTTTCCGGGAAGCCTTCGACATTGTCTATCGGAGGCGGCGGTAGTGCCGCCGCTTTCACTCTAAAAGCGGATGGGACCCTAGTGCAAAACACACGATCTGAGGATCAGAATGTGTCAATGTAACGGCAAGGCGCGGCGTATCGGCCAGACCGATGAAGGACTGCTTGTGTGGCGCTGCCTTGATTGCTACAGCGTGTTCTACGGGAACGATTTTGAGTGCCATATCGCGATGGCAACGCCGGCCGATCCCGCTGTCAATGCGCTCTTGGCTTTGGGAGGGCAACAGGAACGATCATGAGACCAGCCATCGCTATCCCGGTTTCCATCGCAGGAATCGTGCTCCTGGGGCTGCTGACCCTAGTCGGCGTCGCGGTGAATTTCTTCGCCCGCGACGCGTTGCTGCGCGACATCCTGACGTGGGCCGGTCGGCTGTGGGCGGGCGCGTGTGGTGTGGCGCCGCTGCTGCTCGTGGTGGGCGCGGGCTATGGCGTGATCCAACTCTGCAAATGGGCGCGGGTGCGCGCGGTACTCGTCTACCATCGGCGCGGCAACTTGCCGGCGGTGGCAGATAACGGCATCCGGCTGATCGCGGACTACCGTAATGCGAAGGCGGAAATCGCGCAGGCAGTATT
>CAYGWQ010000258.1:0-7959 GCA_964353465.1 uncultured Acidobacteriota bacterium | reverse complement strand
CCCCCGGCTATTATCTGCTGACCCCTCCGGGGCCGCGCTGCGAGGACTCGAGGGGGGAGTTTCGCGACAGAAACTAATTAGTCTTGACGCAGCGCACAGGCCGGATCGAGGGCTGCAGCGCGACGCGCCGGCAGGAATCCGGCTAGGAATGTGATGCCGGCGAGAACCACCGTGGCCAGAATGAGGCTTGGCGGATCGCTGGAGGCCAGCTCAAAGAGCATTGAGGACAGAATGCGGCTGGATGCCATGAATACTCCGGCACCAAAAGCGCAGCCTGCGGCTGTCATCAGGGCAACTTCCTTCAGCATCAGCCGGTAAATTGCAGGTCGAGTCGCCCCCAGGGCCAGGCGCACCCCGATCTCCTTTGCGCGTCGCGTGACGCTGAAACTGGTGAGCCCGAAGATGCCGATGGCGCATAAAAGAGCGGCCAGTGAGGCAAAGCAGATCGACAAGGTCGCCATCATGCGGTCACGGTACAGCGATTGAGAAATCCGGCCGGCGAGCGAACCGAATTCCGTTATGGGAACGGTCGGATCAATACGCTTCATTGCTGTGCGCACCATGTCATGGGAGATGCTTGGTCCTGAGGTCCGCAGCACGATCGTGATGGCCCCGACCACAGGCTGCTGGCTTAGAGGCACGAACAGGCCGGGAGAAATCGGCGCCCGAAGCGCTCTGGCCTTGATGTCCTTCACCACACCCACTACCTGCATGTCCGGTTGCAGCCCCTGGAAGCCAATGCGGCGTCCAATGGGGTCGCTCGAACCGAAGAGCAGGCGCGCCAGAGACTCATTCAGCACGGCCACCTTTGTCCCTCCGGCATCGTCTTCGGGAGTAAACTCCCGTCCGGCGCGCAGGGGCATTTCCAGAACCTTGAAATATGCCGGGCCGACATGGGTGATATCCGTCAGAATTCCCTGTTCATCCCTGCCTTGAGCCTGTTCTCCGATCACCCAGGTTCCCGATCCCCCTCCCGACAGGGGCAGATGAGTGGTCAGGGAGGCGTACCGTATTCCGGGCAGGCCTTCCGCCGCCTCGAGGACCTGAGCCAGATACACTCCGGCACGCGCGTCCTCATAGCCGGCCTGACCGGGATGAAACGTAAAGCTGAAGAGGCCGTCCGTTGGAAATCCCAGATCTATCGCCATCAGTTTCATGAGGCTGCGTGAGAGAACGACTGCGGTGCATAACAGAACCAGCGAAAGCGCTATTTGGGAGATAACCATGCCGCGGCGCCAGTGCAGGGCGCGCGGGTGCCCGCCGATTCCGGCATTTTCCATAAGGGCAGGTAAGGTCGATCGTCGCGTAGCCCGCAGGGCCGATGCCGCCCAGATGCCGAGCCCCGTGACCCACGCCAATCCGATCGCTGCCGCCCCCACACGATAATCCGGCGCTGAGGAAACCCCGGGGGGCAGGCTCTCGACATTGAGGGCCAACGGCGTCAGGCGCGCAGTCCAGTAAGCGAGCAGCAAGCCCACGGCTCCCGCTGCGCTCGACAGCACGAGGCTTTCCATCAGCCTCTCGCGCAGCATCCTCCAGCGGGTCGAGCCCAGGTAAAACCTGATGGCGGTATCGCGCGCACGGACGGCGCCGCGGGCCAGGAGCAGGTTCGCGACATTGCCTGCGGCCACCACGAGGACGAGGCCGACCATTGCCATCAGCAAGGTCAGGGGTGTCCGCAGGTCGCGACTGAGGGAAGACTGCTGGCTCGAAGCGTATCCGCCGGGCGACAATTCGGCATGTCGCGAGTTTATAATGCTGCGCTCCTTCGCCGTCAGGGATGGAGCCTGGCGCATCGCCTCCGCCAGCAGCTGTTGATAGACTCGATCCATGGCACGCTCCGCCTGCTGTATGTCCACCCCGGGAGCCAGGCGCGCCATGACCGTGTACAAGTGAAAGCCGGGGGCGTCATACCTGAATCCAGGCATGCGGTTGAACACTTCCCCCATGCTGAGTGGCGCGAAAAAGCCGGGCATGTCCCCTGCCACGGTGCCGGTAAACCCGGGTGCCGTGACGCCGACAATCGTCATCGGCTGCTGATTCAGGCGAATGGTCCGATTCAGCACCGAGGGATCGCCGCCAAACTGCCTCTGCCAGAATCCGTGAGTAAGAACCACTACAGGACTGCCGCCGGGAATGCGGTCGTCATCCGGCGTCAGAGTCCGTCCCAGGAATGCCTTGACTCCAAGGAGTTCGAAATAGTTCCCTGTTGCCAGAACTCCTTTGGCCTGTATAGCTTCCGTCCCGGTGAGCATGCTCGAACGCACAGGATAATGCGCCGTCATTCCCTGGAAAACACTCACGCGATTCCGCAGCTCTGCATAGAGGGGATAGGATATACCCATAACGATCTTGCCACCCGGGCCTCGCCCCCCGACACTAACACTCGATCCCGCCATCTGGATCGGCGGGGCACTGACGATCACTAGTTCGCTCGGCCGTTCCACGGGCAACGGCCGCAGGATCAGCTTGTCAAGCAAGGCGAAAACTGCGATGTTGGCCCCCATGGCCAAGCCGAGTGTCATCACTACTAGCAAGGACATGCCGGGATTCCGGATGATGGAGCGGAGGGAACGGCGCAGGTCCGTGAGAAGTGCGTCCGCAGACATAGGCGATTACTCCCTGATAAGATCATTCAGTTTGTGCCCCGCGCCTGGTTTTATTGGAGTAGACGTTATTGTGGCGCGGAAGTTCCAAAATTGGTGTGCGCGATACGGCATGATTGTTGCCTCTAACACTAATATTTCCGCAGAATTTGCCGATCTTTCTACCTGGAGGCGGTCTCGGAGCCGAAAGGCAGCCGGAGGCCACGCCATGATATCAAGTGCGGAAAGGCCAATAGGATAGTGAAAAGCAAACATCCGGTGCCTAAGAGTGGACCCAAGGAGATGGTGACGGAGAAACGATCCTCTCCGCGGTTGCCGCCCTCGACGATCTCCAATTTTAAAAGTGTCCGGCTGGTCGCTGGACCTGAGGTGACATTAATCAACATCTCGCGCGGGGGCGCATTGATCGAAACTGAAGCACACCTGGTGCCACACTCATCAGTCGCCATCCGGTTGATTGCGGCAGACGCCGTTTTTCTGCTCCACGGCAAGGTTTTGCGCTCGCGCGCCTCTTCGTTCCAGGGATCCACCCTCCTCTATCAGTCCGCCGTCGCATTTGATGAGGAACTGCCGCTTCTCGCTGGATACCAGAAGCAGCCCCAGGCAACTGAAGCGCCCGAGGAGGCATCCCCTCAGGCCGGTGAAGAGGAGGCGAGCGCGCCTCCAATGCAGCCAGGGATAGCCGAAGAACCGGCTGTGCTCACAATCGACATACCGGTCCCCCCCTGGGGACCCGACCTGCGTCAGATATTTGGGCTCAACAACTGGTAATGTGGGACTATGCTCCGTGGGCCAACCGGGGAGGGCAGCGGAACGGGGCGCTGATTGCCGGGCCTTCTACCCTTGTTCAAGCAAGGCGCGGGAGTGATGTATGAATGCGGTATGATAATACACATAGGTTGAACATCTGATCCTTGTCTGAGAAACGACCATGAATGTCCTGTACCTGACCGAGCACATCAGTCATGCAGATTTCCTGGGACACGAGCTGGAAAAGCTCGCCCCGCACATCCGCCTCGATGTGTCGCCCAGAGTCGACGACGCTCTGGCACGCGCAGCCACGCCCGGCCGTTACGACGCAGTGCTTCTGGATCCGATCATCCAGGGAACGGAAAGCCTGAGCGTGATTGTGCGTATCCGCCAACAGGATCTGCCGCTGGCAGTGATCGTGCTGACCGGGCCCGCCGATGCGGACCCGCCTGTCAAGATGCTGGAGGCAGGCGCGGATGACTATGTAGTGAAACGGCCCAATTTCGTCAAGAACCTGCTTTTGATCCTGGATCGTCTGGTGGAGCGCCGCCGGACGGAAGGGGAAAAGGACCTCCCGCCGCTTGAAGTGCTCCATACGGGCGAGATCGAACGCGCGCGCGGCCATTTCACCCGTCCCACTCTGGTGAAGTTCCGGGCGATGACCGTTGGCCCCGATGGATGCGGCAGCCTCCCCGCCGCGCCCCAGGGCAAGTTTGCCTTCGATGCTGTGGTTCTCGACGATGCAACGCCGGGAATAAATCTCCTGCGAGCGCTCAAGGACATCGTAGCGCGGGCCCCGGATGCGCCGGTAATCCTCATGGTTGCGCCTGGCCAGGATGACGTGGGCGTGCAGGGGCTCAAACTGGGCGCAGCTGAGTATATTCTCAAAAGCGGCGACTATTATCACCGTCTGGCTACGGCTTTGGAGAGCGCCATTCGCCGGCGCGACCTGCTCCGCGAAAAAGCCGCCCTGCGCTCCACCGAAGCGCGGCTTCGGTTGATCATCGAGACCGTCCCTGCGTGCGTCACCCTCCTGACACGCGAGGGGACATTTCAGGCCATCAACTGGACGGGCCTGTCGCTGGTGGGCGCCACTCGGGTTGACCAGATCGTCGGCAAGAACCTCTTCTCAATGGTCGGCCCGAAACGGGAGGGCCGGCTGCGCACCTTCATCGACCGGGTTTGCGCGGGAGAGCGCGGCGCGGTCGAGTTTGAGTGGGACGGACTCGATGGTGTTCCCCGCAAGCTTGAGTTGCAGGCGGTGCCTCTGCGACGGGAGGCCGAGGCCTCCCCTGCGGTCCTCGGGGTGATTCACGATCTTGCGGCTGCCGCCCGCAAGATGCCGAAATCACAACTTTCTGAAGCTGAGTCCGCCATCGCAGGGCTCGAGGAAGTACAGAGAACCTTGCAAACGCAGTGGGATGAGGAGCGCAAAAAATGCGAAGCAGAACGCATCGCCGTCATGGACGTTCTGCGAGCGTCCGAAACGAAACTCGCGCAGGCGGAATCCGAGCGCCAGGCCGAACAGGAGGCGTGGCAGGCGGCACGCCAAGAGATGGAGTGGCAGCGGACTGGGTTGGAGGAGGCACTGCGAGCAGCGGAAGCCAGCCGCGTGCAGCTCGTGGAGGAGCATCGGCGCGAGCAGGCAGAATGGGAAAATACCCGCCGGGAATTGGAGCGACAGCATCAGGAGGCAGAGAAGCAGTGGACACAGTTGCTGGAATCGGCACGGGAACCGGAAGCGCACCGTTCACGGACCGAGGGACAACACGCAGAGGCGCCGGGCAGCCTATATCCTGCGCGTCCCGGCCTGGAATGGGGACATGCCGAATCGGAAAGCAGCCTGGCAGAAGCGGAACGCCTGCACGCATCCATCGAGGAGCTGCTGCGGTCCCTGGAGATAAGTCAGGGTGGCGCTGAGGGCCAGAGCCAGACCGGGGGAGTGGAATTGGAGGCAGCACGCACGGAGTCGCAGCCGTTCCTGCAGATGGAGGTCATTCACGGGGCCGAGGCGCGCCATGCGGAGCTCGAAGAGCAGTATCGAATCGAGCGCACCGAGTGGGACAGCGCCTGCCTGGAGTTGAAGAGGTTGCGAGCGGAAGCCGAATGGAATTGCGCGGAAATGGCACGCCAGCGCGCCTCTCTCGAGTCGGCCTTGATCGAAAAGGAGGCGCGCGACGGCGACACCAAAATCACGAACCAGGCCGAGTCCGCCGATTGGGAAAAGAAGCGGCAGGAGTGGGAACAGCAGCAGGCCTCGCTCATGGGGACGATTGGCGGGCTTGAACAGCGCCTCGCCGAGAATGCAGAACAGCATCAAATCGAACGCGCCGAGTGGGACAGCGCCTGGTTGCGGCTGATGGGACAATTAGCCGAGTCCGAGTCCAGACGCGCAGAGCTCGAGAGCCTCTGTGCTGCGCTCGAGGAGAGACTGCGCGCAATGGATGTGCGTTCTTCCGAGATCGATGATCGCTACCGATCCGAGCAGACCGCATGGGAGGCAACGCGACAGCAATGGGAAAAGCAACACCTTGAGGCCGAGGAGCAGCGGGCGGCGCTGGAGGCCATCATCCGGGGACTCGAAGCGCGCCAGGCGGAACTTGTTCATCAGCATCAAACGGAACGCGCCGAATGGGAGGGGGCACGCGCGGAACTGGAACGGCAAAGAAGTGAATCGGATAGCAAGCGGGAGGAGCTGGAAAGCCGGCGTGCCATGCATGAAGAGGTCCTTCACACCCTGGAAACGCGCTGTGCCGAGCTCGAACTGCAGTATCAATCCGAACTCGCGGGATTGGAGAAGATCCAACGGGAACTGGAGGAGCGGGAACGGGAGGTTGAGGAACGGCGGACAGCGCTCGAGACTATGGTCACCGGACTCGAAGCGCGTCTGGAGGAGTCGAAGCATCAGCATCGAGCCGAACAAGATGAATGGCAAACCGCGCGCCTCGAGTTGGAACGACAGCGTTCCGTGTCGGAGGGAAAGCGGTCGGAGT
The DNA here is from genome assembly GCA_964353465.1 of uncultured Acidobacteriota bacterium. Classification (GTDB taxonomy): domain Bacteria; phylum Acidobacteriota; class UBA6911; order UBA6911; family UBA6911; genus JAFNAG01. The sequence goes on along the minus strand of CAYGWQ010000258.1, from coordinate 1,610 downwards.
TGGAAAGCCGGTGTGCTTCACTGGAGGCGGCTCTTCATACCCTGGAGGGGCGCAGCGCCGAACTCGAATCGCAGTACCGGTCTGCGCTTGCGGAATTGGAGACGACGCGGCAGGTGCAGGAGCAGCAGAGCCGTGAGGCCGAGGAGCAGCGGGCAAGGCTCGAGTCAATGATTCGCGGGCTCGAAGCCCGCAACCTGGAGATCAAGGAACAGCATCGATCCGAACTTGCCGAATGGGACCGCGCACGCCAGGAACTGGAACACCAACATGCCGAGTCGGATGGCAAACGGGCAGAGCTGGAAGGCCGGCGCATTGCGCTGGAAGAGGTGCTGCACGCGCTGGAGGCGCGCTGTGCCGAGCTTGAAAACCGTTGCCAGACGGAGCAGGCCGAGTCTGCGAAGATAGTCCAGGAGCTGGAACGGCAACATCGCGAATTGGCAGCCAAAAACAGCATGCTCGCGAAGGCGTTGGCCGCTACAGAAGCGCACAAAGCGGGACTCCTCGAAAAGCACCGGCTGGAGCAGGCAAACCGGCAAAGACTGCGTGAGGAGCTGGAACATCAGCGTGCGGCGCGGATTGCTCTCGAAGAAACTCTGCGCGCATCGGAAGCACGCCAAATGGAAGTCCTGGAGGGACAACGGACGGAACGGGCCGAATTCCAGGCGATGCGGGAGGAACTGGAAAGGCAGCGGACAGTCCGGCTGACCATGGAAGAAGAGCTGCGAGCCTCGGAAGCACGGTTGACCCAGCTAGGGGAGGAACATCAGCGCGAGCGGGCGGAATCGGAAGCGCTACGCCAGGAGCTTCAGCGGCAGCGCGCCGCTCGGCTTGCTCTCGAGGGCGCCCTGCGGGCTGCGGAGTCCCGGCAGCGGATGGAACCATTCACGGAAATCGCATCCGCGGCCATGCAGGCCCTTTCGGAGTTGGTCACCCGCATGAACGACTGCGGAGAACTGCTCATGCAATGCCTGGATGCCGATGACCCCCGTCGCATGCGAGCCGCGCGGCTCGTCGAAATTGCCGGTCATGCCGGAAAACTTGCCAACCGCCTGCTGGCGCTCGGTCCCCGCAAAGAGATGGTAGATCTCAACCTGGCCGTTACGCAAATGACCGAACCGCTCCGCCGCCTGGCAGGTGATAACGTCGAGCTGATCACAGCCCTCTTTCCTCGCCTGCCGCTCGTCCTGGCAGCCCAGCCCTCCGCAGAACAGTTGCTCCACGCCCTGGTGACGCACGCCCGAAACTCGTTGCCGTTGGGGGGCATCATCACGATTGAGACTCTTCTGCCCTCCCAGGCGGACGCTCCCGGAGCAAGACCCGCAGTCCTGCTCGCCGTTTCTGCTTCCGGGACCAATGTCCAAGCCTCTGCGGATGCCGCTGCCTTGGAGCCATTAGCCGCGGCATGCGGAGGTACGTTGAGAGTTCTTGGGGATGCCGTCACAAGCACGACCATCGAGGTCTCTCTGCCCGCAGAATCGTAGCCAGTTTCTGTCGCGAAACTCCCTTTTGGGGCTGAATCATCCGTCAAGCAGAGCAATCATGTGGGGGCGGGCTATAGCCCTTAAGCGCTAAGATAAGTTCCAATACTTGGACCTCGACCTGGACCTCGA
>CAYGWQ010000257.1:0-8017 GCA_964353465.1 uncultured Acidobacteriota bacterium | reverse complement strand
TTCGGGCCTCAAGATGCGGACCGATAGATTAATGTCGAGTTTTGAGACAATCTCGGCGGCCGGGGCCTATTTGCCTCAATTCAAACATTTCGCGTATTTCGTGTATTTCGTGGTTTAAAAATCAGGAAGCGGAAACCTGCGAAGCCCGTGCAATCGGAGCCGCAGTCAGCATCCGCTCTAGCGTGTCGCGGGCTGTTTCGGCGCTCACCACTCCCTCCGGAAGATAGACCACCAACCAGGCGACTGCGCATTCGGGAGTGATCTTGACCTTTTCGTTTCCGGTAATCGGCGTATCGAGAGGGCCCGAAGCATCGGCCAGAAGGGGTTTGCCCTCCAGGTTGAACGGGCCGCGCAAAGATTCGTAGCTCTCGCCGGCAATGCCTGCGCGCAGCACGAGCGGCGGGGTGAAGGTCCCTTCCCTCATTACACAGCAAGGCACCGCAAGTTCGACAGACAGGCAGTTGTTGAGATCGACCAGCGGGTGCAGCTCTGGCAGCTCTTCCCCTTTCAGCACGCGGCGCAGCAGGGCCTCAGAGGAAATGCGATACCGTGTGGGATCGCACCCCGCTGCCCGGAACAGCTTGCGGAGGGCGGAAATCGGCGGGTGGGCGGCAAGGCTTTCCGCAGTCAGCCGTGCTCTGGCATTGCGCATCACTTCCGTGCGCAGGGCGGACAGCGCATCGGCGCCGCCGGAGACAAGTTCCAGTCTCGCCCAGAACAACACCCAACCCGCGAGTTCTTTGGTTACTTCGAATGGCGGTTTTCCCATAATGAAGCATCCTGTTATTGCCAACCGCTCAAAATGAGGCCCCTTGAGCCCTTGAATCCTTGACCCCTCTGCCCCTTTGCCCGAGCGATTCACCTGAATGTGCCGGGAATTCCCTGTTTATCGATACTCTGCCATCTCCGAGACTTTGGCGGAAGCGGGCTTGGATGCCGCCAGCAGTTCCTCCAGGTAATTCCCCCAAATGGCTGGATTCGAATGCGTCCCGTGCCCGCTGGTCCGGTCGCTGATCGGGATCAGGATGTACCGGCCGCGTTTCACGCGCTGGATCTCCTTGTCCAGAATGCCGAGCTCGGGAGGATTCACCTGATCGTCGGCCGAGTTGATGGCGTAAAGCGGTGCTTTGATCTTCTCCAGGTGCGGGGCCGGATTATACTCGCGGGACGCGTCATACTGATAGATCATGTCGTTCGCGTCCAGCGACTTCAAATAGCTGTTGGTCCGCGATTCCAGGAATGCTTCGGCGGCGGCCCGCGCAGGCGCCTGTCTTTGCCACTGCAGCGGGCTGCTCACCATAAAAAGCATGACGTTGATGGCCCCGATCAGGCCTCGACGCGGCGGGTTCTGATATTCGCCGTCCTTCCATTCCGGGTCATTGCGTATCGAGTCGATCATCATCTTGCGCATCATGCGGTTCCGGCCCGCGATCTCGACCGGCAGGCTGGCCAGCGGCATCAGGGCATCCATGAAATCGGGGAACATGTAGCCCCAGACCCATGTCATCATGCCGCCCATCGAGGTGCCCATGACAAGGCGCAGATGCGTTACCCCCATATGCCCGGTCAGCATTCGGTGTTGCGCTACGACCATGTCGTCGTACGTATAGCGGGGAAAGCGCATATGGAGCTCGTCGCTTGGCTTGCTCGATCTGCCGTGGCCGACGGCGTCGGGGAGAATGATGTAGTACTTGGTCGCATCCAGGAGCTGGCCGGGGCCGAAAAGTCCGCCGGCAAACTGATTCGAGAGGAAACCGCGGCCGCTGCCGGTGGTGCCGTGCATGATCAGCACCGCATTCTGCACGATCCCGGAGGCATCCTTCACCGGCGTGCCGACGGTCGTGTAGTGGAGCTTCAGCTGCGGCAGGATTTCGCCGCTGGCGAACTGGAAGTTCTCGAGGATGCAATCCCCTTCCACGGGAGCAGGGTAACTGGGCTTGCCCTGCCCGGCCAAAGCGGGCGCGGCCAGAGCCCAAAGAAGGGTGAACACTGAGAATGAACGCATACGATCCGTCTCCTTGTTACCGCCGAACAAAGCCGGTCAGCGATCTTACCTGCGCCGCACCTGCTTGACGCCTATTTCCACAAGCCGGCGCAATTCCTTGATCGGTTCCGGATTGTCATCCACCTGCAGGCGCAATACAACATCATTGTTCAGCCAGACGCCCCCGCCCTTCTTCACAATCAGCATGGCCGCCGATTGCATGCCGCGCTTGTCACCGCCGGCCTTCTGGCCCGCTTCCAAAGCAAAGAGCAGTCGGAGCGACAGATGCCCGGTCGATTCTTCGAAAGCTTTGACCATGTCGTTGACGACCGCTTCGCCGGCGAGAATATTGCCTTGCGCCGTGCAGAATCTGCCCCCTTTGTGTCCCGCCCAGGCATCCGCTTTGGGTCCCGTGAAAGCAGCGCATTCGCCTCGGGCGTTCATGACGGCGAATTGCCGGCCCTGCTTCGGCCAGCTCGGCCGCGGGTCGGGATCAGATTCCCAGACCTGTTTCACGATGGCCTCGGGCGCCCGGCCCGCCCGCAGCAGCTCGAGCGCCTGGCGACCGTAGCTGACATCCACCCATGCCTGAGTCGCCACCGCGCCGACGTCCGCCTCCGCCCAGAGGACGCCATTGCCCACGGAGAACACACGTGACTGGACCGCTCCTCCCACTTCACCGGTTTGAGGATCATAACCGAGAATTGAAAAGGTGGCCACGGGTCCCCATAACTCAGGGCCGGTGGTTCCGAGCCCCTTCTGCTGCGCCGGCGCCTGAACAAAAAAGATGAGAACCAGGACGAGGAATGATGCCGGCAAATACTTACGGAGCATGGTGCCTCCCGCAATAGGGTTGCATTACATGGCTGTTCGTATCTTCGCTGGATGCAGGAGTATACCCGAATGGCGCATAAATAGGGAGTCCAATTGCGACTTTGGAGTGCGGCGCTTCTGTGCCGCGTTGGGCTGATGCGCCGGGCCAGGGGCCCGGAGTACAAAGCGGCGGCACACCCTGCACCTTTTACGAATCTCAGCTTTATAGTGCCGCACCTTCGGCGCTCGGTTATGGGGCCCGTCCTCATCCCGGCCTGACGGCCGGGCCTATTCTCTTCCGGCCCTTCGGGCCTTCTCAGGCTTCGCATGAGGCCGTAGCTTTTGCCGTGCCATCTCCTCGATGCGGATGCTCGGTGACATTTTCGCGGTATGTGCCGGCAGCCACGAACCCCAGGCGCGAAGCGCCGGCAGAGGGTAGCCCCGCGCGTAAGCGCGGGGTTAAGCAGAGCTTGGCAATGAGGCCCGAAGGGCCGGCACATCCTTTGTATGTTGCCCCCACAGAGATTCGTAAAAGATGCAGGGCACACCGCCGCACTCCAAGGCGTTATCCGCGGCCCAGGCCCGAGCGCATGGAAAGGCCCAGCGAGACGAAGCAGAATTGGATGAACAGGGTGATAACCCAGCCCGGAAGAACGATCGCCAGGGCTACGCGCCTTCGCACGGCCGCCGCAGCCGAAATACCCAGAATCATGAGCGTGAGGTACCAGAGCTCAAACAAATTGCAGTTTCCGGCCAATGCCGACCATGGCAGGGGCAGCTGAGGAAACAGCAGGTTCAGGCCGATGGCAACATTCAATGCTTCAGGATGGTCGAGTGCTCCGGCGCCGCGCATCCAAAGGATGAAAAGAATGGTCGCATCCCGAAGAAAAACCGGCAGGTAAGAATAGGCGACGATGCCGAGTCCTCGGGCAAACGCCAGGCTTACGAGGCAAAGCTGTGCCACCAGCCAGAGCATTGCTGCACAGAGAAGCCATTTGACGAGAAGCAGCAGCGGCACCGCCGCCAGGGACCATCTCTGCACTCGCCACATTACGGCAAGGCTGGCGGAGATCTGATCGGGGGAGGCGTTGGCGGCCTGCATTTGCAGACGGGCCCACTGAATCGCCAGCGGCGCCTGCAGCCACGAGATCATGGCAAAAGACAGGCCGAGGATGCTGAGCGGCAGCACATAGCTGTGCCCGCCGAGGTCGCGATTGAAAGCCGACTCGGGAGCAACCACCACTTCGAAAAATGCTGAGGTCCTGATACTGAGCCAGTTCACAAGATTTCTCATTCGGCAACCTTTTGGAGGTAAATGTCCTCGAGCGAAGATCTCTCGCCGGAGGGCATGCACAACTCATGCAGAGGCCCATCGCAAACTACGGCTCCGCGATTCAGCATAACAACCCGGTCACACAATGATTCCGCAAACGCGAGTTGATGAGTCGACACCAGGATGGCACGGTTTTCGGCTCGCCCGCTCCGGACCAGGTCCTTGAGAACACGAATTGCCACCGGATCGAGCGATTCCGTGGGCTCGTCCAGCAGCCAGTAGGTGGGGTTGTGCAGCAGCGCGCCGATCAAGGCCGTCTTGCGCTTCATGCCGCGCGAATAGGTCTTGATGAGGTGGTCCGCCTGCCTCTCCAGGCCAAATAGTTGCAGGAAGTATTGGACCCTGGGCTGCACAGCCCGGCGGGGCAGCTGATAGAGGGCAGCGATGAAGTAGAGCATTTCTCGCCCTGTCAGATAGTCAAACACGAACGGCTCGTCGCGGAGATAACCGATTTCCGCTTTGAAATTCGCCGGGCGATAAATCTCCCCGTGGCTCGGAGCAAGTATCCCGGCCATGAGGCGCAGGGTGGTCGTTTTGCCGGCCCCGTTGTGGCCGATCAATCCCAGCACTTCACCGCGCTGAAGGCTGAAACACACCTGCTTCAAAGCCTCCTTCGTGCCGAACCATTTTGTCACCTCTACCAGACGGATCACGGGATCCTCCTTTCCAACAGGGTATCCAGGCGCCTGCGGGCGCCGGCATACAGGAGCGCGATTGCGGCGAGCAGAAACATCGAGTAGAGGGCTGTGCCGAGATACATCCGGTTGAGCAGGAATGCATACAAGGGAACGGCCATGATGCAGTAGAGCAGGGACCCTTTCAGCTTCAGGCCCAGCAGGCTCGGCGTCACCGACAGCTCCGGGAAAAACGTCCCCAGGGCGAGAGCCAGAGCCGTCAGGACAGGCACATAGAGCAAGCTCGCGCCCATAAATAACAGGACTGCGGACGGCTGGAATCCCGGCCTCAGGAGCAGGAAAAAGGGCAAAGAAGCAGCCAGAGCCAGGATTGTATTCACCACTCCCTGGGTAAAGAGCTTGGCATCGAGAAGATTGAACACGCGTGGCAACGCCAGCCGGTAAAGCTCGAGCAAGGGGTATTCCTGGCTCACGGTGCGCGCGCTGACGATCAGGGGAGTCAAGTACATCAGGGGAAGGGTCGTCATCAGCAGGCGCTCGGAAGATGCCTGCCTCGCCTGCGCCCACAATCCGATGAGCAGAAGCAGATAATTCGCCAGCAGACAATTCCGATACACCGGGTTCCGAATCAGATCGCGCAAGTCTTTCTGGAAAATTGCCCACGACCGGCTCGTTGAAAATGTCGAGCGACACCTGTGAATCCGGGAAGCCCGGGAATCGCGATCTAGCATCGCGCCAGGGAGATCCGCCCAGGGCCATATCCGGAGCGTCACAAGGCAGCATGCCAGCGACGTGGAAACCAGCGTCCCGATAAGAAGAACGGCACGCAGGGCAACTGCCGGGATTTCCGGCATCGGAGCCATAGCCATGATGGATGCCAGCTGGTGGTGCGGCAGTAGCGCAGCCATTCCGTGCGATTCACAGCTTCCGGCAAACGAAAACCAGGCGGACGGTGTGAGCCGGTACGAGATGATGAGCGCAACGACGCCGATCTGCAGCAAATACAGAATTACAAAGCACGCGTGACGCTCGAGACGCCAGCGGTTCGCTGCTGCCACAATCAGAGCAGCGGCCCAGAGAGCGGCAAAAGCCAGCCATGCCCAGTAGACCGCGCACAGGGCGAGTGCTAACGCGACGGAGCTGATTCCCGCCGATGGCAGTGCAGACGCGGCCAGGACAGGCAGCGACAGGAATACCGCCGCCCAGGGCGCGCTGCGCAAGACGGCGAAAAACCACCGGTATGCGACGTGTGCATGCCTGCCGATGGGAGCCGTCGCCAGCAGCTCCTGGTCTCCTGCAAACCAGAGCTGCTGCATGATTTCAGCGCATGAGACAAGAAAGACGAGTGCCCCGGAAGCAAGCAGGGCCGCACCGATGACGCCTTCCCTGCGAACGGTGCCGGCATTCAGCCAGGGCCGCGCGGCGCGGATCAGCATGGCGTGGTAGCCCCCTACGATGACCAGGGCGAGGGCGGGCGTGACCAGGAACAGTGCGGCCTTCAGCCGGCTGCGGGCGCTGTTCCGGAGAGCGGACCGCCACTCATGGAGCAGGCGATAGCGTAGTGGCTCGAGCATCAAGAGCATGGATGGAACTCCCTGTGCTCCGCTGCGGCTCGGAGCACGATGAGATGCGCTAGGAAAAGCAGTTATCCACTTTGATGGCCCGCCATATCGAGTAGATCGCTCCTCCGCAGGCGCCTATGCTGCCGAGAGCGCAGGCTCCCAGCCCGAGGCCGGCGCCAAAGCCATCCCAGGTGCAGGGATCGCTCCAGAAACCTGATCCGACCAGGCCAGCCAGCACGGTGCCGGAAAGCAATCCGGCCTGGACCGGGAAAGTGCCGTGGAAGGTGCCGATGAAAAGCATGGCCAGCAACGAGAGGGCAATCCCGCTGCTGATTCTGTGTCGTCGAAGAGCAGACATGTTTCCTCCTTATTGTGAGTTGATTCATCCAGCCGGCGCGCAGCCGGCGCGGGTCCCTTCTTAGAGCATCATACAGATGGCATCGACGTGGAGGCCTACCGAAAGACCAAGGGCCACCCCGAACCCCACCGTCGTGCCTGCCCCGATGGCCGTGATGATCGCGCCGGCGGCCGCTGCCGTCCCGATCGCCGCGAGTCCGCACACCAGGCCTCCGAAGAAGCCGGCGCCTGCGGCCGCAGCCATCTGGCTGGTGGTCATGAGCGCACTCGAAATCGGCGCGCAGGATTCGGATCCCGCCAGCGCAATCACCGTCAGGATTAACAGCATCGAGATCATGGTTCTCATTCTGGTATTCTCCTTTCCAAAGATCGGGAATGCGCGAACCAGCGACCATGCAAGCCCGCACTGTCTCCCGGTTTGCTGAACAACAGGCTTTCCCCTTTCCATACCGACAGCAGCCGCCGGACCTCCATCCGGAACCTGCCCCGCAGCGGGTCCAGGATCAGGAGCGAATGGGGAGAACTGACCGTTTCCACCACGACAAAGTGATGAGGGCGCAGCAGCAGGATGGCCGGCAGGGGAATGACGGACAGATCATGGGGAGCGAGCCGCCAGCCTTCACATAACAAACCCGCAGATTCGGCAAGCTCCTTCATGCTCGCCATGGCGGTGCCTTCTGTCCCGGTGTGCAGCCGCCGGAGCATCAGGCGGTACTCCATGGCGATGTCAAAGCGGTCGAAGATCATTTTGAGCGCCGCGCCTCCGCAATCCGTGGCGGTACGTTGAAAGAAGATTCCGTCACGGCCCAGGTATTCGACGCCTCCGGCCATGGGAGAGGAGCGCCAGACGGCGCAGGTCGCCGTCGCCAGCACCGCCATTCCGAATACAAGAATCCGGGCACGTTTCATGGGATCCTCGGTGCCGGCAGAAAAAACGCGGCAGGGTTATAATGCAATCTGGGACGCGGACGAACGCGGATAAACACGGACTTGGATCGTGTGCAGGGCTTTTGCAAATCCATAGTTGTTCTTGCCGGCATCCGACGCACGATTTCCTCCCGTGTCTCAATCTCTTGCGGCCTGTCTTCCTGAATGCGCGCTAGGGAGTTCTATGGCGCGACTCATTCAGAGCATTCGATTCATGGGTCTCTTCCAGCAGCGTGTGGAAGAGCCTTTTTTCCTCGTCTTCGTTTTGCTGACCGGCCCGGGCATAGCGGATTTTCCCGGATGCATCCATCCAATAGATGGCGGGGGTCATCAGCTTGCGTACTTGTTTGAGAAAATTGCCGTCGCGATCGATGTAGACTGGGAATGGAGCGGCCATTTCCTCGAT
>CAYGWQ010000256.1:0-8024 GCA_964353465.1 uncultured Acidobacteriota bacterium | reverse complement strand
CAATCCCCGCTCATAATAATGCGATAAATCTCCTGTTCCAAAAGAGCCGCACCCATATCGTTTTGGGCTGTATATGTACCCGTTACCCGAGCCAGGCACCGCCGCAGAGGATTGCGGGATGCAGAGGGGCGACTTTTCCAGTCGCCCCTGACGCGCTTAGACGTTTTCCTTCTTATGGCATTCGGCGCACTTTAACGGCGCTTTCTTACCCGCTGCCGCTTCCTTCGTATGACAGTCGATGCAGGTCCCCTTCTTGGCCGTCGCATCGTGGAATGCAAGCTTTGTCGTTGTCTTCATGGGAGCCGTGGCTGCCTTGGTGTGGCAGCTCTGGCACTTTTCCTGCTTCGCCTTCGCCGGCTTCTCGGCCTTCGAAGCGTGATGACAGGTTTCGCACTTGTCCGCAACCAGCTTCGCGTGCGCGGCGTGATCAAACTTCACGCCCCCCATCGGATTACCCTTGAGGATAACAACGCCAGGAGCCTTCGCCTGACCCTGCAGCACTGCCGCAAGACCGAACATCAGCACGATCATCATCGAAAAAACTGCAACCACTTGTTTCATTCTGTCTTCTCCAGATTGGGAATAAAGTCTATCCGGGAAAATTTTAGCACAAGAAACCGGAAGTCTCATAGCCCCAAGCTGCAACATGCAACGACACCCCAAACCCCGTCCGGCGGCCGGGGCCTACTGTGGGTGCCGGGTGCCATGTGGGCGCCGGATGCCAGACGGCGCTCCCGAAGGAGCGTTGCTCCAGACCCCGTCCGGAGGCCGGGACCTACTGTGGGCGACAGAAAACAATTGAAAAGCAAAGGCTTCTGTCGCCCCTGGGGCTCTATCGGATTTGTGTCCTAACCGGGGGCTTGCGCCCCCGGCTATTATCTGCCGCCGCTCCGCGGCTGATTCAGCAATGAACCCTTGCGGTGGAGCTGTCACGAGGGAGTTCTGAGACAGTCTCGGCGGCCGGAGCCCACAGGAGCCCCTGCTCTTGTGCCCGCGGGATCGACCCCATATACTTTCTTCCGGGCGCGAGCCTGATCGCCAGGGATGAAACTGTCCAGGGGACGCGTTTCACGCCTGCAGAAGTGGTTACTTCGCAAGGGAAATTATATGCTGATCAAGAAAACTTGGAGACCCGGCTATTCCGAGATAACACCAAAGGAAGTTTACTTCGACCGGCGCAAGTTCATGACCCGGGCAGGATTGGCCGGAGCCGCGCTGGTGTGCGGGAGGTACCTTCGCCGGCTGGCGGATCCGGAAACCATTGTGCATGCAGGTACGAGATTTCAGTACGTCAAAAGTAATCTGAGCACCAAGGGCGAAGCGCTGACCTCCTTTGAGGCTATCACCACGTACAACAACTTTTATGAGTTCGGCACCGACAAGGAAAGCCCTGCGCGCAACGCCGCCAATTTCAAAACGGTTCCCTGGACGGTGTCTATAGAGGGTGAGGTCAAAAAGCCCAGAACCTTCGACGTGGATAGCATCATCCGGATGCACCCTTCGCTGGAAGAACGCATCTATCGTTTTCGTTGTGTCGAGGCCTGGTCCATGGTAATCCCGTGGATCGGCATTCCACTGCAGTCGGTCATCAAGGCGGTGGAAGCGACCTCGAAGGCTGGGTTTGTCGCCTTTGAGACTATCTACGATCCCAAGCAGATTCCGGGTCAAAGATACGCGGCACTGGAGTGGCCGTATCGAGAGGGATTGCGTATGGACGAAGCGATGCACCCGCTGACCATCCTTGCCGTCGGGCTCTACGGCGAACCGCTCCCCAAGCAGGATGGTGCGCCGATTCGCCTGGTGGTGCCATGGAAGTATGGCTTCAAGAGCATCAAGTCCATCGTCAGGATCAAGTTCGTCGAGAAACAGCCCGCCACCACATGGAACAAAATGGAGCCCCGGGAATACGGATTCTACGCGAATGTAAATCCGGAGGTTGACCATCCGCGCTGGACCCAGGTGAAGGAGCGCCGCATTGGCGAGTTTTTCAAGCGTCCGACGCTGATGTTCAATGGCTACGGCGATCAGGTTGCCGGCCTGTACTCGGGCATGGACCTGCGCAGGAACTACTGACCGAACTGAATGCACCCAGGATCGCGGTGCTGAAATTCGCTTGCTCTCTCCTGCCACTCAAGTTAGAAATGTTCACAAATTACAGGAGTGATCGCGATGCGAAAAATATGGAGACTGACCCTCACCCTGCTCCTCTTGAGCCAGATCGCACTCTACGCCGCATCCAAAGCGGTTCCGGCGCCTGAGTCCGTATTCGGCTTCAAGGCGGGCACCGACAACAAGCTGGCGACCTACGATCAATCGATCGAGTACTTCGGGAAGCTCGCTACGTCGAGCAAATACTTGAAGCTCCTGGAGGCCGGTAAGACGACCCAGGGGCGCACCATGTACTTTGCGCTGATCTCGGATCCGAAAAATCTGGCCAAGGTGGATCGCTACCGTGAAATAGCCCAGCGCCTTGCCCATCCGGACGGCCTGACCGATGACCAGGCTCGCAAGCTCGCGATCGAAGGCAAGGCCTTCGTCCACATCGACGGTGGATGTCACGCTACGGAGGTTGCCGGGCCGCAGATGACACCGCTGCTCGCGTACAACCTGCTCAACCGCGTCGACGATCCGCGCGTGAAGGAGATTTTGCAAAACGACATTCTCATCCTATGGCCTACAATGAATCCCGACGGCCAGCAGATGGTAGGGGAGTGGCTCCTGAAAAACGCCGGCACGCCATACGAGCAGTCGGGTTTGCCGCGGCTCTACCAGGAGTACGTCGGCCACGACAACAATCGCGACGCTTACATGATCAACATGATCGAGTCGCGGGTGATGGAGCACTTCTGGCGCCAGTGGGAGCCGCATGTCATCTATGTATTTCACCAGGCCGCGCCGTTTCCGACGCGTATCTGGCTGCCCCCGTTCTCCGAGCCCGTCGGAATCGATGCCCCTTATCTCGCATCGCGCGAAGTGAACATGATCGGCATGGCGATTGCCAAGGGCCTTGAAGAGCGCGGGCAGGTTGGCGCCACCCACATGGGCACCTCCTTCGATGCCTGGTATCCCGGCTATGTCGACTACGCGCCGATCTTCAAGAACATCCCGGCGTTCTGGACGGAGACGGCGGGCAACATGGCGGCCCCGCGAGAGTACTCCATCAATGATATCCCGCAGAACTTCCGAGACCTCCGGCCGCAGAGCCTCTACTCCAGCCCATGGCCGGGGGGCTGGTGGCGCCTGGGCGACGCGGTCGCCTATAATGAAACCGCTGCGCTGGCGGTGCTCGAATATGCCGCGAAATACAAACAGTCGCTGCTCTACAACCGCTATCAGGCGGGCCGCGATCAGATCGCAAGGGGGCGGAAAGACGCGCCGTACGCCTATTTCATACCGCAGGACCAGCGGGATCCCGCAGCGGCCGTCGAATTGCTCCGCCGCCTCGCGTTCGCCGGGGTGCGCGTGCTGCAACTCACGGCACCGGTCACGCTGGACAAGACCGCGTTTCCGGCGGGCACGTGGGTAGTTCCGACAGACCAGGAGTTCGCTGCGATGGCGCGCATGGTGCTCAACGTCCAGAAGTATCCGGACCTGCGCCAGTACCCGGGCGGCCCGCCGCTGCGGCCCTACGACGCCGCCGGTTGGACGCTGCCGCTGCAGATGGGGGTCAAGTGGACGGCTGCTGCCGCGCCGCTCACGGACGATATGCGCGCCAGGATGAAATTGCTGGGTCCGATGCCGGATCCGAGGATCCAGGCGACTCCGTACAACCTGACGGCAGCGGACGACCCCGCGCCCTTTGACAGCGTCCCCGGCATCGGCTTCGACTCGAACCCGGCCGCCGCAGCCGTAGTCCCGCCTCCTGGAAAGGTTTCGGGCAGCGGTCCCGTGCTCGCCGTCGATCCCGCGCAGAACAACGCCTTCCGCGCGCTCAACCATGCGTGGAAGCAGGGCGCGAGCGTACAGTATACGGCGGGCGCACCCGGCGCAGGCGCGCGCTACCTGATCCAAGGGCTTGCGGAGTCGGTGCAATCCGAACTGATCCGCTCGCTGGCGCTCATCGCTGAGCGCACGGCCGCTACCGGCACCCCTGTCAAGAAGCCCCGCATCGGCCTGTTCCAGCCCTGGAGTGGCAGTATGGACGAAGGCTGGACACGCTGGGTGCTCGAGCGGTACGGCTTCGAATTCGTGAGCCTGCACCCGGAGGACTTTCACTCACCGCTCCGCGACAAGGTTGACGTGATTATCCTTGCCGACGATGCCAGGCTGCCATTGGAAGGCGCGGGTGGGCGCGGCGAAGGCGGCGGTCGAGGGGCCGGAGCGCCTCCGGCCGGGGCGGCCGCGCAGGCGGGGGCCAGAGGCCAGGCAGGCGGCGCAGCGCCAGCGGCCGGCGGCCGCATGGGCGGAACAGCCCGGGTCGTTCGTCCCGAATATGCTTACGCGCTTACTCAGGACGACCTGGCGGGATTCGAGAAGTTCATCCGCAGCGGCGGCACGCTCGTTTGCTTCAACAACGCCTGGCGCTTCGCCGCGCAACAGTTCAAGCTGCCGATCAAGAACGCCGTGGAGGGTCTGCGGCCCGAGGAGTTTTTCCTGCGCGCATCAATTGTCGAAGTAACGACAGATCCGACGCATCCGGTGATGGCCGGCATGCCGGAAAAGGCTGCCGTCTTTGTTGACAGCAGCCCGGTTTTTCAGACTCTCGACGGCTTCAAGGGGAAGGTGCTGGCAAAATACGCGGAGACAGGATCGCCGCTACTGTCGGGGTACTTGATTGGCGAGAAATATCTCCAGGGCAAGGCTGCCGCGCTCGATGTGGAACTCGACCAGGGGCACGTCGTGCTCATCGGCTTCCGTCCCCAGTGGCGCGGGCAACCGTTCGGGACGTTCCGGGTTGTGTTCAATTCGGCGCTATGCGGAAGATGAGAGAGCTTCCGTCAGGCAACCATTCGATGAGGCAGAAGGTGGCACCCGGCTGCCATGCGGGCGCCGGCTGCCAGACGGCGCTCCCCAAAGAGCGGTACCCCAAGCCCCGTCCGGCGGCCGGGGCCTACATGCGGCCGGGGCCTGCTGAGGAGTGATGGGATGCCGGATAAGCGCACGCACGCGATTATTGCCACGCTCGGCCCTGCAAGCTGGCACCTCGCCGGCGCGCTTCAGGATGCGGGAGCCACCGCCTTCCGCCTCAACGCCTCGCACATGACCGCGATGGAGCTTGCGCATCGAGCTGCGGCCCTGCGCGAGGAAGTGCCGGGCTGCCGCCTGATCATCGATCTGCAGGGAGCCAAGATGCGGCTCGGGAGTTTTGCGGAGCGCCCTGTGCTGGCAGGCGAAACGGTCCGCTTTGCGCTGGATCCCGGTGAGGGCGGGGTCCCGATCCCCCACAAGGAGTTGTTTGCGTCCGTCACCGCGGGTGAAACCCTGAGCTGCGACGACGATCGCCTGCAATTCCGAATAATCTCAGCCGGCGCCGCGACGATCGAAACTGCCGCGCTCACCGGCGGCATCCTGCGGCCGCGCAAAGGCGCCAATGTTGTGGAACATCCAGTCGCGCTCAGCGATGTTTCCGAGTTCGACCTGGGCTGCATTCACGCGACAGCCCGTCTCGACCGGGTGACATTCGCATTCTCTTTCATGAAAGACGGCAGCGAGGCGCAGTGGATCCGCCGGCGCGCACCGCGCTGCCCGGTATTGGGAAAGATCGAGCGCCGCGAGGCAGTCGAGAATGTTTCCTCGATCGCGCGGGCTGTGGATGCCGTTTGGATCTGTCGTGGCGACCTCGGGGCCCAGCTCGGACCGGCGGCCATGGCTCGCTGGATATCCGGATTCGATCCTAAGACCCTGCCCTGCCCCATGTTGATGGCGGGGCAGGTGATGGAGCACCTCACAGCGCACGGGGAACCCACCCGCTCCGAGGTCTGCCATGTGTACGACCTCGCGAGCCGCGGCTACGCAGGTTTCGTCCTCTCGGATGAGACCGCCGTCGGTGCCGATCCGGCCCGCGCCGTCTCCGCCCTTCACTCCCTCCTCGCCGCCTTCTCTTGACACCGGGCTCACCGCTGCAAGGCAGCGAACCGCGCCTGTGAACATTGGGTGTAATCGGAAGTGGGACTCGCTCCTGGAGAAATCAAAACAAAAACGCCACGGATTTCAGGGATTTCACGGATTTGTTAAAAAATCCTCGATCATGTATTGGGGCCGCCGGTCAGATTCAACGGGGTTCTATGAAGAACTCTCAGGAACGATCATCCGCCAGGCTCTTTGAATCCGTGGAATCCGTGGAATCCGTGGCGTTTTTATCTTTTAGCCCAATTCGCTCTGAAAGCGGCGGCAAGCTACTGAGTCCCACTTCCGATTACACCCGTGAACATGCGCCTGTTTGACATCGAAATACACGATGTGTATGATAGTGTGTATGAGAACCAACATTGTCTTGGATGATGAACTGGTTCGGGAAGCAAGACGCTATTCGAATGCCAAAACCAAGCGCGCCCTCGTAGAAGAAGCCCTGCGCACCCTCGTCCATGTGCGTTCCGAAGAGCAGCGCCGCGCAACCTATCGGGAGCGGTTGGTCGCCTTGGAGCGAAAACTCGCAGGCTTGGCCCTGCGTGACTCTCCGGCCGACCTGTTGCGAGAAGACCGGGAGGTGAGATGATGCGCCGCGTCCTTGACACCAGCGTGGCTATCGCCTGGTACCTTCCCGAGTCTTTCTCTGCGGAAGCGAAACGGTGGCAGCGCCTGCTCCTGGACGGCAAGGCCGAACTCTATGTGCCGTCACTGCAGTACTGGGAGTTTGCCAATGTGCTGCGCACGTACGTGCGCCGCAGGGCGCTGGATTTCGGTACCGCAGGCGAGATCTACGCCTTACACCTGGAAGCTCCGGTCATTCCGGCCGAGCCGGACAGAGCTTCCGTCCTGGATGTCGCGCTGAAATACGACATCACGGTTTACGACGCCGTATATGTGGCTCTGAGCCTCGAGCACCAGATCCCGCTGCTCACGGCCGAGCGCTCCAGCTGCCCCTGGATTAAAAAGCTCGGAAAACTGGCCGACACCATCCGGGGATAGATCCCCGTCTCCCCGGCCTGAAAAAGCGGCGCGGGCGGTCATTCGAATATGGATTGCAGCGCCTCGTATTTCGCGTGGACCTTCTCCACGCCCGCTTCCATGCCGGCATGGTCGTGCGCCTTGCCAGCCGCATCGAGGGCCTTCGCTGCTTCTAGGAGTTCGGCAGCGGCTTTCTTGAAGGCCTCTGTCTTGGCTTCACGCGACTTCGGCAGCGAAGCCTTGGCGACCGCTTCGGCCTTGCTCACTAGATCAGCACTCGCGCCCCGGATCTTGTCATAGGACTTCTCGGGCAGGTATTTGTGGACCATGACGTACAGGCTCTGGTGAAACAGGTCCATTTCCTTGAGGACGGGATTGAGGGTGCGGACCAGTGCTTCGTATTTCATGTGCAGCGCTTCGGCGGCGTTGAGCAGAGCCTGGTCGTCTTTCCCGGCGGCTGCAGCATTGTAAGCCTCCGTGGCTGCCTTGAACTGCGCTACGCCATCCTGCCACTTTGCCTCCTTTTCGCGGAGGATGCCCGGGAGCTTGGCGGCATAAATCTTAGCCGCAAGCTCGTTGATCCGGGGGACAAATCTACGGAGAGCGCTGACATCCTTGGCCGGATACGCTGTGTGCCAGATTTCGTAAATGACCTCATGAAATGCGGTCAACTCGGGGACTTCGCTTTTCGTTTCGCTCGCCATCTCCTGGGCACGGGCCAGCAAAACGAAACCAGCAAAACAAAATACTACGGATACAGCAAGAATGCGTTTGGACATGAATACCTCCCGGTCACAAAAGGTTACAAATCGGTAATTATGACAATTCCGGAACAACTTTCAAGCGGCACCCCGGCAATTCCGGGTCGCCCGATTGCAGATGGCGGCCTGATGTGCAATAGTTAGTTTCTGTCGCGAAACTCATTGTTCGATCCGTAGCGCCGGCTGGATTGAAGTCGAACGTGGGGGCGGGCTTTA
>CAYGWQ010000255.1:0-8035 GCA_964353465.1 uncultured Acidobacteriota bacterium | reverse complement strand
ATATAGTATCACTATTTCGCAACATCCTGTTTATTTAGCCGATAGTCATGTAATACATTTTTCGGGGTACGGATGAACGCAGGCAAACGCGCCCGGGGCTTGCCGGCTTCTCCAGCCTGAAGGGCCGGAGCGGGGCTGTGTGAAAACGCTTCCAATTCCCGACCCTCTCTTCTACTCTTGCCGAAGATCACCAACAACAGTCTCCGATAACAGAGGAGGAGCGCCCATGCGCAATGCCGCCCAATACCACAAATCCTTGGTCCTGCCCATTCTGGCGATTGCCTGTGCCATCTTGAGCCTGCCCGGACTGCCGGCTCAGCAAACCCCTCGTGTCGCCAGGAAGCTGTTCCTCTCCGTCGACATGGAGGGGATCACCGGCGTCATCCAGCCCGCCCAGCTCGGGCCGACCGGATTCGAGTACGGCCAGGCTCGGGAATGGGCAACGGGTGAGGTGAAGGCCGCGATCGATGCGGCGCGCGCGGCCGGCGTCACCGAGTTCGTCGTTTGCGATGCGCATGGCAATGCCCAGAACCTGTTGATCGACAAACTGCCCGAGGATGTGCGGGTGGTGCGCGGCTTTCCTCGCCCGCTCGAGATGATGCAAGGGATCGATCCGACATTTGACGGCGTGCTGCTCATCGGCTATCACGCCAGTGAATGGAGCGTGGACGCCGTGCGCAGTCACACGATTTCCAGCGGACGGCTGCTCGGAATCAAGCTCAACGGCGCCTACGTCATGGAGGCGGTCTTCAACGCCGCAATCGCCGGCCACTTCGGCGTGCCGGTGCTGTTCATCTCGGGCGACCGCGCAGCGGTGACGGAACTCCAGAAGACACTGCCGCAGGTCGAGGGGGTAATCGTTAAGGAGCCGTTCGGCTTTCATTCGGCCATTACGGTGACGCCGGCACGCGGCAGGCAGTTGATTCAGGAAGGTGTGACACGCGCGCTCCGGAAGGCAGGGTGGCCGGGGCCCTACAGGTTGAAAACTCCGATCGATCTGGAGGTGGGCTTTAAATTCACGCCCGATGCAGAGCGCGCGGCCTATATTCCGGGGCTGTCGCGTGTCGATGCCCACTTCGTGCGTGGCACCTTCCTGGATATGCCGACCATCACGAAGCTGATGCAGGTGCTGACCAGCCTTGAGCCGATTCAGTAAGCGGCATGCAGCGGAGGCTCTGTCCTCAGTCGCTCATTGCTCCGCGATCAGTGGGATCGGAGCCGATAGCAGCTCAAGCCGCACACGTGCCAAGCCCGCTTGCTCAAATTTAAGGATGCGCGCGGCAGCGAGCGACAGGTCGATGAGCCTCCCCTCGATGAACGGTCCGCGGTCGTTGATCACAACTTCGACGGTCGCGTCATTCTCGAGATTGTGGATGCGGACACGGGTGCCGAAAGGCAGGGTTCGGTGTGCAGCCGTGAGCTTGTTCATGTCATAAATCTGGCCGTCGGCTGCTCTCCTGCCGTGATAGGGATGCCCATACCAGCTGGCCACGCCGACTTCCGCATGGACGATCAGATAGCGTTGGGGAACGGGAGCCTGAGCCCAGGCAGTGCAGCCGCCTACTGCACTGATACTCCCCACGGTGAGCAGAATAGCCAGAACCGCGGCCAAAGGCCTTCCCGGCCTTTTTCTAGGAACATCGCCTCTTCCCGTCCTTAATACTTGAGGGTAGTCCCCAGTCCATGACGTATCACCAGTAACGCCGTTGCTCTGGATCATGACTGTGCAGCATTGAGCTGACCGGCTGAATATCAGGTGATGTGAATGGATATTGTTCATCATGGAGACCTATCCCTCCTGTCGGACAATCGGCGCCGGGGCGGCCGGTGCATCGCTGCCTCCAGGAACAAAGCCATCCAGGAGGCCATTTCCACAATCAACAAAATCATCCAAATCTGCTTCCGGCGAAAAGCAGCGCCTTATGCTCGTGGATTACAAGCAGCGCTCGGAGAAACAGTGAGGGGTGCCCTTACAGAGAGCAAGAAACGGGCCAGCGTGCCATGATTTGCAGGTTTTTCCAGAAGGTGAGGAAATAAGCCATTTACATCCAGCGATTTACTCTCGGGTGCTGAGTCAGGAGCAGAGAACAACACCAATTGCACCCCATGTGCAACCTGTCAAGTATGCCGACATTCAGTACCCAAATGAAGCTCCATCAAACAGAACAATTAATTGACATGTAATGATTTGTGGGAATATCGCAAGATTGTAAAATCCTGTCTGATAACCTGACCGGCAGACGGGGTCTCGGCCCGGCCCGGCAAAGTATCCAGGTGAACGTGATGTGGGAGTGATTTCGCAAACCAATGACGGGTCCCGGCCGCCGGACGGGGCTTGGGGCACCGATGCAAGTCGAGCGCCGTCTGGCAGCCGGCGCCCACCTCAGGCGTATTTTCAAGGCTGGCGGCGTAGCCTCAAAATTTCGAGGTTATGGCGCCTGTCACCTTATTTTGTGTCACCGCAGGGAATTCTGTGGCGACCCTTGTCAGAGCATCCGCCATGCCGTCGAAACCTATCTTGTACAACCGATCAAAGTTTCTGCCGATGCCGCTTAATTCCTCCTCTGTCGTGAACTCCGGGATGATGAGTCTCACCTCATTGATGCTGCAAGTTACCTCCTGCGTATGGAACATCTGATCCCCGGTCACGTTGACAGCAATGATCCTATCCGGCCTGAACGCTCGAAATGCATCTTCCACCGGCACTGCGGAAATCCGGTCCATGCCCGGATCGATGATGTACTTAACACACTCTTTACAACCATTTTATGACACGTTCGGCTTCTGCAGGCGTAATGTCAGAAGAGGGTACAGAAGCGGCCGGGTATCAACGCCGGACGGATGACACATCGAAACTCATGCTTGTGATCGAGAGGAGCATACTCACATGAAACGAATCCTGATTGCCACCTGCCTGATGCTGGCGATGGTCTTCCTGGCTTTCAGCCAGCGGGGCCCGAGGGGCGGTTTCCGCGGCGGATACTCGAGCGGCAGCCTGCCGCTGGCCAATTCAGAGATTGAAAAGAAAGTCCTGGCCGTATTGGGGGAGGCGCAGAAGGCAGGGGACATGTATCAAAATGTTCCCGTCACCGACGGCAGAATGCTGCGGTTGCTCACGGAAGCAGCGGGCGCGAAGAATGTGGTGGAACTTGGCACATCCACAGGACTCTCCGGCCTCTGGTTATGCCTCGCCCTTCAGAAGACGGGCGGCAAGCTTACCACGTTCGAGTATGATGCGGGCCGGGCAGCCATTGCACGCCGGCACTTCAAGGAAGCCGGCGTCGACCAGATCGTAACCATCGTCGAGGGCGATGCGCACCAGACGATCACGCGCCTTAAGGAACCGATTGACGTTGTGTTCATAGATGCCGACAAGGAGGGTTATGCCGATTACCTGAACAAGCTGCTCCCCCTGGTGCGGCCGGGCGGATTGATTCTGGCT
Source organism: uncultured Acidobacteriota bacterium (assembly GCA_964353465.1). GTDB lineage: Bacteria > Acidobacteriota > UBA6911 > UBA6911 > UBA6911 > JAFNAG01. The sequence goes on along the minus strand of CAYGWQ010000255.1, from coordinate 4,593 downwards.
CATAATGTCGGCATGGCCGACGACTATGACAGGCTGGTCACGGCCAATCCGGCACTGGAAACCTTGTTCTATATGGAAGGAGGGGGATTGGGCATAACTTTGAAAAAGCGTTGAGGCACATGCTTATGCGAATCCGTATAACTGCGCCGCATTATCGCCGAGAATGCGGTTGCGCGCGGTTTCTTCGGGTATGCATTCAAGCATCAGATCAAGCAGAAGCGCATCATCAGGCTTCTCATTATCCTTTTGTGTAGGATGCGGCCAATCGCTGCCCCAAACCAGTCGCTCCGGCGCTTCCTTGACATATGCCTTGGCCACCGCGACGCTGTCGGCATACGTGGGAGGACCCACCTTGGTGTCGATATAGAAACCCGACAGCTTGATCCAAGCCTTGCCCTTTTGCAGGAGCTCGCAGATCACGCCAAATGCCGGATGGCTGGTTCCTTGCGGTTCTGGAAGGCGGCCGAGGTGGTCAAAGACGATCGGGCATGGCACGAGCGGCCATACATCCCTGGCAGCCACGATCTGATCGGCCGCGGCATTGATCTGAATATGCCACCCAAGAACTGCCGCGCGCTTTGAAAGCGGATCCACCATTTCGAGCGATGTGGCGCCTGCTTGCACGAAGTTAAAACGAATGCCGCGAACGCCGGCCGCATGCAGCTGCCGCAACTCCCGATCGGTGACGCCCGTGTTCACCACCGCCACGCCGCGTGCAGCGGCCAGTCCGAACTGCCCGATCGCCTCGAGCAGCAGGCGATTGTCGAGACCGTAGGTGGATGGTTGTACGATCACGCCGCGAGTTGTTCCGAGGCGCTTCTGGAGCAGGCGGTAGTCGGCAACTGTGGCGTCTCCCGGGCGCAATGCCGCACTCGGGTCCACAGGGAACCGTGAATCGTAAATGTGATGGTGGCAATCGGTTGCGTTCGGAGGCAGCTTTATCTTGGGCGCGTTAGTGCCCGACGACCATTTTGCGGATTGCTTTTCCGCGCCTCTCCTCCATCCGGTTGCGCCAATAGCCAGACCTGGTATTGCCTTCAGTAGCGACCTGCGGGACCGGCGATTTTGTTTTGTCATGGTTTACCTTCGCCGTTTGTGCGGCACGCAAAAAGCACATGCGGGGAGTATATACCAGCCGCCGCTGCCAGGATCGATTCTTTCGGGGCGCCGGCGCGCCTCACCGCCGCAACACGAGCGCGCCGGCCAGCAGGTCGTGCAGCGCCTGCTTGCGCTCCGACCACGCCGCCATCAGAAAACCGATCATCAGTAACAGTGCCGAGACCGGCTTGAGCAGATTGCGCAGCTTCGCATCGACCCGGGAGAGTCGTTTCCCTTCCCGGTTAGTGACGCGGAGGCGGAGTACAAATTTTCCCGCGGTCGCGTCGAGAGGCAGCGTTTCCATCCCAGCAAAGTACCCCCGGACGACCAGGAAGACGATGATCTTCTCCCCGAGGGACAATAGTGACAGAAAGCCCGACACTCCCTGACCGTATCTGCAGTTTCCAGTTTTCAGATTAGAGCCGGCTTGTACACCTATTGGTTGACAGGAATAGATGAACACAGCCGGGCGCTCACGTCCGCCGTTCCAATACGAAAACTGGAATCTACAGATACGGGCCCCATGAGGCTGGATTTTTTCGCTCATTTGCGTGCATTGCCGGTTAGTAGGAGTGTTTCGTGCGCATTGCTTCAGTAACAGGTAAACTTGTGGATTCAGGCTGAAGGGAGTCGATCATGGGTTCGGAGCCGGCACTGCAAGCTTTGCTCCAACAGCATTTCGGATTTACTGAGTTTCGCCCGGGCCAGGAGGCCGTTATGCGGGCGCTCTTTGAGCGCAAAGCGGCGCTGGCGGTCTTCCCCACGGGCGGCGGGAAATCGCTTTGCTACCAGCTACCCGCGCTCACGTTCCCGGGGGTTACCCTGGTAGTGTCGCCTTTGATTGCCCTGATGAAAGATCAGATCGATTTTCTCAAGCTCCGGGGCGTTGAGGCCGCACGCATGGATTCGTCCCTCTCGGTGGAAGACGCCCGCTCGGCAACAGGAAAACTGCGGTCGGGAGAACTGAAGCTGCTCTATGTCGCGCCGGAGCGCTTCAACAACGAACGATTTCTGAACGATCTCAGGAGGTGTCGGATCGACCTGTTTGCCGTGGATGAGGCGCACTGCATATCCGAGTGGGGGCATAACTTCCGTCCGGATTATCTCAAGCTGGCCGAAACCGCAAAGGCCCTCAGTGCGGAACGGGTCCTGGCACTGACTGCGACCGCAACGCCGGCGGTCGTCGAGGACATTTGTTCAGGTTTCGGCATCCCGCGCGCCTGCGCTGTTGTAACCGGCTTCTATCGTCCCAATTTAAGCTTGATCACAACGCCGATCGAGCGGGAAGGCCGGGACGAACTGCTGCTGCAGCGCCTCCATACGCGTCCTCCCGGACCGGCCATCGTTTACGTCACACTGCAGAAGACCGCGGAAAGGGTGGCCGCACAGTTGCAATCCGCTAGCCTTCCCGCCAGACCCTATCACGCCGGCATGGAAGACGAGGTGCGGACGGAAGTCCAGGAATGGTGGATGTCATCAGAACGCAATATCGTGGTGGCGACCATTGCGTTCGGCATGGGCATCGACAAGGCCGATGTCCGGTACATTTACCACTACAACCAACCCAAGAGCCTGGAGAGCTACAGTCAGGAGATCGGGCGCGCGGGCCGGGACGGTCTGCCTGCGACGGTCGAGTTGTTCGCCTGTCCCGACGATATCCCGGCGCTGGAGAATTTCGCCTATGGAGACACCCCGACCGAGGATGCGCTCCGCGCCCTGTTGGCAAAAGTGCTCGATAAGCCGGCCGAATTCGACATCAGTGTGTATGATCTCTCCACTCAATGCGACATCCGCGTCTTGGTCCTGCGCACGGCCCTGACCTATCTGGAACTCGCAGGCATCCTGCGCCAGGGAACTCCGTTTTATGCAGGCTACAAGGTCCGCGCACTTAAGCCGCTCGAGGGGATATTCGCCGAGTTCCAGGGTGAAAGGGCCCAATTTCTTCGCGATCTCTTTGCGCAAGCGTCCAGGGGCCGCACCTGGTTCACCCTCAATCCGGACGAGGCGGCCGAGGCGCTGTGCCAGGACCGATCACGGATCGTGCGCGCACTGGACCACCTGGAGGAAAAGGGCTTGGTGGAACTGCAGGTCGCCGACGTACGCATGAGGTTTACCCGCCTGCGACCGGTGGCGGATCCCGATGCGCTCCTCGATGATATATCCGGACGATTCCTCAGGCGCGAGCAGCAGGAGATTGCCCGAGTCCAGCTCGTTCAGGATCTCATTCTCCATGAGGGCTGTCAGGCGAACTTTCTGGTGGGTTACTTCGGAGAAGCGCGGCAGGAGCCTTGCGACCACTGCACCTGGTGCATGATAGGCCGGGCGCAGGTGCTACCCCCGACCCGCGATCTGCCGCCGCTGCCGGGAGGATTGGATACGGCGGCTTTCCGATCCCTGCGCGCGGCGCATCCCTATGCCCTGGGGCATCCCCGGCAGGCGGTCCGATTTCTGTGCGGGCTCAGCAGTCCTGCACTCACAAAGGCCAAACTGTCGCGGCACGGCATGTTCGGAGTTTTTGAGGAGCGCCGGTTCGCCGATGTGCTTGCCTGGTATGCCGCATCATAGCCGCTATTGGGGGGTGAGGAGCATGTCGTGACCCACGACCACCGGCAACTCGTCGCGGAGCGACCGCCGATGGTAGCCGGGCGTTTCAACGCCCGGTCAACGGCAACCCAATGAATCCGCGTCGCGTAGCGACGCTGTGACATATGGCTAACACCTACACCAGTCTGCATTACCACGTGGTCTTCAGCACTAAACGCCGCGAGCCCTTGATTTCTCCGGCCATGGAACAGCGCATCTGGTCTTACCTGGGCGGCATTGCTCACAATAACGACATGAAACCGTTGTGCATCGGCGGCATCGAGGATCATGTCCATCTGCTACTCGGTCTGCCCGCGACATTGGCTGTGAGCAAGGCGGTGCAACTGATCAAGGGCGGTTCATCGAAATGGATTCACGACGCCGTCCCCGAATTGCGGGGATTCGCGTGGCAGGACGGTTACGGCGCATTTACGGTCGGAAAATCACAAATCCCCGACACAGTTGCCTACATCCAAGGCCAGCGGGAACACCACCGGACGCGGACATTTCAGGAGGAATACATCGCGTTTCTCCGCGAACATGCAATCGAGTTTGATGAGAAATATGTGTTCGATTGATTCGCGCCGGCCGGCCATGTGCATTTCAAACGTCGCTCCGCGACGAGGGTCGTTGGCACACAGTGCCCGTGGGTTGAAACCCACGGCTACCATCACAGGGTCGCTCCGCGACCCAATGCACGGACCCAATGCACGGACCTAATGGACGGACCCAATGGACGCCGAACTGGCAGGCATGAAAAAGGGAGGTTTCACTCAAGCGCCGCAGATTCAGATAATACAGAGTAATTGGGGATAGGAGCAAATCCACGCGGCCGAAGTATCTCCTCTCTAAGTTACTGATTTTATTGGTGGGCCCAGCAGGACTCGAACCTGCGACCCGCTGATTATGAGT
>CAYGWQ010000254.1:0-8121 GCA_964353465.1 uncultured Acidobacteriota bacterium | reverse complement strand
CGGAAGTTTTGGAGGACGTGCAGGGGAAGAAGATCGTGTTCCGCAACGGCTGGAAATCCGACTCGACCTATCTCCTCCTCAATTACCGCGATGAGGGCGATGGCGGGCTCAACTTCCGCGACTACCTGCGCGACTCCATTGAAGTGGAGGAGGAAAAGATGACCCACGGCCACGCCGACGAAAACAGCATCGTCCTGCTGATGTCGGGAGGGTCGGTGCTGCTGCACGATGGCGGATATCGCGACTACATGCCGAGCGGGCCGTTCGGCGCCTACCGGCAGGACTATTTTCACAACCGGCTGGTCGTGCGCCCCGAGAAAATCTTCATCGGTCAAAAGGCAGGGGAGAACCGGTACAGCTCCAAGGATGCCGTGCCGGCGCAGCCGCTGTTTGACTTTCTCCGCGATGCAGGCTCCTACCGCCCGATTCGTACCAAAAAAGTGGATTTTCTGGCACTGCCCGAATTCGACTACACTCGGACGCGACTCATCGACGACGGCTGGGGATATGACGCGGACCGGGTGGTGGTCTATGTGAAAGACCCGGAGATGTTCGTCGTCTTTGACATCTTCAAATCGAGAACGGCAGAGTACTTCACTCTGGCAAACCTCTGGCACACGCGGCAGATCCTGGCGCGCGGCGAGCATTGGTACGACACGCTGTATGATGCGATCGGCGCGGAAAAACTGCCGACCGATCGCCGCCTGCTTATCTATTTCCCCCAGACCCATTACCGGTTTGAGGGAGTCGAGCCCCTGAAGCGCCACTTTCAGGACGAGCAGACGATCTATCAGATGACCGCCAGCCACTTTGAGCCTACGCACACCGCGGGATTTGTCACTGTGCTGATCCCGCATGGCAAGGACCAGCCCCCTTCGGCATTGGCGGAGCGCGTGCGCTTCATCGAGAGCGTCCCCGCGCGCACCGGCATGGGAGTGACGATCCAGGCCGCAGGCCGTGTGATCACCGTTGGCGTGAAGAACGACCTGCGCATGGATATGGCGCGGGATTGGCGGCGGCCTCGCTACCTGTACGAGAGGGGAAAGATTGCTTACGGCCTGCTCGAGACCGACGGTGATCTGGTATTCGCCTCCGAGGGCGGGGGGGAGCTGTCGTATACGATCGTCAACATGACGAGGGCACAACGCGGCCAGCAGGTGCTCTTCCAGAGCGGCCAGACGTTTCACGGGCTGCCGTTCGACGCGTCTACCGATATGAGCGGCTTCGACAAAGTGCGCTACTGGCGCGACACCGTGAGGATCGACAGCCGTGAGCGTTGAAACCCGCATACGGACCGGCCGGCCGGAGTTCGACGAGCTCTACCCGCTCGTGCGCTCCTTCCTCGAACGGGATATCCTCGACATGGCCATCGACGGACAACGCATCCGCGGGTATCGGGCACCCGACGTGCGCTCGATCTGGATCCGCGACTATAGCGACATGATCCGGGCCTTCCGGTACTTCGAGCACGACTTGACCAGCACCGTCCGGCACTTTGCGGAAACGCAGGCGGAGAGCGGACGCATCTTCGACTACTTCACGACATTCCCGGAGAAGCTGCCGGGCGAACGCGAGAACTGGACCAAGTACGTGCGGGTGCCTGTCGAGGCCGATGTCGAATACCGTTTCGTGAAGGCCGCGTGGATCGCATGGCAGGCGTCGGGAGACGATGCCTGGATTCAACAGATGATGCCGCGGATGGAAAAGGCGCTGGCCTACATCCTGTCGCATCCGTGGTACTGGGACGAGGGCTGCGGCCTGGTGAAACGCGCCTACACCATCGACACCTGGGACTTCGCCTACACGGCCGGGCGTCATGACTGGCTCCAGTTCCAGATCACCGAGGACACGTATTGGGGTATCATGCACGGCGATAATAGCGGCTATTACGAGGCATTCCGCATCATGGCCGCACTCTGGCGCCGGTTCGGCGAAGCCGGTCGCGCCGACGGATGGGAGGTGCGCGCCGCCAGGCTAAGGGAGAATCTGAACCGGATCTGCTGGAATGGCCGTTTCTTCACTCACTTTGTCAAGCTCTCGCCGGTCGTCATCCCAGGAGTGAATGAAGCGGAACAGTTGAGTCTGAGCAATCCGATGGATATCAATCGCGGGGCAGCGACACACGAACAGGCTGTCTCGATCCTGCGCGAGTATCAGCGCAGGGGGAAAGAGGGCCGCGCCTTTGCCGAGTGGTTCTCGATCGACCCGCCGTTTCCCGATGGTGTTTTCGGCGACGAGCGCCTCGTGCGCGGCGCTTACTGCAACGGCGGCATCATGCCGCTCGTGGGTGGAGAGATCGCACGGGCGGCCTTCGAGCACGGGTTCGAGGCCTACGGCGTGGATATCCTCCGCCGGTACTTCGACCTGGTTTCGAAAACGGGCGCAACCTATCTGTGGTATTTTCCGGATGGGACGCCGAGCAGCGCGGAGACCAGTACCAGCCCCGAAGCATCGCCGGCCGACGGCTGGGGATCGAGCGCGATGTGCTGGGCGCTGACCGAAGGATTGGCAGGGATTGTCGATCGCGGCCGGGGCTTCGACCAAGCGGCAGTTTCACCGCGGTGGCTGGCGGCCGGTATCGAGGAAGTCGAGGTCGAGGTAGGATACGAATGTTCCGGTCGGGGCGTCCGTTATCAGCTCCGCGCACTTCCGGACAGGATGGTGCTTGAAATCAACGCCGCAGGATCGGAGGTACGCTGCCATGTGCTGCTGCCTCCGGGTGCGAAGGCCCGGGCCGTTCGGTGTGGCGGTCATGAAGTATCCTTCTGCCCGGTATCCGTGGAGCAGAGCCGCTATGTGGACTTCAAGGGCTCGATCGCCCGGGAGGCCCGATTCGAGATCATGTTTTGCTGAAGAGGGTGACTATGACTGTTGCTGAAGCTTTGCAGAAGATCCGCCGGATTGAGATCCGAGCCGGTGCCCCCGAAGTATTCGAGACGGCCGCCCAGGTGATCGCAAAGCGTGCCGGCGCGGTTGTTGTCAAACGCGCGCGGTACGATCAGCGCCGGTCGCCCGGCGCCTTTCAACTCCTCGACGCGGATCTCCCTGCACGAAAGACCGGCAGCACGGCACGAGAGAGGACAGGGACACAAACGCGATCTTGCGTAAGTCGGGCGAAACCGCAAACCTGTCACGGAAGCAACTGACCGAATCGGCTGGCGCCAGAATGGCGGTGACGATCGGCTGTTCTGTGACCGCCTGCCTTCCTGTGCCTGCGACCCACAGCCATCTTCTGAAGCTGCAATGAGGTGATGCCCCTATTCAGAACGCGAGAGATACCACACTCTCCTCGATTAAACAGCGACGGGGGTAAGAGTAAACACCCGCGCAAGCCTGGAAGCACCTTTGATATCCCCGCGACGCAGAGCAGTGCGAACCTCGTCGAGCTTGTAGGCATCTTCCAGCGACAAGTAGGGTGACCACCCGGTATCAGAGTCGAGTAATTCAATGTCGACCTCGGCAACATACGGTCCTTCGTGGACGAGTTTTTTCTTTGCTCTGGTGATCATTTCTTCCTCCGCAAATAATCCTTGGTCCATCGATCCGGGTCCGGTCGGTAAGCAGTGACCAATACGGCTGGTGAGGATTCACCCCTGGGAATTCCCCAGACCACATGCATGGGCTTGTCCGAGCTATCCTTCTGCAACACCAGCACGCATGGCCCTTTGGCATAGTCAGGATAATCCTCTACGACCACAGCCTCTGCCGAGTGGGCGATAATGTCTCGCATCTGCAAATCTTCATCAGCGAGTTCGTCATAGCCGTGTTCGGATATTTTCACGTCGCCCATCCGAATCAGCAGCATGACTCTCTCGAGGGTATCGCTCATGAACCAATGTTAAACACTCTTTGATTAGACAGCAAGGAGATCTGCGGGAAGACGGGTAATCGTTTGTCCAATAAAGCACTGGACCTCTTTCGAGGCTTAGAGTTCTGTTGTGCTCGTGCGGCGCCGAGATGAAGATCGTTTCCATCATTACCCAACCCCGCATTGTGGACCGCATCCTGCGACATCTGCACAGCGACCGCTGCCGGGCGCGGGATCCCTTTAAACCCCGCCCGCCGCCCGGCACCGGCGCATTCTCCCTGCAATAAGTTCCGCCCTGGCACGAGAGTTCGGATTTCCATTCGGGCCTCCGTAGCCTCGAAGTGTATCCGGTCGCGCCGCCAGCTGTGCCCATCGTGGCGTCAAGATTTCGCGGCTCGCCCCGGCGATCAGGACAGTCGGCGAATGGCCGCCCCGGAAGCACGGCAATCGCAGGTTTCTCCCCGGCAACTCGCCGACTGTCCCGATCCCACTCCTGATTCCGCCCGTTTCCCTGCCACCCCTCCTGCTTTCCCCTTGCATGCCCTCGATAGAATGTCCTATAAGTTTTTCCAGACGGCAGGCCGAGCAGCACCGAGACCAGCACCAGCCCCGAGGCCTCGCCGGCCGACGGCTGGGGATCGAGCGCGATGTGCTGGGCGCTGACTGAAGGGCTGGCAGGGATTGTCGATCGCGGCAGGGGCTTCGACCGAGCCGAAATCTCGCCGCGCTGGCTGGCGGCCGGTATCGAGGAAGTCGAGGTCGAGGTGGGATATGCATGTTCAGGACGGGGCATCCGTTATCAGCTCCGCGTGCTTCCGGACAAGATGGTATTTGAAATCGACGCCGCAGGATCGGAGATCGGCTGCCACGTGCTGCTGCCTCCGGGCGCAGAGGCCCGGGCCGTCCGGTGTAGCGGTCACGAAGTATCCTTCCGCCCGGTATCGGTGGAGCAGAGCCGTTATGTGGACTTCAAGAGCACGATCGCACGGGATGCCCGATTCGAGATCATGCTTTGCTGAAGAGGGTGATGATGACTATTGCTGAAGCGTTACAAAAGATCCGCCAGATTCAGATCCGAGCCGGTGCGCTCGAGGTATTCGAGACCGCCGCCCGGGAAATCGCCAGGCATACCGGCGCGGTAGTTGTAAAGCGCGCGCGGCACGATGAGCGCCAGTCAGCCGGCGTCTTTCAGCTCCTCGACGCGGATATTCCTGCACGAGCACCCGGCAGCGCGGCACGGGAACGGATCGTAATCCGGCTGCGCAAGGATGGTTCCGGCGTGCTCGCCGTCACGGACAGCCGGTTTCTTTTCGCAGCCGTAACCCACATGCTGGATGTTCTGGCCGACCATGACCTGAAAGAACTCGAGGACGGCCTCACGCTCACGCCGGCGTTTGCCTGGAATCGCCCCTGCTATGACCTCTTCCTCACGCAGGAAGGCCGCATTCAGCACGGTCTCAACCGCGAGACCTACGTGCGCCGGCTGGCCGAGTGCGGATTCACGCACCTGGAAGTGAACGGACTGGCATCCCCGATGGGTTTCGAAAGGGGGCCGAAGGGTGAAGTGTATCCGATGTTCTACACCTATTGCCCGGCGCTCGATCAGTTCGTATATTCCGAGCTGAACAAGGGCCTGTACCCTTTCTACTACCTGTCCGCGAATCTGGCTTACCTGAAGGAAAACGCGGCACTCGCGCGCAAATACGGCCTCGTGCCGGGGTTGTTGTGCTTCGAGCCGCGGACCGTGCCCGAGCAGTTCTTCACTCGCTATCCCATGCTGCGCGGCGCCCGTGTCGATCACCCCTTCCGCTCGTTCACGCCGCGCTTTACGATGACCATCACTCATCCGCTGGTGCGCGCCCATTACGCCGAGATGATCACGAAGCTGCTCCACGAGGTGCCGGAGCTGGGTTATATGACCATCTGGACCAATGACAGCGGCTCGGGCTTCGAGCATACGAAATCGCTGTACGTGGGGCGCAATGGGGGTCCGTACATGATCCGCGAGTGGAAAGACGACGCGGAGATTGCAAGGGTATCCGGGGAGTGGGCGCTCACCTTCTTCCGCCTGCTGCGAGATGCCGCGAAACAGATCAAGCCGGACTTCCGCGTCATCACCCGCCTCGAGTCATTCTACGGGGAGCACGATATCATCTGGCGCGGGCTGGGGGACGGCATCGATGTCGAGACTGCCTCCCTCATAGGGCGCGGTTGGGAGATGCCGTACACCCACCCGCGCTATCCTGACTCGAACCAGGTCAATGGCGGATCCGTATACCAACTGCAATTTGCCAGGCGTGAGCGCACACTGATGTCGGATATCGAGGGCCGCGCAGGCAACGCGCACTATTACAATGCGGCCGGACCGCACCAGATGTTTGCTCCCCTCCTCGGGATTCCCTATCCCGGCTTGACCCATCGCCGGTTGAAGCTCCTCCGGGATAACGGGGTGCGGCACCTGTCGCAGATCGGCGGGACCTTCCCCCCCGAACTCGTGCCGTGGAACATCAATCACGAAGTGCTCCGGAGGTTCCAGCTCAATCCGGCCATTGACATGGACAAGGAAGTGGCGCGCCTTGCCCGCCGCTGGGCGGGCGAGGAACTGGCTCCGGCATTGCTGCGCGCATGGAAACTGGGCGAGGAGGCCATCCTGGCCTTTCCGAACATCTCGACCCTGTACTCGACCATCGGCTTCACCTGGTATCGGTTGTGGGCGCGGCCGCTCGTGCCGAATATCGAAGCAATTCCGCCGCGTGAGCGGGCGTACTACGAAGACTTCATGTGCACAACGCCGCACAACCCTAACAATGTAGATTTGAGCCGCGACGTTCTGTTCCATCTGACCACGGCGGCCAAGAGCCGTGTCGACGCCGAGAGGATGGACGCGGGTGTCTGGCCTGCTCTGGACCAGGCGATTGCTCTGCTGGAACCTGCGGTCGCGAAGGCTGCAGCCATGCTTGGCAAGACCAACGTGATCGCAGACCAGCTCGTACGGCTGAAGGCACTCCGCTGCTGGCTCAGGACCCAGCGCAATGTGGCTGCGTGGATCGCAGGCGTCTACGGATGGATGGAGGCGAAGTCCGCCGTCGAAAAGCGCAGTCAGCGCGCATCGCTGCGCGACATGATGCGCAGCGAGATCGCCAACAGCAAGGCGCTGCTCAAGCTGCTCGACTCGGGCATCGAATTCATGGCGACAACCGACCTCGGGGAAACGCCCCTCATGCACGGCCGCAATCTCAGGGACCTGCTGCGGAAGCGGACCGCCCTCATGAAACGCCACATAGATGATGACCCGTTCATCGACCACGACTACATGATGCGGATGGCAGGACAGCTCATGCAATAGCCTGACAAAAAACCACGAAATACAAGAAATACACTGAAGGATTTTTTTCGTGTATTTCGTGGTTTAGGAACGGAGTTCCATGAATTCGCGAGAGCGCCTGCTGGCGGCGCTGGAACGGCAGACGCCTGACCGCCTGCCGGTAACGACGCATCACCTCATGCCGTCCTTCCTGGCCGGTTTGGGAGGCATCCGGGAGCTGGATTTCTTCGATCGTTTCGGCCTCGATGCCGTTCACTGGGTGGTCGCGCAGTCGCGCCATGACCTTGAAGATTCCGCCGAACGGCGGATCGAGCACGCGGACATCCCGGATCCCGATTATCGCACGACGCGTTATCGCATCATGACGCCGCGCGGAACGCTCTCAACCGTGCTGCAGGACGATGGGCGGACCGAATGGGTGAGAGAGCGCCTGATCAAAGAGAAGCACGACCTCGAACTGCTCATGCGGTTCGCGCCTGATCCGATCTGTGACGTCGAGCGGGTCAACCAGGAGGCGGACGCGTTGGGGACGCGAGGCGTCGTGCGCGGAGCAGTCCCCGGCTTCCCGATCTACGGTCAGCCCGGTTGCTGGCAGGACGCTGCCGTGCTTTTCGGCATCGAGGCGCTGATCGTCGCGACCTTCGATGATCCCGAGTGGGTCATGGAGTTGCTGTCCTTCCTGCAGCGCCGCAAGTTGGCCTGGCTGCATTCGACGCGGGGTGCGCGCTTCGATCTCCTGGAGCTGGGCGGCGGCGACGCCTCTTCCACCGTCATTTCACCGGCGCTCTTCGATCGCTTTGTCGCTCCGTTGGATGCGCCGCTTATCGCCACCGCGCACGAGGCCGGCCTGCGCATCGTCTATCACACCTGCGGCGGGATGATGCCGATCCTCGAGAGCGTGGCTGCCATGAAGCCGGACGCGATGGAGACGTTCACGCCGCCGGCGATGGGCGGTGATGTGGATCTGGCCAAAGCCAAGCAGCGCATC
>CAYGWQ010000253.1:0-8126 GCA_964353465.1 uncultured Acidobacteriota bacterium | reverse complement strand
CGTTTGAGTTCGTTGAACAGTTTCATGAAGTCGAAGGTGGCAGAACTTGTCGTGGAACTCTCCACGACGCCTCTCCTCATGGCGGTGGCTTCGGCAACGCCGACGTAACGATGGATGACCGATTCCAGGACCAGGCTCGGACCGAAGAATTCCTCGACCTGCTGACGGATGATCTTGTCAAGGTTCTGCCGTTTGTTAAACATCGTGGTCAGAACATTGATTTTCAGTGAAGGGTTGTGAGTCTCGCTGATCGCGGCAATGGTTTTGAGGAGCTGGTTCATGCCGAGCAGAGCAAACGAACTTGAGTCAATCGGAATGATCACCGAATCGGCCACGACCAGCGCGTTGACGGTCGCGGCCCGCATAGCCGGCGGGGTGTCGATCACAACGACATCGAAATCGGGCAGAACCGGCTTCAGCTGCCGGCGCAGGAGGAGTTCGCGGTTCACCTTCTTCGCCTCCAGGAGGTCATCAGCTTCGATGTCGATGGAATTGGGAAGGAGGTGGAGCTGGGGACGAATCTCGACGAGGTATCGGCGGATTTCGGGCGTGTCGTTGATCAACAGGCGATGCGCGGTTGAGTTCAGCTTGTTCAGGTCGACACCGAGCCCGCCACTGAGGTTCCCCTGCTGGTCGAGATCAATCGCGAGTGTCCGGTATCCAGATCTGGCAAAGCAGACGGCAAGATTAAGGGCGACGGTGGTCTTTCCACAGCCCCCTTTTGCGTTGGTAAGGGTAAAGATATGGGACATGATTCAACGCCTCCTTTGATTGCTCTCCAATCCCTCTTTGAACGAGCCGCGGGCTGAAGAAGGTGTAACGGTTGTGCAACGGTCCTGTGCACCTACGGACACAAGGGTGTAACGGTTGTGTAACGGTTCTGGCGCCTACGGGCGCAGACACCGTCCTACAACTTCATTCTTTGAACCGTGTTTTTGTTGGTGATTTTAGTACGTGTTGGTACGGCGTTCAGGCCGTTTAGTCCTTCATAACCCCAAGGTCGTTGGTTCGATTCCAACCGTCGCTACCAAACCCATAAGCTAAAGTATTACAGCACATTACGGCGACGGTACGAGAGCGGAACAAGCAGTGGCCACTGCTGTTTTTAGAGCAATTTCCCGGGGAAAATCCCATGTTCTAAACGGATTATCAAATTTCCTATATTGTAGCAAAGTTGCGATAACCATGTGATTTTAAATAATTTCCATGTGCGCACTATCTGACTGCGCGAGATGTTGGCACCTCTCGCGCATCGAAAAAAAGTGAAATCACAAAAGGCCTGACGATGAACCAGTGCCTAATGTTCATAACATATGCAAATACAATAGATTTCCGGGACTAGCTCAAGCCGGCTGAATGAGTGGGGCTGTTGTGGGGCGGTGTATGTAGATCGAAAGTCGCTACTGCGCACGTCAGTCTTGCGCCAACGACGGGAGCGCTTTGTCCGAAGAAGGCGGCCTGCAAGCCGCTGAGGTTCTGCGCCGGTCCGTCCAGATGGCGAGCCGTTGGGGGCTTGAAATGATCGAGTTCCTTAAGTCACCGATGCAGTCTCATCTGCGATCCTCCACTCTCTCTGGTGCCCTATTCAGCTTGCTTGCGCTGCACTCTCGCTCTCGGAGTCGCCCCGCGGAATGGAACTGGCGGCAGATTTCAACAGCGCGCTCCTGGGCAAATTTGACCGACTCCATGCGCCGGAGCAGGTCCCACGCGACCCTGGTGCTCCCTTGCCGCTCCTGGTCCCGCTGTCGCCGCGTCTCCTCGACAGCGCTCATGAGCTCCGCAATGCCGGGGCTTGTGATCAGGGATGTAAGGAAGCGTCGCGCCCGCGCTCCCCTCTGTGCAAAATAAGCGCCGGCATTCTTTAACAAGGCCGTGCCGACCTCCCAGTCGCGCGCTTCGTTGTGGGTGGTTGGCTTTTTCGCGCGCCTGCCGGCAATCAGTTGGGCGGCCGCGGGGTGGTTGCACGCGCCGTGGAGGAAGTCGGCAACGCTTTCTTCCCGCCGCCCCATTTCGAAAGAGGCCAGGGCGGCGACGAAGCTCATTTCCTGCCACAGATTCCGGATGCGCCGGGCGGTTCTTGCCGCGTCTTCCCACGCGCCGCGGTTGAGGTGCATCAGGGCCCGGTAATAATCGGCGCCGGCATCGTCGCCGCAAATCCTTTCGAGCTGATCCGCGTGCGCGAGTGCCTTATCGTACTGTCCCAGCCTGTTGAGCGTGATGATCAGATTGCTGAGCCCGCGGCGATAGGGCTTGCCGCGATGGTTGTTTCTGAACAGCCGCGGCGTCAGCCGCCGCGGCAGGCGCTTCCGCGCCAGCTCCATCATCGTGGTGAAGCGCCGGGCTGCCTGATCGAGGATGCCGCGGTCGAGTGCGATCATACCAAGGTAGTTGTGGTTCTCGGCATCGTCTTCAAACGTGTCGACCAGGAGCCGCGCGACTGCCTCGGTTCGGTCGAGATCGCCTTGGTCGTAGAGCGCGGATATCCCCTCTTCCGTATCCACCGGCACCTCTCTGCCCCGCAGGCGAAAACGCCAGTAGAATTCGTTGTCCCGGTTAAACTCGTCCGGTTTGGCATCGCAGAGCTTCAGGCGCCAGCCGATCAGCTCGATCAGATACTCGAGCTCGAAGCGATGTTGCCTCAGGAGTTCGGCCGAGGAAAAGAGCCACTGAGGATCGTTGAGCACCAGCTGGCGCGTGAAGGCGCAAAGGTCGGAGCGGAAGCGCTTCACCATTTCCGCCTCCCGGTATTCGTACTGTTCCGGCAGGGCCTCCATGTTCCTCGCGACGGCCCACCAGATTTGTTTCCAGTTGAAGCGGATCTCCGGATACTCGCACTCGAGCAGCCCCTGGAGGATCTGGCCCTGGCTGTCGTCGAGCGCCGCGATGGCTTCCTTTTTCGAGTAAAAGGTAAAGAGGATACGCTGGCACACCTTACCGCTTTCGGGGTCGCGCTCTCCCAGAACGATTGCGAGCTGGTTTCCTCGTTTCCTGACATAAGCCATAGGCACCTCCGACGGGCACCTTTGTATCAGAAGATACCACGTTGTGCAATAATATAATGCAAACACAACATCTGAACCTGCCGGAGCACTGAAGGCACGGGGAATCCGGGGTCTGCTGGCGTCGTAATGGCGCCCTGGGCATCAGAATCGGGAGCTGCCGCGCGTCATGGCTTGACGTCGGCTCGGGGATCATGGAAAGCGGAGGATGGCGGCTGGATCCGCTCTCCGCCGGTTTCGATCATGGCCGGCCCAAGTTACTTGACGACCGACATTTCACTTGGGATATCATGCAGCTGTGAAGGGGCTTTCCTATACAAACCGCCGAGGCGACCGATACTACCTTCACGCCGGCCGTACCAAGACCGGCAAACTGCGTTACTTCGTCGCAAAGACCCCTGGCGAGGGGAGGCTCGACACGATGCCGGAGGGATACGAGTTCACCGAAGGCATCAACGGCGTTGTCTCAGTGCGGCGCATCGATCGGCGCGGTCCGCAGATACCTGAGCAAGACGTGGAGATTGTTTGCGTGGAGATGGCACGGCATGGCCAACTCCGCTATCATCGCGTCGAGTGCGCGCGCGGCGAGATCGTAATCTTTGAGCCGTCCTCCGTCCTGATGACTCTCGACGCTGAGCACGCGCGCTGGTTAGGTATCCGATGGAATGAGCCCGCGCTCGACCATCTGGCCACCCGTACCCGCTACGCACCGGCCCTGAAGTTTGTGCCCTGCGGCTCCGGTGACTACGCGTGCCTCGGATGACATATCGTGGCCAAGGCGGGTGGTCGTGGCCACTGGTGCACGGACCGCTCGTCGAACTCGTTGGGCGATTCGTGGGAAAGATCGGAACCGACGCGTTCTTCGACCTGATGTGAATCGGGGCCTGGGAGGTACTGGCTTTGGGAAAGCGACAAGGGACGGCCAACGAGGCAGCGTGGAGGGACGCGAAGAAGCTCTGCCGACTCAGCGGGCGCCAGGTGGCTATGGCGCGCGCTCTCGGTATGAACCCGAAGAAGCTCCCCGGTCTGCGTCCCAGCCCACAACAGCGATGGAAGCTCCCGGTTGGCGCATTCATCGAGGAGTGCTACCGAAAGCGCTTCGGCGGGGCACCCGAATCCGACGGATCCCGCCGGGCGAAGGGTGAGAGCCGGCCACACACAGGTGACGCGTTGGAGATGGCGGGTGAGCAGACGGGGCAGGTCGAAAACCTGGTCTGCTATCTCGCCAATCTCGCCGACGATCTGCAGAGGTGGCTCGTGCACGGCAAAATCGCACCGGAAGTGCTGGCCCAGGTATGCAGAGAATTGCGCGAGATCGCGGACGCACTCGAAGCAGGCACGTTTATCCCGCAAATGCCGGAAATTCCCGTTCCGCCCGCCCCGCGGTCAACGCGGTCCGGGGTTTGCGACCGGTCGGAGCACACATTCGACGGCGACGATGAGATCCCCTTCTGACCTGGTCCGTTTACGCCGGCTGCGGCCGTCATCGCGGAGACGACGACGGCGGCTGCTCCCGCTCTGCTCCCACATGAACTGTATCACGTCCATCGTCGCGACAACCTGCCAGCCGCGATTCACATCGCGTCTGGCACACGCGTCAAGGGGACCCTGCCGCGCCGCAGTTTCCTCTTGCTCGCAAGGAAATGATCCTTGCCTTTTATGTCATATATGACATATCATAGAGCCGTGATTCCGAACGACAAGCCTCTTGTATGGATGCATGCTGAAGTGAAATCCCCTCCGTTTTCTGCGGAGGCAAGGCTTGAAGCAGGATTCCTGCTAAGGAAATTGCAGAATGGCCAGAGGCTGGAAATGCCTCACTCGAGGCCGATGCCGGCTATCGGCGAACGTTGTCACGAATTGAGGATCGTCGACGTCAATGCGACGTGGCGCATAATCTACCGCGTTGATCCTGACGCCATTGTCATCGTGGACGTCTTCAGCAAGAAATCACGAACAACAACGAAATCGGTGATCGCCCGATCGAGAAAGAGGCTGCAGGAGTATGACGATGCATAGCAACAAGCGAAAGCGACTGGAGGCCAAAGGATGGAAAGTCGGCAGCACGAGAGAGTTTCTCGGCCTGTCCGAGCAGGAGGAATCTTACGTTGAGATCAAGCTGCGGCTTGCGGAAAACCTTCGCAATCAAAGAATGAAGCGCCGAATGACCCAGGCGGACGTAGCCAAGGCGATCAAATCAAGTCAATCACGGGTTGCAAAGATGGAGGCCGGCGAACGCTCCGTATCGCTGGACCTTCTTGTGCGGACGCTGCTCGCTCTCGGCGCATCCAACTCTGATGTGGTCCGCCTCCTCTTTCCTCGGAAGTCTGTTCCCGCGGCATAATGCTGCGGTTAAAGATGGCATCGGAATAATGGATCGGCAGTGTCGCTGAACTCAGAAATTGGATCCGCTACTCCCCTCCGCTGCCTGAAGCGAAGCCGCTCGAACCCTGGTTTGAGGACGAAGAGGAGGAAGGCAGGCCGAAAATAATCCACTGATATCACGATAATTCGGCTCCAGAGAATTTCGTCAATTCTCCAGGTGCGGCGGCTGTGCTGAGCGCCATTTGGGTCGGAAGGCTATCTGGCCGCCTTGACCTACCAGCGCTTTCGCCACTTGTCCCGGTAGCTCGGGGGATCCGGAATCAGATCGTTCGGCTCGAGCGATCGCTCTGCTATGAAATTGCTCGAGTCTCCATCCTTGATCTTGATGACACCTCTGAGCCGGCCGTCTCTGCCCAGCATCACCCGGCCGGAGCCCGACATCTGGTCGAACTCCCACGCTCCCTTCCACGTGAACGACACGCCGGACTTGGTCGGCTTGCAGTTGACATAAGCGAGGAGCGCATGCATCCGCAGGCGGTCGTCCGTACCTGTGAGCGAAATCAAAGCAGGGCCGAGGAGATCGAGCCCGTCGCTCACCCACCGTGAAGTCTCGACGATCCTCCACCAACCTCGATATTCTGATGGAATCAGTTCTTGCATCGTTTGCTCCAGGACAGGGATGGCGGAGCCGGCGGTTACGTTTGAGTGTGACCAGAGCGGTGCATGTTCTCCTTAATGGTCCGCACGATGATTGCGGCCAGCGTCAGGTGCGTGTTGCCCTGCCAGTGCTCGAGGGCTCGCACCCCGCGCAGGTGCAAGGTGGTCGCCAGTTCCCTGAACTCCGGCGTCTCTTCTTCGGGGGCCAGAGGAAAGTCTTCAACCCAGGGGACGTCCTCCTTGCTCCTTAGCCTCCGCTCCATGAATTCTGCGGCGGCCCGCTCAGCATCCTGCCGCGTCCGGACACTCGCGAATTCCCGACTCACAGCTGCCTCGGCCTCGCGAGGCTCGATCACAGTGACGTCACGGTCGAGGGTCTTCATAAGTTCATCAAGCTGGCCCTCATCGGCAGCGAAGCACCGGTTGACCACGCGGCACCGCATGGCGATGACCTCGGGCCCGAGACGCGGTCCAAAGAACCGGGCTCCTTCGATCGCCCGCGGAATCGAATTCGTCTGCAGGATCATGCCGTCATTTTTCGGAAAACGAATCCGGCCGAGGAGGATAGGGCGTTTCTCCTTCGGTACGGCGTCATAACCGCCCGGGAACCGGAGCGCTGCTGCCTCGCCCTGAAACAGCCACTGCCAGCATTGCTCCGGAGGAACTTCGAGCATGCACTTCATGGCCCGGAGCTTGTTGGCCACGAACAAACGATCCGGGATCGAATAATAAAGCCGCACGGGCTGGAACGGCTCACCGGTCATGGTCGCAAGTAGACATCGCTGCTTTTGCATCTTTTGACTCTTCACCTCTTTTGTCTCCGCATCCTAACCAGCGATCGCGCTGAAGGCAACCGGAAATAGCAGCTACTTGGGCGCTGGCGGCCCAACGGCGCCCTGGTATCCATCTGCGCCTAGCATCGCCTCTTCCATCGCAAACCTGTTTCAGGCGCGGCTTGCCGCCGACGCCCCACAAAAGAAACACCGATGAGACGGAAAACCATGCCTACGGCAGCAAGGATTGCACGCCAAGAAAAACCGTAATCGCAATACAGCCCAGGGCAGCCCTTATTGCAGTTTGCGCATCCCCATCGTGTTCCGCCGGCCTGCGCGCAGCGCAGGAACAGTCCCGAATTCAATCCGGGGGAGATCGAGGATTAATCGGTAAAAAGCTGAACGTCGGGCATCCCGGTGATTTCAGCAATCTCCTGGTATGTCAGGTTGCTCAGGTAGAGTCAACATGCCGCGATCGGCATGCCCAAGCGACCATATGAACTCCGTCAGGATTTGAAGCTGGCCACGACCGCCGCCACGGTCGCTTGGAACGGTATCTTGCCGATAGGCAGACCAGGATCTACGCCGACGAACGTTGTTGCGTCGATAGGTGCTCGCCGTGTTCAGCGTACCGTAGTCAATCAACTGTGCATCGGTAAACAAGGACTCCGCATCATCCGGTTTTCAGCCTTTCCGAATCCTGAATTCCACCGCGCGCGGCGATGGGCCTGACGACCTATGGGAAACCGAGAATCATCTGTTGTTCGGAGGTATTTCCCGAATACATCGCACTGCCCGAGGGTGCTTTGAAGAATTGGCGGACCTCATGAACTCATTGGGCGTTTCTTTGGACATTCATGACCACCGGGTGGCTTGCGATAGTGTGCAGATGCATTTCAATAAAGTGTACACAGAATCACAGGCAGAAGCAGGACAGGCACTCCTGGATCATGACACTGGCGTGTTGGTGGCTCCCATAGCATTTGGAAAAACCGTGGTTGCGGCATGCCCTTGCCATTGCCCAATATGCAGGTAGGCTTGCATCGGAGCCGATCCGGAAAACGCGAAGTCATGATCTATGATTACGCTGATCTGGAGGTGCCGATGCTGAAACGTATGTTCCAGAAGCGTCATAGCAGCTATAGAAAATTGGGGTATGAAGTTAAATAGGAACAAGCCTGTCCTTTTAAGGGCTGAGCTTGTTCATCGTTTTGTTACTCAGGAAGCTATTCAGCGATTGATGCATCTTCTCCGCCGCTTCCGCAGCTGACAGGCCGGATATGTCAATCCGGAGGTGGGCGCGATCATAACTCTTGCGGTAACAGTTCACCCCCCATGAAGATTTTGCGGGACAAATCTCTTCGTTTTTGCT
>CAYGWQ010000252.1:0-8205 GCA_964353465.1 uncultured Acidobacteriota bacterium | reverse complement strand
GGGCGAAAGATCATTGTCCGCAACCTTTTTCTGTCGCCCCTCCAGGGCTCCGCACCCTTTCCGGCCTAACCTCGGGCTTGCGCCCGGGGCTATTATCTTGCCGCCCCTACGGGGCTGGGCTAGAGGGCAGAGCGAATATTGCGACCGATGCTAATTAACCACCGCCTCTGGCGATGAGACTCACTCATCAAAAGCGGCTTTGGGTCACGAAAGGGCCAGGAAGCTCCATTGCCGCGATATGGGGACGCTGCTCATGAGCACCGAGCCGGTCCCGGTTACCAGCAGCTTATCGCTCGGATTGACGCCGATGCCATGCTCGGGATCCATGAGGCCGGGCTCCACGCTGAAAACCATGTTTTCCTCGATAACCGTATGATCGCCGAGCGCCAGGAAGGGCGCCTGGTGACCCTCGAAGTTCTGCCCGCAGCCGTGGCCGGGACGATGGTAGATGTAAGGCGCCATCCCGTTCTTCACCTGGTACTGGTGGACCTTGAATGCGACTTCGGAACAAGCGCGCCCGGGCCTGGTTTCCTCAACCATGATCTGCACGGTGTCGGCGACCACCTGCCAGATTTTCTCATGGTGGGGAGTGGCGGGAGCGATCACATAGTTGCGATAGCACTCGCCGCCATAACCTCCAAGCAGGATGTCGGTGTTGACGTAAAGCGCGTCGCCCGGCTTCACCTTGCTGTAAAAAAACTGGTTCGGATGCGGAAATGCAGTGGCAACGCCGGTTCGTACATACTGCGAAGTCACTTCGATCCCCACGGCCGTGTGGGGCCGGCCGTCATGTTTGACATCCCTCATCAGCAGATGAATTCCGAATGCCTCCAGCGCCTGGCCGATTTCGAAATCCGTGGTATGCGTGCCGTGCTCGAGAATGAAATCGCGCGCAAAGGCGTGGATCTTGTCGAAGTAGCGGTAGGCGCGCTGTGTCAAGGCGAGTTCCTCGGGCATTTTTCGGATGCGCATGTCCAGGCACAGGCTCCCGATGTTGACAAGCCTGGATCTTGGCAGCAGGCGCTGGATCGATGATAGTTGTGCCGGAGAAGGATCGACATCGACGCCGATCGTCTTTCCGGAGAGCCCGTGCCTGCCAAGCTCGCCGAGCATCCACTCGAAAAGGTCGACGGTCTTGCCGCGTACCACCTGGCCCTTGTTCGGGAAGCCCCCCTCGGCATGTGGAAAACAGAAATAGTAGTTGTTTTCGGTGCACCACCAGGACTCGATCAGATCCCGGTCGATCCCGGGGGCAAACCAATAGGCGGTGTCCGCCTCATGGACGGGGAACAGCACCCAGGTCGGCCGTTCACCGCTCTGCCGGAAGCACCCCGTGAAATAAACCAGGTTGTGATCGTTGTGGAGAAGAATCGCATCGACGCCGAGTGAACCGGCCTTCTGCTTCAAACGCGACGCCGCGGCCTTGTACCAGGCGAGCGGAAGCCGGTCATACCCGACCGGTGCCGGCGCCGGCTGTCCCGGCCGGCTGACGAGGAGTGGCTCCGAGTTCCCAACGGCTGTTTGTGGGGCAGGGGAACAGGCGAGGAATTCGGCGGCTGCGCTCACTGAAGCCAGTCCGCCCCCCAAAGTCCGGATGAGTTCGCGTCGTGAAAGAGTCATGTCTGGTCTCCTTGGATTCGGATAACATGCGATCGCTCTGGCGCTCTACCAGGACGATATCATAGTTCAGAAACGGTAAAAGCGGCATTCTCCTGGCCAGCCTGTTATTCAGATTCTTGAGAAAGGGCGCCCATAGCATCGCGCGGCGAAGGCGCGGCACTCGCAATGGGAATTCGCTTGCACCGCCGCCGGCATCGCGATAGAAATTCTCTCCACGGGCGGATGCCATGCATCCAGCAAGATATGCAACGGACTTAGGGATCTGGATTGGGCTTGTGGCCTTGGCTGCGGATTGTGGGCCGGCTGATGGGATGAAGGTACCTCAAGAAACTTAGTCGGCCGGGAAAGATGCCGCTGAGCCTGCATTGGAACTGACCATAATGTTTCGCCATCAGGAGGAAATTTCATGATTCGCAGCAATCACGGAGCGCCGCTCATGGTGCGGCTGGCCTTTGTTACACTTGCCGTCGCACTGGGCGGCCAGCTCGTCGCACAGTTTCCCCCCGACCGATGTCTCGTGCCGCCGTCCATCAGGGGCCCGATCCTAAACGAGTTTTCAGGGGAACAGGCTTTCCTCCATGTTCAGATGCTCTCAGGAACTCGTGATCGTCAGGCTGAGGAATATCAAAATCAATATTTCGAAACCTCTTATATTCGCGATCTGGCGATCCAATCGGGGCTATCCAACGTTTCGATCGAGCTGTTTCCCTCGCGGGACGTGTGGGACGCGGAAGAAGGCGATCTGTGGCTCGTGCAGCCCGTTCAGAAAAAGATCGCCAGTCTCAACCAGGTGGCATCCTCCCTCGCCTCCGGCAGCATGAACGCGGATGTCGAGGCCGAGGTCGTCTATGTCGGCGCCGGACGCGAAGCGGATTATGCCGGTAAGGACGTCACCGGGAAAATCGTCCTGGGCTCCGGATCGGTGAGTGCGGCCTTCAACAGCGGCGTCAATCAACGGAGTGCGGCGGGAGCCCTCGGCACGGGGTCGGCGGGAGTGAGCGGCAACGCGGCCGGATACAGCCTCGACCAGATCGGCTGGGCGAGCGTTTCTCCCAGAGCCGACAAGGGCGGATTCGGATTTGCCCTTTCGCTGCGGCAGTTTCTGGAGCTCCGCGGCTACCTCGAACAGGGCGAGAAGGTCGTGGTTCGCGCGCACGTCCGGGCGAAAACCTACCCCGCGAAAATGAATGTGATCTCGGCGAGGATTCCAGGCACTGATCCGGCGGCCGGAGAACTCCTCTATGTCGCGCACGCCTACGAGACGATCAGCAAGCCCGGGGCCAACGACAACTGTACGGGCGTCGCAACCATACTGGAGATCGGCCGGACGCTCGCGCGCCTCATCAAGGACGGAACGCTGCCGCCGCCCCGTCGCACCATCCACTTCCTTTGGGGCAACGAAATCTCCGGGTCAACGGCGTTCATGAACAAGCACCCCGAGCTCCAGGACAAGCTCCTGGCCGCCCTAAACTTCGATATGACCGGCGCAAACATGAAGACTACGGACAGCTACTTGCGCGTCAAAATGACGCCGGATGGCCGGCCGAGCTTTCTTAATGATCTCATCTCGAACCTTCTCCTGTTCACCGACCAGACCGAGATCCGAACCGCCCAAGGCGCGAACGCCCCCTTTAACTACCGGCTGGCGCCGTTGGCCACCATCACCTCGGGCAGCGATCATTCCGTCTTCCTTGCCGCCGCGATTCCCGCGATGCAGTTCAACTACTGGCCGGACAACTTCTACCACAGCAGCGAGGACCGCATCCTCCACGTGGATCCGACCGAGCTGAAACGCGTTGGCTTCATGGCGGCATCGGCCTTTTACTACCTGGCGAATGCCGGCGTTCCCGAGGCCCGGAGCCTGGCCTGGGAGGCCGCGGCCAACGGGGATAAGTGGATCGCTGAGGTTGCCCGCCAGAGCGTCCGCCTGCTCGGCTCCGATCCGGCCGCGATCCACGGCCAGCACGCGGCAGCGCAGACCAAGATCGCCGGAGCGTTCCAGCGCGCGAAGGGAGGCGTCGAATCGGTCCGTACCCTGGCCACGTCGCCGGAAATGGAAGCCAACCTCCGTATGCTCGTGGCCGGCCTGGAGTCCGCACGCGATGTCGCCGCCAGACGCCTCGAGGCTGTGTATCGGGACCAGTGTGCCGCCCTGGGTGTGAAGCCCACTGCCGTCGCCCTGAGTGAAAAGGAACGCGAGTACTCCCGGATGGTCCCGCGTAGGAGGTTCAAGGTCTATTCCGAGGAGGCCCAGAAACAAGGCCAGGGCACTCGCGGTGGACCGCCTGCGGGAGGTGGTCGGGGAGGTGCTCCGGCAGCGGTTCCCGGGACGCCGGCGCCGCGGCTCGCAGGATTTGCCAACACTTCGGTTAACTACTTCATCGATGGGAAGAGAAGCATCCTGGAGATATATAACGCGGTCCGTGCGGAATGCGGAAATCTTCAGGTTGGCAGTACGGAATCCAAGTTCGCTTACGTGTTAGGCCCACAGTATCCGGACGTGGACCTCGAGGCGGTCGCCAACGCGATCCGGAACCTCGAGAGATCCGGCGTCGTCGAGATCATCACGACAGCCGCAAAGCCCGGGGAGAAGAAGTAACGGGCGCATTTGCCAATTGGAGTGCGATCCGGTAATTCTCATGCTTCGGATGCAGTGATACACGTCGTTCCATTCACTTCGTGGAAGGAGAATACCGATGAAACGCAATGCGTGGTCCGCCGCAGTGGGATTGTCTCTGTTGGCCCTGGCGATTCCCGCAGCCGCGCAGGCCCAGGCCCAGGCTGCGCCGCCCCAGGTCTATACGGGTGGTTTTGGCGCCGGCTTCGCCCTGACCGGCGGGAATACGGATACCAAGACCTTCAATCTCACTTTTGAACTGACCCGGGATCCCAAGACCAAGAACGTTTTCAAGGCCAACGCTCTCTATCTGCGGGCCAATGCCGAAGGCCAGACCAACGCGGACCGGCTCCTGCTCGGTTTCCGGGATGAATACAGTTTTTCCAAGCGGGTTTTTGCCTATGGCGCCCTGCCCTACATGCGGGATCCCTTTAAAAATATCACGTATCTGCTAAATCCGCAGGGCGGAATCGGCTATAAGCTGATTGCGACGGATCGCGCCACCCTGAGCACTACAGGGGGCGCGGGGGTCGTGTGGGAGAAAAACCCCGGCGTGAGCGTGCAAACCAGCGGCACCATCAATTTCGGGCAGGGATTCTCGTACAAGCTGTCGGAAATGGCATCGATCAATCAGGGTTTTACGGCGTTCTGGAAGACGAGTGACTTTGCGGATGCCCTGTACCACACAAGCATCGCGCTGGTTGCTTCGATCACCAAAAAAGCTCAGCTGAAGGTGGAGTTCATCGACGATTACAAAAACGTCACACCCAGTCCGATAATCAAAAAGAACGACACGGCGTTTATCACCAGCTTCATTTATAAATTCTGAAAGCGGACGCAAATGATGCAGATTCCACGAACAAAATCCGGTAATTATGATAGAAGATAGGCCACACTGACTGGAGGGAGCAGAGATGCCAAGGCGATTTGCATTGCTACTGATAGGGTTCGGCCTTTTGACCTGCGGTTTTTTATGGTCGCAGCAGGCCCCCAAGGGCGGGCACCCGGACACCAGCGGATGGAAGAATCTGTTTGAAGCCGATCTTTCCAATGCCTTGTACGGTCCGGGCGGGTGGGTTATGGAGAACGGGCTGCTGGTCGCAAAAGCCGGCGGCACGATCTGGACGAAGGAATCTTACGGCAACTTTATTCTCGATCTCGAATTCAAGGTTGCCAAGGACGCGAACAGCGGGATTTTTCTCCGCACCGGTGATATCAAGAATATACTCTCCGCGCTCGAAATCCAGATTCACGAAACGACCGACGGCACCAAGTACGGGATGGCCGGCGCTCTCTACGACGCGAAACCGCCCGAGAAGAACGAGAACGTGATGAAGCCGGCGGGGGAGTGGAACCGCTACACCATTACCTGCCAGGACAGCCGGCTTGTCCTGGTTTTCAACGGCGAACCGGTGTTCAACATCGATCTGAACGATTGGAAGGAAGCAAGGAAGAACCCGGACGGCACCCAGAACAAATTCGCCACCGCGCTGAAGGATTATGCGCGCGTGGGCCCGATCGGCCTCCAGGGCCTGCATGGCAAGGAAGCCGCTCCCGTGTGGTTCCGTAATCTCAAGATCCAGGTGCTGCGGTAAGAGTGAATCGCCAGACGCAATAGCAATCTCCGTCCGGGTCGGGGGGACATGCCAGGCATTCCGTACGGATACGCGGATCGATGGCTGCGGCAAATCCGGTGAATTCGACGATACCCACCGACTTGCACGGGAAATCGGGCAAGCCTTTGCGGCGGCGCGTTGCCTGCACCCGGCATTCGATCATCCGGAACTCCAGAGCTCCGTCTTTCGTCCAGGCAGCGGCCTGCTTGTTGACCATGGCGTAGAGCCGGAAGGCGAGGGCCTTTTCCAGGGCCTGCAAGCCACCGCCTGCCGGGATGGCGAACGCCTCCATGATGCGCCTTGCCTCGGCCGCCGAGAACCGCCGCCAGGATTCCCGGTCAAGATCCATGGCGGTCTCCATCCCCAGTTTCTCTTCCACCGCCAGGAACCAGGAGCCGTCATGTGCCAGCCAGTTCTTGGCATAAACGTCCAGCAGTCGGATCAGATCCTCCCGCGACATCTGCGTCAACTCGATCACGTTCCCCTCCGGATTTCGAAATCTAAAACCACGAAGTCCTCGAAGACCTCTAAGAACCTGATGTTTGTTCTTCGAGGCCTTTGGGGTCTTCGTGGTTTGTTTCAGGGACCTTTCTTCACAAATTCGCCTGGCTGCATCAGCAGCCATACATTCGGATCAAGAACGACGTCGGCCGGCGCTTTGTCGAGCTTGATTGTAAAGGTATGATCGCGCTGCTCCAGCTGTACGGTCTCGATTCTGGGCGCGGCACTCGGGTCGACGATGATGCCGATATCGAGGGGTGTCCTGTATGCCAGCTCCGCTGCCTGCGTTTGATGTATCTGCACGGTCAGTGTGTTCCCGCTATATGACCAGCTGCCCCGGATTGCCGGCTGGCCGGGCGTGTAGATCCATTGACGGAAGAACCAGTCCAGTTTTTTCCCGGACACCTCCTCCATCACTCCCTGGAAATCTTCTGTCAGGGCATTATCATTCTGGTAGCGTTTGTAATATGTCGAAACGCCCTTCCAGAATGCCTCGTCGCCGACCTGCCGGCGCAACATGTGCAGGAACCAGCTGCCTTTCTGATAGCTGTTAGTGCTGAGGATGTTGTCGAGTTTGGGATTTGCGGGCGTCACGATGGCCGCTTTCGGATTCTTGGCGAAATACTTGACGATGCCGTCGCGATCCCGCCGCAGCCCCCGTACCATCATTTCGCGGCCATAAGTGTACTCGTTGTAGACATGGGTGAAATACGTGGCGAATCCCTCACTCAGCCACGTGTGATCCCAATCAGCCTCCGTCACCGAGTCTCCGAACCACTGGTGGGCAATCTCGTGAACAAAGAGCCCCTCGTTGCGTCCCTGACCGCTGACGGATCTTTCGGAGTAGAAGATGGCGCTGGCGTTTTCCATGCCTCCCCAGCGTGTCTTGGACTGCACGTTGGCCAGCTTCTCATACGCAAAGGGACCGATACGCCAGGCGAAAAGCTCCATCGGCTTCATGGCAATACGGTAGTCGGCAAAGCCGGCATCGCGGTCCCGGGCATAGATCCAGCTCTGGATGGGGACGCCGGCAACCTGGCCGACCGTCTCAACCGCGAAACGGGCAACGCCGATAACCATGCAATAGGTGGCAATGGGGACGGATTCCCGGTAGCGAGTGAGCCGGCGGTAGCCGGGGAGGCTAGTGGTCTCCACCAGGGAACCATTGGCCACGACCTGGTACGCCTCCGGCGCGGTGATGACGAATTCGCAGGTCGCCTTGTCATAGGGGTGATCGATGGTGGGCAGCCAGTGACGGCAGCGGTCGGGGAAATTGTCGCCGAAGAAGACGCGCTCACCATTCTTGTTGGGACCGATGACCAGGCCGTCGCCCGGAACCCCCGAGTAGACAACCAGGATTCGCCGGCGTTCCCCTTTTTTTGAAACAGTTCCGAGGTTGATCTGAAGACGGTTGTTTTCATGCTTGAAGGCAAGGGCCTCGTTTTCGGCTTTGACCGCACTGACCATCATCCCAGTCTTGCCGTCAGCCGATCTGCCGATCAAATCCAGGATAAGCTCGGCGATACCTTCAGCCTTGAAGAGCACGTCAATCTCCGCCTCCGCCGAGATCAGGTTGGCGTCATCCGTCACCTCGACCTTGAAGGTGTAATTCCGGATATCCACGGATAATTGGCGCGGGTAACTGTCGGCCGGGATCGATAACGCGCAGATCAGGATGGCGGCGCCGGCCGAGGTTGCCAGCCTTACCCATCCTGTCAACCGATGGATCATGAGTATTGTCTCCTATGAAATGCCACGGGAAAAAATATACACGCCATCGTTGAAGTCTGCTGCAGGAAAATGCAAGGGCAAGGGGTCGAGGGGTCGAGGGGTCGAGGGGTCGAGGGGTCG